>DATBJG010000412.1:0-8767 GCA_036556585.1 Vicinamibacterales bacterium
CACATTCACGTGGCCGGCGTGCCCAGCCGCATGGAAATCGACGACACCCAGGAGCTCAACTATCGTTTTATCGCCAACGCGATTGCCGACCTGGGGTACACCGGATTTGTCGCCCACGAATACAGGCCCGGGCCGGGCCGAGATCCAATCAAAAGCCTCGAGCAGTGTTTCGAAATTATGAACGTTTAGAAAAGTTCTAGTCCACGCATGTGAAACTAACGGCGCTGTTCTCGCTGCCGGGCGCTCCCGTGAACTTCGGCCAGGTCGGCCACTCACAGAGCGGACGCGAGCGATTGGCGTTCGGGTTTCCGTCTATTGCAGTCAGGCCAACGGGCGCCTGACCCTTCTCGACCCAGTTCTGCAGCACTTTCAGACTGTCGAATTTGGCGTTGAACGGACCGAATCCGTGGCCGAACCCGGGAATCATGTAGAAACGAATGAAGCTGTCGACACCAGCCTTTCCAAACTGCTTGATCTGCCGGTTGTAGTAGAGCTCTGTGTTGTGGGGCGTGATGAAGTCGTCCGCGGTTCCGTGCGTGAGGATGAGTTTGCCACCCTTGGCCTTGAACGTCTCGAGGCTGACATCGGAGACGTCCATGATCGACGCCACAGCTGTAATGCGCGACTGCCATTGCCGTGGATCGAACTTCATCGTGTCGAGGTTTGGATCGCGGCTGATGATGAACTTGGCCGTCTGATCGCCTGCGGTGTAGAGCAGCGGCTCCTTGCCCGACAACGGATTCGAGGGCTGCGGTACCTGACCGAAGTTTGATCGATCACGAAACAATGCGCCTTCGAGAAGCGGCCACCGCGGGAACGTCTCCATGCCCGCGATCGCAAATCCTGGCTTGTAGTCGGAAGCAATTCGCGCGACAGCAGCCAGCTGCGAATCGGACAAGCACGTGTCGCCAGTGTCACCGCCGCTGGCGCATCGCAGCGTTTTCACGTCGAATGCGGTGTTGCAGGCCCTGACCTGGCCGATGATCCCATCTTTCACGCCGTCGAGGTCGTCGCACTTCGCGTAAACCGCATCCGTAATCAGCTTGACCTTGGCCGGGTTGATCCACGCGGCGCCGCCCCCTTCGTAAACAGCGCGGCCAGCGTTAAGAGACCCGAGGTGGAGCAGCGTGACGTTGTACGCCGGATAGTGCGCCACGACACCGTCGTAATCGTTCGAGTAGCGCGCCGCGGCATCGAGTGCCTCGTGGCCCCCCTGCGACCCGCCAATGAAGTAGAACCGTTCGGCAGCGCGGCCGTAGGCTTTCTTGATGATTGCGAGCGCCGCGTCATGGCCTTTCTTGACCGACTCCTTGCCAAAGTTCCGGAGGGCCTCGTCATCCAGCGCGAACCTGCCGTCGAACCCGGCCGTGGCCTTGTGGCCACCATCTGTGCCGAGCGTGACGAAACCCTGCTTGAGCGGGTTCTCCACGGTCGCGGGCTGAAGTGTAAAGCCAGCCAGCCCGGTGACCAGCGTGCCATTGTACCCGCCGCCACCCATCTGCAGCGCGCGCTGGTTCCACGCCAGCGGCAGATTGACCTCGAACTCCAGGCTTGGCGAGCTCGGATTGTGCGGTTTGACAATGCCTGTGACCTTGCAGAAGTTGCCGTTTGGATTGCCTGCGTCCGAGGCGTTCACCAGGACTGCGGTCTGCACGACAGCGCCACTGGTTTGAAGTCCGATTTCAGAGGCAGGGATCGACAGCCCCTGCAGGGTCGTGCACATCGCGGGTGGCAATTGGGTGACACCCTGCTGCGCCAGTCCAGTGACGCCCAGGCACGCGAGTGCAGCGGCAAAAAGGAAGACCAGGGCACGCAGCGAGATCGTAGGTTTCATCGTTGAGGTCCTTGAAGATTCATGCATCACGTGGTGATTCGTCCGAGTGTACGCCAGAAACGATGGACGCTCAGCACCTCAGGCCACGCCAAATCCCGGCCAGAAACGAATCAACAGGTATCCAACGGCCACGAGCAGGATCCAGATCCACAGAGTCAGCCACAAGCCCGAGACCACCATCGTCTTCAGGTTCACGCCGTAGCCAGCCGCAATCGCGGGACCGGCAGATGAGGACGGGAGCATGATGCCGTAGTTACCCGCGCACGCGACGAGATAGACAAACGGTATCGGGTTCATCCCGAGACGCTCGAACGCGCTGATCGTGATTGGCACCACGATCGCGATAGCCGCGGTATTGCTGGTGATTTGCGTGATCACGATCGTCAGAAACGAAAAGACCACGACAGCCAGGAACTCGCTGCCTCCAGCAAACGGCACGAGCCGTGCGGCGATGAACTGCGCCGTCCCGGTTTCACTGAGAATCTGCCCGAGCGCCGACCCGCCGGCGAACAGATAGATGAGTCCCCAGACCATACGAGCCTGTGCGTATTCCCACTCCAGCAGAGGCTCACCCCGATGTCGGATTGCAAAGCTCAACATGCCGAACGCCAGAAACGTGAACGCGGGCGTCAGCCCCGGCAGCGCCGATGCGTAGAGCTGGCGCGTGAAGGTGAGCCCCATCGCCACCGCAAAGAGGGTCAGTCCCCACCGCTCGGGTACCGACATGGCGCCAAGGCGGCGAAGCTCATCGGCAAAATACTCGCGCGAGCCGTCCACCCGATCCGTTTCGGGTTCGAACGCGAATCTCATGTACACGAGCGACGCACAGGCGATCAGCATTGTCACCGGCAACACGCGGCCGAGCCATGTCGTAAACAAGAACTCGTGGTCGATCAGACGCTGCTCGATGAATTGAATCGTCAGCAGGTTGGGAGCGCCACCCGTCGGGGTCCCGGATCCACCGACAGCGGTTCCCCATGCCACCGCGATCAGCAGGGCCGAGCCGAACGCGCTCTTGCCGATGTCCTCGATGCCGATGTATCGGAGCATGGCGATGATGATGGGCATCATCGACGCTGCCACAATCGCGTTCGGAAGAACCGAGCTCAATACGGTCGCAACGACGAACCACGTGAGGATCTGTTGGCGTGTGCCAGTTCCGATCCCTAGAAGGGACATGAGGGCAATGCGCCGGTCCAGTCCCCAACGCTGCCATAGAATCGCCAGCATGTTCGCCCCAAGCAGCAGAAAGACCAACTGCTCGGCATAGGCTGGCAGGATGGTGCTGACTGGCAGGAAATTGAAAATCGCCGGCACGACAATCGGCAGGAACGCCGTCACCGCCAGGTGCACAGGCTGCGCGATCCACCACCACGACATCCATACGAGCAGGCCGATACTCGCGCGGATTGGGAAGCTCGCCCAGCTCAACGGGCTCAGAATCAGGAGCAGGAAGACTGTGGGTCCGCCCAGCGTGTGCAGTATTCGCCGGCTCACGCGCTGTGCGCCGGCGCAACTCTGCCCGCCGGCGTCGATGAGTGCGTCGCGAATCGAGTGAGAGCCTCGGCCAGCTCGGTCGTCATGGACAGCTGCGGCGTGTGATCGGTGTCGAGTTCAATCACGTCCGCAAACACGTGTTCGGCGATCATCCGCCGCTGAAGTTGCGGTGGGATGGCCCGATCCCGTTTGCAGAGTACGTAGTACCGGTTGATGCTGTCCAGCACGCCGGGTGGAATCGACACCGGTGTTGCGAACGGGGCGACCGGCTGCGGGCGCTGCCGTGCGATCGCCCAGTCCGCGACCTCTTCTGTGCAGGACCCATACAGCGCCTGACGCGAAGCCGCATCGGGCATCACCGCCACAGGCGGCTCTCCTTCGATTGTGATGTTGGCTTGCACCTGGTCGTCTGCGCCTTCGGGAAGCTTGGTCAAATCAAGAAGACTCTGGCCATCTCGTGGCACGAATGCCGCGACATAGACGAGTCCTGAAACCCGCTCAGGGCAACGGGCCGCCCCCTGGGTGGCAATAACGCCCCCCATGCTGTTGCCGACCACGATGGCCGGTTCAGGGCTGGTGGCCAAGACTTCGCAAAGACGCGTTGCGCAGCGATCCAGCGTGACCTCGGCTGTCGGCGAGCGGTCGTCACCCAATCCGGGCAGGTCGAAAGCCTGCACCACATGGCCTGCTGCCTGCAGGCGCTCCGTCAGTGGTCCCCAGATCCACGCGCCCGCGAACGCACCATGCACAAGGACGAATCGTGCCATGTGGCCCCTCCTGGTGGACTGGTCAAAAGCCTTGCCGACAGTCGGAGAAGGTCGTAAGTTTAGCAGACGATGACAAAGACATTGATGGCCGCGATCGTTCTTGCCTGGTCGTTGGTATTCTCGATCGGGGGTCTGGCACAAACGCCACAAGATCGGACTCAGGACAAAGTGGCGTTCCCCCCCCACAAGATCATTGGGAATGTGTACTACGTTGGCACGGCCATGCTGAATTCGTATTTGATCACGACTCCCCAGGGTCACATCCTGATCAACACGAATTTCGAAGACACGGTGCCGCTGCTGCGCGCGTCGGTCGAGAAACTCGGGTTCATGGTGACGGACATCAAGATCATCCTGGGCAGCCATGCCCACGGCGATCACATGCAGGGCGATGCCGCGGTCAAGGAATTGACTGGTGGCGCAACGGTCATGGCCATGGAGCAGGATGTCCCGGCACTCAAGGGCATGAAAGCGCCAAGCGGAAAACCTCATCCGATCGACCGCGTGCTGAAGGACGGTGAGCAGGTGTCACTGGGTGATGCGATGCTGACGGCTCATTTGACTCCCGGTCACACGCGAGGTTGCACGACGTGGACGATGAGAGTTCCAGAGGGCGGCCGTACGTACGACGTGATGATCGTCTGCGCCGGTCTTCAGGAGGGCGCACAACTCGTCAACAACAAGAACTATCCCGAGATAGCTGACGACTTCGCACGGAGTTTCAAGAAGTACAGAACGCTGCCCGCCGACGTGTTTCTCGGTTCGCACAGCTGGTTCTTCGATCTGGTTGGAAAGTACAAGAGGCTCGGGGGCCCAACCAATCCGTATGTCGATCCGGCAGGCTACAAGGCGTGGATCGACAATCAGGAAAAGAACTACCACGCGCTGATCGCTGAACAAAAAAAGAACCCACCCGCGAACTGAAAATTGATATCGACTTGGTTACAAAGCTCTCAACTGTCCTGCTGGCCGTCGTCGTCTTCGTCGCTGCCGTAGCGCAAAGCCAGGACGAGGCAAGACAGGCGCTCATTGCCCGTGGAAAGTCGCTCGAACTGTCCACGACCTACGTGCCTCCGCCGGGTGACAAGCTCGAACACCATGCGTCCGGCTACGCAAAGATCATGTGTTCGGCCGTTTTTGTCACCGGCCTCGATCCGGCATTCGCAGCGGAGAACGTCGGCTACTTCACGGCTCCGTACGAGGTAAGGGGGCAGCTCGGCAATCCGACGATTGACCGACAGAAGAGAACGGTCGAAGTGAAGTTGCCGAACGGCACCGTGCGGGTGGCGAAGCACAGCGGCAGCCAGGGATGCATCACGCTGCCAGTCGGCAAGACCGACGTGCTCTTCAAGCCGTCCATCGTGCGAAGTGGCTTGCCTGATGCGAACACGCAACCATGGCCTATGGGCGACCTCGTGCCGAGCAGTCCTCCGCCGGCAGGAATGAACCTGGCCAAGGTGAAGGAAGCCGTCGAGGCGGCATTCGATCCCGCCGGCATGACCGCTGCTTTTGTCGTCACATATAGAGGGACGATCATTGCCGAGCGGTACGGAGACAAGATCACCTCGACCACACCACTCGAGAGCTGGTCGATGGGGAAGAGCCTGAGCGGCACGTTGATGGGCGTGTTGATCCGGCAAGGCGTCTACACGCTCGATCAACCTGCGCCAATCCCCGAGTGGCAGGTGACGCCGAACGATCCGCGCGCCAGGATCCGCATCAGGGACATCCTGAACATGTCGAGCGGCCTGCGCATCATTGCGCCCCAGGACCCCGACTATGACCCGACGGGACCGTATCCGGATCACTTGTACCTCTACACCGGAGGCGTCAATGCCTTTCACTACGCTGCGACACGCCCGCAGCAATGGCCTCCCGCGACAGTAGGCCGGTATCGCAACACGGATCCAGTTCTCACCAACTACCTGATTCGTTTGGCAGTGGAGAAACGCGGCGAGGACTACCATTCTTTCCCGCAGCGCGCGCTGTTCGACAAGATCGGCGTGCGGACGATGGTGATGGACACCGATCCGTACGGCAACTTCCTGACGCACGGGTATGAGCTTGGTTCCGGACGCGACTGGGCTCGCATTGCGAACTTGTATCTCCAGGACGGCATGTGGAACGGTGAACGGATTTTGCCCGAAGGCTATGCGAAGTTCGTCAGTACGGTCGCGCCAGCATGGGCTGCCGACAAGCGCCCTGTCTACGGCGGGCTGTTCTGGATCAACGGAGAGGGCACTTTCCCGGCTCCGAAAGAAAGCTTTTACATGGCAGGCGTCGGTGGTCAGACCGTTTTGATCATTCCGTCGCATCAACTCGCGATTGTGCGCCTCGGTCACTACAAGGGTGTGGCGGCAGGTGGTCGTGCACTGCGCAAAGCGGTGGGTGTCTTGATGGAGGCGATTCCGCCCGTGTCGTGACGGGCAAGGAGAACGATCATGCGTGTAACGGCGACGATTCTCGTGATGCTCGTATTGATTCCCGGACTCGTTGCCGCTCAGGACTGGGATCAGTACGTCAGCAAGCAGGACGGCTTCACCATCAATTTTCCCGGGAAGCCTCAGGTCACCGAGACGACCTGGCAGTCACAGTTGAACTACAAGCTGCCTGCGCGCGTGTACCGTGCAGAGCGGGGTCAGGAACGCTATTCGGTGACGGTTGTGGATTATTCGCCGCTCGAGCAGCAGGGAATCGAGCGTTGGAAGGCGTGCCCGCCTGGTAACTCGCAGTGCCGCGATGGAGGGGCTACGATCGGACCTGGTTACTGGAAGCAGGATGAGCGGGGCGCCCTCGTATATGCCGTGTCCAAGTACTTGCGGCCTCCTTATCAGGTGACCTACTACGCCTGGGACTGGCAGGACATGGTCGAGGGAACTTCATTGCAGTTGAACAGCGCCGATGGCCGGAGAACGCTCGTCTATGTCGCCATGCACGAACGAAAGCTGTACCTCCTGGAAGGTTCTGTCCCTGAGGGGTTTCCTGAACCTGGACTCTTCCAGCAGTCACTCGGCTGGCTCGACAAGGATGGCAACCGCATCCGGTATACGGAAACCGTCTATTCCAATTCGTATCATGGGCTTGGTGTGTACCCGAAACCGGCGCACCGGGTGAGCACCGAATAGTTTTCAGTTGTCAGTAGTCAGTTCTCGGTTGTCGTTCCGAATTTCTGAAAACTGAGAACTGAAAACTCCATCGACGTCTATGTCCGCGACGACAGGGAAGTGATCCGATGCATATCGAGCGGCTGGCGTGGTGTGACTGGAAATTCCTCGCAAGGCACTTGTCGGGTGAACCCAGATGCGATCGAGCGGCACGATGGGCCAGAATACCGGGAATGATGCCGGCCGGGGTGGCCTGCCCAGACGGTGATCGAGCACATGAACGACCGATCGGCCAGGCAACCAGTCGTTGAAATCGCCAAGGACCACAAACAGGCTGTTCCGCACCGAATCGATATAATCCAGAATCTGGCGGATCTGGAATCGTCGTTCGCGTAAGCGAAGACCGAGGTGTGCTGCGAGCACGTGTACCTGCACGTCCCGGACCTCCACGGTTGCCGCCAGCGCCCCCCTCGGTTCCCGCCGTTCCATCGACAGATCGATGCGCTGCACGTCAACAATCGGATGCCGAGTGAGGAGGGCGTTGCCGAAGCACTGCGTCACCGTTTGTCGCGTGGGACCGAGGAGGCACTCATAACGATCGAGCGTCGTGAGCACGACGGGACTTCGGGTTTCCAACGCCACGCTGGCCGGATACGTGAACTCCTGCAAGGCCACGATATCCGCATCCAGTTCTTCGATGACGGTTGCCACGCGATCCGGGTCATGGCGTCCGTCGGTCCCCACGCACGCGTGCACGTTGTAGGTTGCGACCCGTAAGGGCAAGCTTCCAGGCGGCACTAGCCGAACTCCGCCCGATTGCGGTGGCTGGCAACTGACGGTGCAAACTGACGAGCCAGCAGGAACGTGCGAAGCCCGGCCGCGACACACACCAGAATCACGGCCGTCCCGATGGTGATCAACCCGTTCGACACCGACGGATAGAGAAGGGTGTGGCGCAGCAGGGTCCCCAGGACGATGAGCGCGGCAAGTGTGGGGATCAGGCTGATTGCTGTACCGGTCATGTACGCTGCGAATGGAACCCGCCCGGCGCCGCACAGCAGGTGAATCGAGGTCGCGCTGGCGACCGATGCCAGACGAAGCATGGCGACACCAATCACGCCTCGCGCTCCGAGCTGTCGCGCCGATCTGTACGAGCGCCAGCTCATCCAGCGGACTATTCCGCCCACGCCAACCGTGCGTCCCACGATGTACCCGATGACGGCTGCTGCCAGCGACCCGATGAGGACAATGATCCCACCCTGAAGCGCGCCAAACAGGATGCCTGCCGCGATCACCATCAACTCGAGCGGGATCAGCATCAAGCTGCCCAGCACGAACGCGCCGACGGCCGCCCAGAGATTCGAGGGCAGGCGCGGCATTGCGACAAGCGTGTCCTGCACGAGTTGGAATTCCGGCCGTATCACCAGGGCGGCAGAGGTCGACGCAACGAGAGCGATCAGTACGACAGCCGGAACAACGGGAATGCGAAAGGGCCTGAGCCCACTTGTGGCATCGGCGGGCGGCACCAGGTACGTAACCGTTGACCCGAAGCGTATGGGTTCGTT
>DATBJG010000413.1:0-7621 GCA_036556585.1 Vicinamibacterales bacterium
TTCAGGGGTGCAGGGGTTCAGAGGGTCATCGTGAACACGGCGAACCTTCCGAACCTGATGAACCCAGAGAACCGCTTGAACGAGACCTCTTGAACCGATTGCACCGCTGAACCGCGTGAACCGACCCGCTAAACAAGTACGGATGGAGTTGGGTGAGCCGGCGTACGAGTACCCGAGGGGTGTTTCGCCTGACAAGTACTGCGTTCCGGGATGGGTTTGTGACCGTAAGGAGATCACACACAAGCTCTTGATCTACAAGGCTGGCGAACCGATTGCGTACGTGTACTTCGACTCTAACGGTACTGTCGAGCACGTATATGTTGGAGGCAGCTGAAACGGCACAGCACGGGGCGGAACGCCGACGGTGCTCGCGCGGTATGCCTACACATACGACCCCGGCGGGGAACTGGACGAGCGAGCAGATCGACAACGCGGTGATGCGCGCAGTTTCACGCACGTGATTCGCGGCGAGGTCGCGAACTCCGAACCGCTCGCATGAGCCTGACAGGGGATGTCCCGCCGCCTGTTGAAATTCGCGGCGGCTCGGTGACCCAGTTTCTCACGTCATCGCATAAACGACTCCAGGAGCGACGATCTCCTCTCGAGCAAGGGTGTTGTACTATCCCCTTCACGCGACCTTCTCCTCGCCCTTGGCCAGTCCGAGTTGCTGATCACGAGCGCGCAGCTTGGCGACGAGGGTCGGCATATCGCGGTGGCCTTTCAACCGACGGAAGCCTTTGACCGCTTCGAGCACACCGGCGGCGACCCAGCGGAGCATCATCTTCCGTCCTGAGCACGTTTACCTACACCTACGACAGCGTCACGAACCGCGTGGCGACGATCAGCTATCCCAATGGGCAGACGAGCGTCTACGGCTACTTCGGCCAGAGGCCGCATGCAAGAAATGTGGCTCCCCCTACTAGCGCCGACGACATCTCGGTTACGAATACACGCATTCCGGATTGGCCTGGTTGTAAGTGTGTGGGCCTTGGCGGCTGCCTGTCAGGGGATTGAACCAATTAACCGGATTGAAGAATGTCTGGCTCCAAGCATTGATTCGATTCGAACCTCCCGAAAGACATCTGAAGCCTCGTGCGATTTTGGTCGCCCTACAACGCTGCTTGCCATTCCTGCGGCGCAGCCGACAGAAGAGGCTCTCATCAAGTTAGGTCTACCAGAGGATGCCGCGCAAACGGTGTTGGACGTCGACACCAAAGGGAATCGGTGGTGCACGGTGGATCGGTTCAACCCGCGAGAGGGGACGACTAAACCAGGATGGAGAGTCCAATGCACTGCTGCTGGCGTGCAGATCGAGACCCTCTCGGCTGTTACGGCCGGTTCGATGGTCTTTACACTTGCGTCGCTCCCGGACGGGAATGTGCGTTTGCAGAAACTGCGCGACGCGGACTGATGGTGAACCTTGAGCCGGCACAGGGGTAACGGATCGAGGTGGCTCGAGACGAGATGTGCCCAGGAACGGTTGCCCCAGCAATCCGATTATCAATTCAAGCGGAACGTATATCGCGCCACGTGCTTTACAGGTTTCTTCCGGGCAGTTGAGTGCTCAGCGGTTCGCGCAAAAGCGAGAACCCCGTAAGACCGTCGCCTTCAATAACCCACCGATCCAGTGGACAGTGACGCGCGACACGGATCCGTACGGCCGCTCGGCGCCGCTGACCTACAGCCCGGCCGGGCAGCTCGCGTCCATCACCGACACGCTCGGCCTGATGTCGACCTTCACGTACGGGCCCGGGGATTTCGTGGCGGCGATGCGCACGCCATACGGGGTCACGACGTTCCGGCACGAGTGGTGGAGCGGCGAGAGCCTGTTCGTCAACCGGTTCATCGAGGCGACCGATCCGCTGGGGGGGACCGAGCACGTGGAGTTCCGGTGGCAGGAGCCGGCGCTGGCGACGTCGGTCCCCGGGGCCCAAGTGCCCACGGGGTTTACGGCGTGGAACACCGGGCTCGAGTGGTACAACACGTTTGCGTGGGACAAACAACAATGGGCGCTTGGGGCGAACGACCTGACCAAGGCGACGATCACGCGGTGGACGACGATGCCGGAGTGGCCGGGCGGGACTTCCCCACTCGGCGCCCGCGCCGCACTCGGTGAAGCGGCCGCTCGAGAGCCGCATCTGGTACAAATACCCGGACCAGACAAGTGCCGACGTCCTGGGGTCGTTCAAGCAGCCCACCACGTACGACCGGCTCGATCTGGGCACGCGGCGCGATCGACTGGGGCGCGTGACGCGGATCGATCCGTCCGGCTTGGCCCCTGAGAGTTGCCCTACCAGGCCATGCGTTGGGCCGGTCGATCAGAAGGCGTACAACGGCTGCGTCATATACGAAATGGGAGGTGCTGGAGGAGTCGGAATGGCCGTTTGCATCGTTCTTACTCGCGTCAATGGTACTGTCGGTCTGATTTGCGGAGCTGGGAATGCCATCGTGATTCGTGTGAAATGTACGGAGTGCGCCACGTATTGCCCCGGCGAACCGTCGAAACGATTGTCTGGTTACTTCTCCCGACGAGCCGCCGGATGTTGTACGACCAGGAGCTCCGCCCCAAGGTCCTCGGCCACCGCGTCGGGGCAATCGGGCCCGCTGATGAGGCTTATGTGATTGTCGCTTTAGTAGTGTTGGCACTCGCTCTGATTGTGTTCGGGCTCTCTCAGGCTGGGTTCGTCGAGCGTTTACGCCTGGGAGACGCTCCGACTTGGCTAGGCATCATCGTTCCAATCGGAATCGCTACTGGCATGGCGCGCATTCCTCCGGCGCAGCGAGCATCTTGGTGGCTTGTCGCATCCGGTTGGCTTGTGGGAATTGCTGCAAGGAAGCTTGGTTTCGAGGTCGTGTCGACAGTCAGCTTGTTCGCCTTTGGCTTAGCTGCGATTACCCACACCTTCTGGCACAGACATCGGATCGCCGCCACTCAAGCTCCGCTGTCGCGACGAACCCTCTGGATGGTTGCCGCGTTGGTTGTCGTGACTACGCTCATACTCATGTGGCCACACCGATAGTAGCAGGGTACGCATTACTTGCTAGGCGCTCGAAAACACGAATGATTGGTGGTACACAACTTAGACGGATCAGACGGATGGTAGCGGTCGGCATGCTCGTAGGTGGCACTTGGCTGACCGCCCTTTTTGCCCCACCGATCGCGCAGGGACAGCGATGGCCTGAGGGGAGGGCAATCGATGCATGGCTCTTGCTCCTCCTTGGAATCTCGAGCTTGATCGGTGGTGTGCTAGCTCTCAAGCCCGGCCCCAGAAACACTCGATAGGGGAGTCGGCTTCTGGCGTCGTTCCGGTAGTGGGGTTGGTGCATGGTTCGTGAACTCGGAGGGCTATGTCCACAACTCCAGCGGCTTCCTGACGCCGGTGGACCAGCTGTACCCGTTTTGTACCTGCACCACGGCTTTCTGTCGTTTCTCGCCGCTTGAGCCTGTCAGGTAGTCGAAATCATTCGAGAATTCGACGATCGTGGCGGACCGACTCCCGCCGCCTCCAAATCCGTATCTCCTTGTCGGTCAGCCATTTGCACGGCCGACCAGTTCTTGCTGTACCTGATTTGTACCGGACCGGAACGTGGGCGGAAATCCGCCGCCTCCACTAGCGAGGCTCGGGATTGTCTTTGGCGCTGCTTCGCGTGAACCGGCGGCGGCACGGCCAGACGCTGACCGCGCGATTTGACTGATACAGAAATTCGTCGAACCTTACATAAGCCAGATGACCAACATTGCCATCGACGACGATCTGGTTTCCGATTGGAAGGGAATCAAGTGTGGAATGAAGAATGCCGACTGCGCGCGCTCGTGCCGAAACCAGTATCCCTAGTCTCTGCCGAGCGAGGCATACTCCCGATACTAGTCGTCGCGCTCGTCACGTCCCTTCTTGGATGCCGACTGGGTGAATTTCCATTTCGCGAACAGTACGCGAAGTTTCGGAGTATCAAACCCGGAATGACCGAACAACAAGTTAGGATGGAGTTGGGTGAGCCGGCGTACGAGTACCCGAGGGGTGTTTCGCCTGACAAGTACTGCGTTCCGGGATGGGTTTGTGATCGTAAGGAGATCACACACAAGCTCTTGATCTACAAGGCTGGCGAACCGATTGCGTACGTGTACTTCGACTCCAACGGTACTGTCGAGCACGTGTATGTTGGAGGCAGCTGAAACGGCACAGCACGGGCGGAACGCCGACGGTGCTCGCGCCGTGTGCCTACACATACGACCCCGGCGGGGAACTGGACGAGCGAGCAGATCGACAACGCGGTGATGCGCGCCAGTTTCACGCGCGTGATTCGGGGCGAGGTCGCGAACCCCGAACCGCTCGCATCAGCCTGACAGATCCCCCCTCTTAGTCCCGTTAACCCGCGTCGTCAGGATCACGCATACCAGTGGCCAGGTGTCGACGCTGTCCTATGAGGACAGCGATCCACTGAAAGGGATGCGCTACACGGGTCCCTACGGCCGGTGACGCCGAAAGCCACCGTTCCTGGATCGTTCCAACTCGGGAGGTTTTGAGCGTTTCTGGCGCTTTGAGCGTTTCAGAATGACCGTAAGTTGTTGAGGGGAGCGATTTCGTGCGGTCCGAATCCCACCCTCTCCGCCAACTCCCTCGCATTCGCTCGGTCGTCGGCGGTTCGGGTGGCACGTCGTTCGCGCCGCGACGAGCTTCGCCCGTCGCGAGCCCGTGCCACGCGGGTGGGAACCGGAACCCACGTACGCCCTCTCGACACAACGTCATGACCTCGAGCAGTCTACGTTCGAGCGTCAATCGCTCAGGTGAGCTTCGAGTCGAGAACAGTTTCAGAGCGGCGGCTCAACGTGGTCTAGGAACAACGGCCACGACGGTCGACGCACCTCCGGATCGCCGGCCCTTCCACACCTGGACCGGAGGGGTCTTGTCGAATGGAACGTTTATCCGGTATGGGACCGATTCATGTCGCCCATCTGGCGGAACCCCAAGGAATCTAAACCAAAAACGCCTGAACAGGTCGCAAGGGAGAGAGCCATTGTGGAGGAACTAAAGGGCATCAAGGACGCTCCAGAAGCTACCGGGGATGTGCGCATTAAGGATGCTGCTTTCGTGATGCTGAAGTCTGTCATTCCGGCGAGGCTTGGAAAATGGCAGATTGTTCCGCCGGAAGCCGTCAGGAGCAGTGCCTCCGATGACTAAGAAGAACCGAGCGCGACGCGCTTCGCCTGTGGCTCGGAGTTCTCGCGGTGTCCCACGACACCCCTGGCCGGCGCTTGACGAAACCGAACGTTTGGTTTGAAGATGATGGTTGAATGACGTGGTCGGAGCTCATTCGTCTTCTGAAGACGCATGGATTCGAAGAACTCCGGACCGGCAAAGGGAGCCATCGGCAGTTTTGGAATCCCGCGACGAAGCGTGTCGTCACCATCGCCGTGCACACGAAGAAGGATGTTGGCGTGGGGCTCTTGAATCGGATTCTGAAGGACGCCGGCATCAAGGCATCACAGCATTGAGGAACCCATGACCAGTCATTTCCCCGTCGTGTTGGAGCACGAGTCGAACGGAACCGTGAGCGCGTACGTCGTGGGCCTTCCAGGTGTGTTCGCCGCGGCGGACTCAGAGCGGGCCGCCGCCAGCGCCATCCGCGAGGCGCTGCGTGCGCATCTGGCCGCGCTTCACGCGTTGCCGGTCGCGACGCGTCGGGTTCGCACGAGCCTGCGCGTGGCGCGGGTCAGCCACGGTCGAGGCGAAGAAGCGACAGTGGGCTTTGTCGGACTGGGCGCGTTACTCGGTCGGCGGCGGAGCGCAAAGAAGACCGCCGCCGCGCGCGCCAATGGACGTAAGGGCGGCCGGCCGCGCAAAATGTCAGCGAAGTGAGTGTGCGAGCCTCGCGAAATCCATCGTTCCTGGATCGTTCCAACTCGGGAGGTTTTGAGCGTTTCTGGCGCTTTGAGCGTTTCAGAATGGGCGTAAGTTGTTGAGGGGAGCGATTTCGTGCGGTCCGAATCCCACCCTCTCCGCCAACCACAACACGCTGAATCCAAACAACTGAGTCCTGTTGGTCTCGTGTCGCAGTGCCCGACGCGTGCCAACAGCCTCAGACCCGCCACGCGGGTGGGAACCGGTGCGTCTGGTTCAGATTCCCGCCACTGCTTCAACTGGAAGAGGTCTTCGGCGGTGATCTTGCGCTCTCGCAACCTCTCGAACAGGTGGTCACGCAGCGCGGGAGGAAGACCGGTCCACTGGATCGTCGGCATCAGTCCACCGAGGCCACCGCTCCGCACGGGCGCGCCGTCGCCGACCTCGCGATTGCGGAATCGCTCACCATCGCCGCCACCTTCGGTCGGACCGACGTGGTGCAGGCGCGCATCGCATCGCTCGACGGGCGCAACATTCGAGGCCCCGCCGGAGCGCGGGTGGCCCGCGCGCGCGAGACCGCCGGCATGATCGCCTCGCATCCCGAGGGCATCATTGCGTCCGGGCGCGTGTTGTGGGCGCTGCGTTCAAGCGCGGGTGTGGGCGCGAGCCGGACCAATTCAGGCGTAGTGTCCGGCTTTAGCCGGGTAGGTTGTCTAACGCATCCATAGCAAGTAGAATGGTTGCTGGAGTTGCGCGATGTCAGAGAAGGTCTCCACGATCGACGTGCGGCAGCGAATCGGCGACATGCTCAACCGGGTTGCCCTCCGGCGAGACGAATTCGTCATCCAGCGGAAGGGCAAAGCTCTGGCGGCTCTGGTGCCCGTCGAGCGGCTCGAGCAGATGCGGCGGTTCGCACGTCGGCAGGCGCTCGACTTCATGACAGAGCAGAAGGGTGGTGGAGGTCTGACGGAGAGGGCCGCGACCGACTTGTCCCTTGAAGCGCAGGCCTGGGCCCGGAAGCGCAGCCGCAAACGCCGACCCAAGGCGAAGTAGCGCGTGCGCCGAGTCGTGCTGGACGCCAACGTCTACGTCAGCGCCATCATCCGCCCCGAGGGACCGCCGGGCCGGGTCATTGAACGGTTCTTGCGAGACTCCGCGTTCGAGATCGTGCTCTCGCCCGCGATTGTGGAAGAGACGCTCCGCGCCCTCACGTATGCGAAAGTTCGGAAGTATGTCCGCGGCACCGTCGATCCCCAACTATGGTTCGAGGATATCGTTCTCCTCGCAGAGTTCGTGGCCGGCGACTACGAGATGAGCGCGGCCAGCGTGGACCCGGACGACGATAAGTATCTGGCTGCGGTGCTCGAGGGGCGCGCGACACTTGTCGTGACGGGTGATCCCGATCTCTTGGCGCTCGAAGAGCACCAGGGCGTCCGAATTGTGAACCCGCGCGCGTTTCTGGCCCTGCTCGGCGGCTAACAACGATCGCGCTGCCATCACTTCTGACCTGCGCGACGCATCGGCAAGAATGCACCGTTCCTGGATCGTTCCAACTCGGAAGCTTTTGGGCGTTTCTGACGGTTTGAGCGATTCAGAATTCCCGTAACTCGTTGAAGGGAGCAATTTCGTCCGGTTCGAATCCACCCTCTCCGCCAACGCCCTCGCTTTCAGCTCGGTCGTCGGCGTTCGGGTGGCACGTCGTTCTGCGGCGGCGTCCTGGCCGGATCGCCCCGTCGTCCCGGAGGAATCTCCGCACGGCCTCGGAATAAGCGGGGCAGGCA
>DATBJG010000414.1:0-5830 GCA_036556585.1 Vicinamibacterales bacterium
ATCTCGGCCGCGATTGCTCCTCCGTCCGCATCGGGCATCACAATGTCCAGGAGAATGAGGTCGGGCTGAAATTCACGGGCCGCCGACACCGCCCGGCTGCCGGTATTTTCGACTCGGACGTCGCAAGCACCGTTCTCCTGCAGATACAACGCCAGCCCCCGTGTGATCGTGACTTCGTCGTCGACCAACAAGATTCGCCGTCTCGTCATACCAATGCCCCCTCTGGAACCTTGAACATCATGGTGACCCGTGCACCACCTTCGTCTCGGTTACCAATCTCAATCGTCCCACCATGCATCTCGACGATTTGTCTCGAAATAGAGAGGCCGAGTCCAGTGCCCGTGCCGGTGGGTTTTGTCGTGAAGAATGGATCGAAGATCTTCCGTAAATGGTCCGGTGGGATCCCCGGTCCGGAATCGTCAATCTGGACCTTGACGACACGCCCGCTCTGCGCCAACCGGTCGACGTGACGAAACCCGACGGACCTCTCTCGGGACACCGTTTCTAACGAAGTCCGCAGACTAATTGCCCCCCCCTGGCCCACGGCATGCAACGCGTTCGTAAACAGGTTGATTAGCACTTGCTGAATCTTGAACTCGTCGAGGGTCAGCTTTGGTAGCGACGGGTCCAGATGTGTGTTCACCGTGATTTGCGCCTTGTCGAGGTCGTGCTTGACCAGCACCAGAGACCGCTCAACGGTCGTGTTCAGGTCGGCCGGGGCAACGTCCAGCCCACGCTCTCTGGAATAGCTGAGCAGCCCACTGATGATTCTGTCCGCACGCGCCACCGCGTCAGCCATGTCCTGCAAGAGCAGTCGCGTTGTCTCGTCTGTCTCGGCAGTGCGTTTCGAAAGAATCTTGACGCCTGTCAGAATCGTCATCAGCGGATTCTTTACCTCGTGCGCTACTCCAGCGGCCATTCGCCCCATCGACTCCAACTTCTCGGCTTGGATGAGTTGCAGTTGCGTCGCGCGGAGCTCGGCTTCGTACCGGCGGACTTCACTGAACCAGCCAGCACCAAGTGCAATCGCCAGGTAGGGTGCCACCACGATCAGGATGAACGGAGAAGCGCCAAGTGACAACCCGAAGTACAGAGCGGACAGGTGAGTGACGCACAGCGCGACCATGCCGAAGCCCAGAACAAGGGCAATAGATCCCCAGCTGCGATAATGCGCGAGCAGAAACGCCGGGATCAGTGCGAGCATCGACGCCAGAATCTGCTGGTCGAGCAGTGCCTCGGGAAAACGAACGGCCGCTATGACGGCCATGATCATGGCCATCAGGGACAGAGTCAGTGCTCTCCCCGGAACAGATTGGTTCGAGAGGACGGCAATCATCACAGGCTTGTTCTCTTCCAACAGATTCAGGCTCGCCGGTAGCGGCCGTGTCTGCGTTCCGCGGTCCCTGGCCCGATACCACACGCTAGTTGCAGCATCTCTCGCGAATCGGTTCGACTTTCACCTATCGTGCCTGCCTCGCATTGTGCGCCGCTAAGACTGCGTACCCTCCGTTGATGCCGGCCATTACCAGGACTGCGCGAATGCGGTTCTTCTTCCAGATCCGTTCAACGAAAAAGATCGTGCTTGCTGTGCTTGCGGCCTTCACCGCCCATGTAGTGCCCGAGTGCCCTGATCGCAGAAGCGGATTGGTTTCCCGCGCACCGCGGCTTAGGGCGCCCGTGGTTGTACGTGCATCGAGCACCTGTAATCCGATAAAGCCCGCGTACAGTCCCATCAATGGCGCGGGGCGGCGCGGCTCAGGCTGGAAGACTATGGTCAGGCTGGCCGCCGAAAGATCGACAGCTGCGGGTTCATTCTCCGCGGCTGTGGCTGAAGGTGCGATGACGGTGAGGATGAGCATCGCTGTAATCAATGCGCGAGACATGAGGGCACTCCCTTGTATGCCGCAAAAGGCTGGGAATACCACAGCAGCCTTGGTGCCAACTGGCGACACTTGGTGATCTGTTTCTGAAGCAAATACTTACACGCGGATGTGAGTCCATCTGTGGGCGGGTGTGTGCGGCCCCCGCACACGAGTGGGCGCTCGCGACACTCTTGTGGACTACTGGAGCTTGTGCGCTCAGCTAGTGCAAGGGGCGAGTCCTTCGCGGCACTGGCGCTGCACAGGGTGCACGCGATAGCTCGTCGTGTCTCGGGACCGCATGTCCTTGAAAGAGGCTCGGAGCCTATCGGAGACCGAGCTTGTCCAACCTGCGATAAAGGGCGCGGCGGCTCAGCCCCAGCAAGCGAGCCGTGGCTTTCTTGTTGCCGCCCGTTTCCTCGAGGACGCGCCTGATGTGATCGCGTTCGGCGGACATCAAGAGGTGACGCTCGCTGAGATCTCCGGACTCGAGGCCGGGCGCCAATGAGGGGAGTTGGCCGCGCACACCTGGCCCCGGGTGTGGAACCGCGGGCAGCAGCGACGCAAGTTCGCGCTCGCTCAGGAACTCCCCGTCACAGATCATACAGGCACGCTCAATCACGTTCCGCAGCTCGCGCACGTTGCCCGTCCACGGCGCTGTCATGAGCTCACGCTCGGCGGTCGGCGTGAGCCCGACGATGGACTTACCAAATTGGCCGGAAAACTCTCGCACGAATGCCGCGGTCAGATATGGAATATCTTCACGTCGTTCTCGCAGGGGTGGCACGCGGAGCTCGACGAGGTTCAGGCGGTAGTAGAGATCGCCACGAAACCGACCCGCCGCTACTTCCGTTGGAAGATCGCGATTGGTCGCCGCAATCAGTCGGACATCCACGCAACGGCCATCCAAGTTGCCAACCCGCTGCACTTCGCCCGTTTCAATTGTCCTCAGCAGCTTGGCCTGGGCGGGCGGTGGGAGCTCGCCAATCTCGTCCAGGAAAAGCGTGCCTCCATCGGCCCGCTCGAACATGCCGGCTTTAGTCTCGGTCGCGCCTGTAAACGCACCCCGCGTATGGCCGAACAGCTCGCTTTCGAACAGAGTGTCGACCACTGCCGAACAGTTAATCGTCAGAAATTTGCGTGATGCGCGAGGCCCCGTCTCGTAGAGGGCTCGGGCGACAAGCTCCTTCCCCGTGCCCGTTTCACCCGTGATCAATGCCGTGCGGACGTGGGGTGCGAACCGGCAAATCAGACCGAATAGCTCCTGCATTTTCGGGCTGCGGCCGATCAACCTGTGGAATTCGAGTTGTTTCGAGATTTCGCGTTCCGAGCTGAAAAGCACACGTTGGCGCTCGCGATCAGCCCGCACCACACTGAGCAGCTGTCGCAGACGGTCGAAGTCCAGAGGCTTGCTCATGTAGTCCATCGCACCCAGCTTGATGGCTTCGATGGCTGTGTCGATTCCGGCATAGCCGGTCATTAGGATCACCTGGCAGCTTGGGTCGGTCTGGCGAATGGCACGAAGCACGTCGAGGCCGCTGACCTCCGGCATTTGGAGGTCGACCATTGCCACATCGGCCTTCAAGGCATGAAGCTCGCTTAGGGTCGTGCGGCCATCGCCGCGCGTAATGACATTGAACCCCTGCCTGTTGGCAAACCGCTCAAGGAACTGAACAATACTCGGCTCGTCGTCGACGATGAGCAATGTCGGCCGCTCTATCATGGGCTCGACTCGCGGAGATGCAACGCCTCAGGCCGTTGCCGTGCGTGCGATGCGTGCGGAGATCCCTGCGGACTCGGTACGGCCACACCTGGTGGCCGTCGGTCACCGCAGAGCCTAATCAGACAGTGCTCAACCGATACACGCTCTGAACTCACTTGCGGTGCGCGCGGGTACCGTCATGGCTGATAGTCAGTCTTTCGCGTACTTGTGGATGAATGCGAGGACCGTGTCGGGGTCGACCGGCTTCGCGAGAAACGGGTACCCGTCGATGCGGTTCAACACTTGCCCGGTGTCGCGCTGCGATGTCAGCGCACTCAGGAACACGACCGGAGTTGCATGTAAGACGGGATCGGATTTGATGTCGGCGGCCACCGTGGCCCCGTCGGAATCTGGCATCACGAGATCCATAAGGATTAGATGAGGTCGGAACTCCCGAGCCGTAGTGAGCGCCCGGCTACCACTGGTTTCAATCCGCACGTCACAACCACCCACCTCCACCAAGTACAGCGCCAGCGTCCGCGTGATACGGACTTCGTCGTCCACGAGCAGGATTCGGTGCCGTTTCATCTGGAGGCTATTTCACGATCACGCCCTTGCCGCCCTCGGTGGCGCCGCCACTCCTTGTCTGTGCCCGCAACGCCTTAGATCAATGGCCGGTCATTGATTTTGTGCGCTGGTATGGCGGTCGAACATGACTGCGTCGAAGACGTAGGCGAGGCCCATGATCTGCGCGCAGAGTCAGCCGTGCTGCAAAGACAGACGTGGACCGCCCTTCACAATCCGCCACAAAACCCGTTGGCGGCAGAGAAAAGCAACAGGCAAGCGATTGCAAAGTGAAGTGTTTGTCCATTGAGTGTGATCACTTTATCGGCACGAATCAGTCACACACACAGAGTAGATACGAGCCGTCATTTCAACCCAGCTCTACTTGTAAACCCTGAACCAGGGCCGGTCGCGCGTTATCAGTGTTTGTCTGTCAGACAAACCCTCGTGGAGCGACATCGAGCAGCGGCCGATTTTCCCGTTGAATACGATGGATACGGAGGGGCGCCAGGTTTCTATCGGACCGTTTGGATTGTGCCAGATGGAACTATCGTCTTCAAGCCGGGTGGTGCAGGTTTATCACGCGCGATGGCTCGCTCGGAATGAAGTTCGGATGGCGCCGCGGTGTTCCAGGTCGGCTCAAGACTGATGGGCGCCGCATCGATGCTGTCGCGGCACCGTTGCGATCGAAGTGCCGAGCGGTTACGGCGAGCGCGGGTTCCAGGCGACATACGTCATTTTCCCAACGCAGGGTTGTTGCGAGGTCACGGGCCGCGTCGACGATGCCAAAGTGACGTTCATCACCAGGGTCGTTAAGATCGGTGATGCCCGGCGTGGAAACGAGACGCTCTGTGATTTCTGGGGCCCGGCTCGCTGATAATTCGGCGATGTTCCTTCAGCGGAACGAGCGAAGGCTGGCGGAGGGAGAGGGATTCGAACCCCCGGTACGGTTTCCCGTACAGTGGTTTTCAAGACCACCGCCATCGACCACTCGGCCATCCCTCCATTAATTGGACGTGGGGCCCCTACCCCCACGAAGCGCCTCGCTTGCGGGGACCCCTTCGCCCCGCGCCGCTCGCCGCATCTACTCCACGTGGGGCCCCTGTAATTACACGGCCGTTTCCTCTCAGAACTATAGCGCATCGCCGACCAAGCCAATCGCCCAGCGCCAGCGTCCTATCGAGTATGCGGTTTTCCTTCCTGGTGCGTGCGTCTTCGGCTGCCGTGCTGGTGGCGCTTTCCTTCGCATCCTCGACGGCAGCGCAAACCGATCACGCGGACGGAAACGGCGCTGTTGTCGACCTTTCGCGGATCCGGATCAACAACTTTGGCCGAATCAATGCAAGCTATTACCGCGGCGAGCAGCCGGAGGGTCGCGACTACGCGGACCTGGCCGCTCAGGGCGTCAGGACGGTTATTGACCTGCAGCAAGATGGCGAGAACTTTGACGAAGCCCGTCTTGTCGAAGAAGCAGGGATGAAATTTCACCGAATCCCGATGACAACGCATGTGCCGCCGACGCCCGAGCAGGTCTCGTCGTTCTTGGGGATCGTCAACGACCTGGACTCTCAGCCGGTCTACGTGCACTGTGCGGGTGGCCGCCATCGCACCGGTGTCATGACCGCCGTCTACCGCATGGAGAACGATGGCTGGACTGCCGACCAGGCCTTCAGGGAAATGAAGCAGTACAAGTTCGGGCCCGATT
>DATBJG010000415.1:0-64662 GCA_036556585.1 Vicinamibacterales bacterium
GCGCTTCCGCCTTGCGCAGGTCGAACTCGGTACGTCGACGAACCACTTCGCGGCGGAAGTCAACGAAGCTTTCGAGCAGCTCGACGAGACCTAGAACCTTGGGCCGGCCCCCGACTATCGCCAGGTTGATGACCCCGAAGCTCTGCTGCAGGGCCGTGTGTTTGTACAGATTGTTCAGGATCACTTCGGGCACTTCGCCTCGACGCAGCTCGATGACAATGCGCATGCCCTCGCGATCCGACTCATCGCGGATGTCAGAAATGCCCTCGATCGTCTTGTCGCGCACCAGGTCGGCAATGTCCTCGATGAGCTTGGCCTTGTTTACCTGATACGGGATTTCACTCACCACGATCGAGATCTTGTCGCCCTTCTTGGCGGTTTCGATCGAGGCCTTGGCGCGCATGAGGATAGAGCCGCGGCCCCGTTCATACGCTGCATAGATCCCGGAACGGCCGACGATGTAGCCGCCGGTCGGAAAATCCGGCCCCGGAATAAGCCGCATCACGCCCTGACGTTTTTCGAGATCCGTAAACGAGGTATTGCTGGCCAGGCGCTTCTGACGCTCATCGATGAGCCAGACCACACCGTCGATCACCTCGCGCAGGTTGTGCGGTGGAATGTTGGTGGCCATTCCAACGGCAATGCCCGCCGAGCCGTTGACCAGGAGATTCGGAAACGGCGCCGGCAGCACCGTGGGTTCTTCGGTGGTCTCGTCGTAGTTCGGCACGAAGTCGACGGTCTCTTTGTCGAGATCCGCCATCATGTCGTCCGACAGCGCTTCGAGGCGCGCCTCGGTGTAACGCATGGCCGCTGGGGGATCACCGTCAACCGATCCAAAGTTCCCCTGGCCGTCGACCAGCGGATAGCGCATGTTGAAGTCCTGCGCCAATCGGACGAGCGTGTCGTAGATCGACTGGTCTCCGTGGGGATGGAAGTTGCCCATCACCTCGCCCACGATCTTGGCGCACTTGCGGTAGGCTCGCGTCGAGCCGAGCCCCATCAACCGCATCCCATAGAGCGCGCGACGATGGGCCGGCTTGAGGCCATCGCGGGCATCGGGCAATGCTCGTCCGATGATTACGCTCATCGCGTAATCCATGTACGAGCGCTTCATTTCATCTTCGATGTTGACCGGGAGCTTCGAGGCGGCGATGGTCATAGGGAGCTAACGCAGTTGGGGATTCGGTTCTGGGCTCTCGCCTCCGAATGATCTCTTCCACGAGATCCGGGAGCCGAATTCCGAGACCCTTCAGATATCGAGGTTTTTGACGTCGAGTGCGTTGTCTTCGATGAACTTGCGACGCGGTTCCACCTGGTCGCCCATCAAGGTCGTGAACATCTGATCGGCTTCCGTGTGATCCTCGGCACGAACCTGGAGCAACGTCCGAATTTCCGGATTCATGGTGGTCGCCCACAACTGTTCCGGATTCATTTCGCCCAGGCCTTTGTACCGGTTTATGGCAATCCCGCGCTTTCCGGCATTCAGAAAGTACTCGACCAGCTCGTCAAGTGACTTGATCTCGGTATCCTTGGGCTCCTTGCCGCGAGCTTTTCCGGCCGACGAAGCGCCTGGCGCGGGAATGGTCTCGGCATTGGTCCCCAGCTCGGGCGACTCGTCGTCGGTCGCGGCCGATTCGAGTGTTGCCACGCTCATTGGAGGCTGAAGCATCTTGATCTCGCGGTAGACGGAGACGAGCGTTCGATACTCCGCGGCCGTGACAAACTCGAGACCAATGGTCTGATGGCGATGGTAGCCATTGGCGCGATCTTCAACCGACAACGTGAAGAGGCTGTGCTCTTCGTCCGGGACCACAGACACGGTCCGCGCGGGCGTGGTGAGCCTGGCGGCGAGCCGATCGAGCGATTCCTTGCTGCCAAAAAAGTTCTTGTCGCGCGCATCCACGTCGAGCATCACCTCGACGATGTCGCGGGCGTAGCCGCGGCGCTCGACCATCTGACGGTATTTCTGAAATGCCATCAGCTTGTGCAGCAGCCGTTCCAGGTCACCGCCCGAGATCTCGAGCTTCTGTGAAGGAACCTTGAGCGTTCTTGACTCCGCGGCACGCTTGACGAGATACGCCTCGAGATCGCGTTCGTCCTTGATGTAGGTCTCCCCTTTTCCCCGCTTCGCGCGGAACAGGGGCGGCTGCGCGATATAGACATAGCCACCGTCTACGAGCTGGCGCATCTGCCTGTAGAAGAACGTCAGGAGCAGCGTACGAATATGCGAGCCGTCGACGTCGGCGTCTGTCATGATGATGATGCGGTGGTATCGCAGCTTCGCGGGATCGAACTCCTCCGGACCGATGCCGCAGCCGAGCGCCGCAATCATCGTTCGGATCTCGTCGCTGCCAAGCATCTTGTCGAACCGGGCCTTCTCGACGTTGAGGATCTTTCCCCGGATCGGGAGAATCGCCTGAAACCGACGGTCTCGTCCCTGTTTGGCGGAGCCGCCTGCCGATTCGCCCTCGACAATGTAGAGCTCGCTCAACGCCGGGTCGCGTTCCTGACAGTCTGCGAGCTTGCCCGGAAGACTGCCGCTGTCGAGCGCGCCCTTTCGCCGGACGAGATCGCGTGCCTTGCGCGCTGCCTCGCGGGCTCTGGCCGCATCGACGGCTTTGTTGACGATCCGTTTGGCAACGCCAGGGTTCTCTTCGAGAAACGCTCCCAGCTTCTCGTTGATGATGGCCTCGACGATGCCCTTGACCTCGGTGTTGCCGAGCTTGGTCTTGGTCTGACCCTCGAACTGCGGCCGCGGAATCTTGACGCTGATAACGGCCGTGAGGCCCTCACGAATGTCGTCGCCGCTCACGCTTTCCTTGAGGTCTTTGGCGAGATTGTTCTTGCCGGCGTAAAAATTGATCGTCCGCGTCAGCGCCGACCGGAAGCCTGAAAGGTGCGTGCCACCCTCGTGCGTGTTGATGTTGTTGGCAAACGAATAGATCGTCTCGGTGTAGCCGTCGTTCCACTGCAAGGCAATCTCGGCGTCAATGCCATCTTTGTCGCCGCGCATGTAGATCGGCTTGTCGTTGACGGCTGCCTTGTTCTTGTTCAGATGCTTGACGAAGGAGATGATTCCACCTTCGTACTGGAACTTGTGGCTCTTTCCGTCGCGCTCGTCATCCAGCGTGATGAGCACGCCGGCGTTGAGAAACGCCAGCTCACGCAGCCGCTGTGCAAGCGTGTCGAAACTGAACTCGACGGTCTCGAAGATCTCCACGTCGGGCCGGAAGCGGACCTTGGTTCCCCGGCGTTTGGTGGTGCCGGCAATTTCGAGCTCCCCAAGCGGTTTTCCCCGCTCGTAGCTCTGCTGATAGACCTGCTCGTTACGCCAGATTTCGAGCGCGAGTTCCTGGGACAGGGCGTTCACGACCGAGACGCCCACACCATGAAGACCACCCGAAACCTTGTAGCTGTCGTTGTCGAACTTGCCGCCTGCGTGGAGGACGGTCAGGACGACTTCGGCCGCCGACTTGCCGCTGGTATGTTGATCGACGGGAATCCCGCGCCCGTTATCGATCACGGTGATCGAGTTGTCGATATGAATCGTGACGTTGATTTGATCGCAGAAGCCGGCAAGCGCTTCGTCAATCGAGTTGTCAACGACTTCGTAGACGAGATGGTGCAGGCCGCTCGGCCCGGTTGAGCCGATGTACATCGCGGGCCGCTTGCGAACGGCTTCCAGACCCTCTAGAACCTTGATCTTGTCTGCGCCATAGTCCGCAACGACGTCCGGCGCCGCGCCCTGTGTGATATCGCTCTGTTCCACGTTATTGGTTGTTCCCCCCGGACTTCACGATCCTCAATTTCCGAACCCTGAATCCCGAACCCCGAATCCCGAACCCCGAATCCCGAGCCCTCACACCCTCATCGGCATGATTACGTAGGTATACTCGTAACCTTCCGCCCCAAGCGGCTTCATCACGGCCTGGCTCGTTTCGTCCTTGAGTTCCAGCACCACCTGATCGGTTTCCACGACGTTCAGGAAATCGAGCACGTACTGAGCATTGAAGCAGATCTGCATAGCCCCGTCGCTGTATTCCACGGGGAGAACCTCGTGCGCTTCGCCAAATTCCGGACTGCTCGACGTGACCTCGACTTTGCCATTCTCGACCGCGAATTTGACGGCCCTCGAGCGCTCGTTCGAAAGCAGCGCCACACGCCGGACGGCATTGGTCAAACGCTCCCGTTCGAACTCAATCCGACGGTTGTTCCCCTTGGGAATGACCCGCTCGAACGCCGGAAACTGACCGTCAATCATTCGCGAGATCAGCATGCGATCGCCCACCTGAAAGAACAGGTGGTTTTCGCCGCGCTCATATCGCAGATCGCCATCGCCTTCAGCCAGAAGCTTTCCCAGCTCCCAAAGCGTCTTGCGCGGGAGAATCGCGCGCACTTCTTCTTTCGGCCCCTTGCCTGATCCTTTCGGTCGCGTCACCGTGACATGCGCCAGCCGATGTCCATCGGTTGCCACCAGACTCATCGATTCCGGCCCCAGGATAAACAGCGCGCCGTTCAGGAAGAACCGCGTGTCTTCACCCGTAATGGCAAACTGCGTTTTTGAAACCATGGCCCGAATGGCCGAAGCCGCAAGCGTGGCGCTGCTTGTTCCACTTGCCTCGGGCACCGTCGGAAAGTCCTGCGGTGGCTGTGTCTGCATCCTCGAGTCGAACCGATCGGCGGCAACCTTGACCCCGTTCTTGTCTTCTTCAATTCGGACGTCGGTTTCAGGCAGCGCTTTCACAATCTCGTACAGCTTCTTGGCCGGAAGCGTCAGCGTGCCTCCCTTGGAGACCGCTGCCTGACACTTGCTCCGCAGTCCCACTTCGAGATCCGTCGCCAAGAGCCTGATTTCGTCCCCCTTTGCCTCCATCAACACGTTGGCGAGAATCGGGATCGTATTTTTTCGTTCCACGATCCCCTGGAAAAGTTGCAGTTCTCGCAGAAGGGCGTTTTTCTGGACGACGAGTTCCATGTTGGGCTGTCCTCGACAGGCGCACCAGACGCCTGTCTGATGTTGGAAAAGGTGAGGAGAACTTAAGAGAGGAAATTATATAGGATCTAAGATGATGTTGAAAGGGGGGAACAAGTAATTAAGACCCTTTATTTTCAGGCGTTTACGGTGTGCACAAATTGTCGATTTCAGGCCTGTTTCCGGGGGAGAAAAAACGGTGAAGAACCCGTTACCCACAGGGCATGAAGAGAACCGCAGTCACCCCTGTGCAAAAGTGAGATCTTCACCGAAAACTTTCGAGAAAATTGTTGATGAGCTTGTTGAAATCTCCATCCGTCTTCCGCATCGCGTTGACCTTCCGGATGGAGTGAATCACGGTCGAATGATGCTTTCCCCCGAAGCTTCGCCCGATCTCAGGCAGGGACGCGTTCGTCAAGGTCTTGCAGAGATACATGGCAATCTGGCGCGGCGTGGCCACCGACTTCGAATTGTTGCGCGACTTGAGTTCGGCCAGCTTGAGCTGGTAGTAGTCTGAGATGAATTTCTGGATCAGATCGATCGTCACCACCTTCTCTTCGTGATCCAGGACGTTCCGCAACACTTCCTGCGCGAGATCAATCGACAGTTCCTGGCCCGTGAGCGAAGCGTAAGCAATCAAGCGGATCAATGACCCTTCCAGCTCGCGAATGTTCGACTTGATGCGACCCGCGATGTAGATAGCGACGGCATCCGGCAGCGGAACGGCTTCGGCTTCTGCCTTTTTCTTGAGAATCGCAATCTTCGTTTCCAGATCGGGCTGCTGGATGTCGGCAATCAAACCCCACTCGAATCGCGATCGCAGGCGTTCCTCGAGCTGGGGAATTTCGTGCGGAGGACAATCGCTGCTGAGGACGATCTGCTTCTGCGAGTCGTACAGCGCGTTAAACGTATGGAAAAACTCGGTCTGCGTACCCTCTTTTCCGGCCATAAACTGCACATCGTCGACCAGCAGCACGTCCACGGTGCGATAGCGCTCGCGAAAATCAATCAGCCGATCGAATCTGACGGCGTTGATCATCTCGTTCATGAAACGTTCGAGCGAGATGTAGGTGAGCTTCTGGGCAGGCACGTGATGAAGAACGTACTGGCCGATCGCGTGCATGAGATGCGTCTTGCCCAGTCCCACACCACCGTAGATGAAGAGAGGGTTGTAGGCTCGCGACGGCGTTTCGGCAACGGCGCGACATGCCGCGTGAGCGAACTGGTTTGACGGTCCAACGATAAACGTGTCGAAGGAGTATCGAGGGTTCAAACCTGAGGCCGGCGTCGAAGCAACCGATTCTTCAACGAGCGGGTCAATGACTGCAGCGTTGGTAGGTGGCCGCGGCGTTGATGGAGGCGCGATGGCTTCGCGTATTTCCGTCACGAACGCGATGTGCGCCTGAGGCCGGCGCGCCTCGAGTGCGGCCTCTGAGATCACCCCCGAATAGTGTTTCGTAATCCATTCCTTGAAGGAGGGATCCGGCACACGCACGGTCACGGTGGAGCCGTCATCAGAGATGAAGCTCGTTGCCTTGAACCAGGTGTAGAAACTGTGCCGGTTGATCTTGGTTTGAACGCGCGAGAGGATCTCGTCCCAGATATTGGTGCCGACCATGGGATACCGAACTTTCGCCCTGCCGGAGCAGGTGTTTACTCGAGGGTGACGTTGATAACTGGCGAAAACCCGTGCTGGGTAAGGGATTCTGGGATTCGCCGGCCAAGAGAACCAAGGATTTCGGGGTTGAAACGACGACAGCACGCCTGAAAGCCCGGAATTTCCACAGTTTTTTCCACAGGTGTGGAAATCTTGGGGAGGCGGCCCAACTGGCACCTACCTACTGTGCCGCAGGCTCCTGGCTGGCGGCGTGATCGAGGCTGGTACGCCCAACCACGGCCTGCCCGTTCGGCGGCTGAAAAGAGACCCGCGAATCTATCACAAATCGGCGAGCCTGTGATAGAGAGGCGAGAGAGTCACACGCTCAGTCCGACCGCGGATTGACACTGCCGAACGAGCGTCGCTAATATTGACAGTTCCTACGTTTGAAGACGAACTCCAGAAGGCACGTCCCATAAGGCAAGTCAATGAAGCGAACGTTTCAGCCAAACCGCAGCAGACGCAGCAAAACCCATGGATTTCTGGTCCGCATGAGCACGAAAAATGGTCGACTCGTGCTGAAGCGTCGCCGGGCGAAAGGCCGCAAGCGTCTGACAGTCTCAGACTAGACATTCACCCGCGGACAATCCCATGCGGCACACCTTCCGCCGCGACGAGCACATCCGGCGACGGGGAGACTTTCAGCGTGTCTATGAGCGGGGAGCGCGGGTTCAGGCCCGTCACATGACCGTCTTTCTGCTCCCCACAGGATTGCCCGTGGCGCGTCTTGGTATTGCGGCCACCAGGAAGATCGGCGGTTCGGTTCAAAGGAATCTGGCTAAACGTTTGATTCGAGAGATCTTTCGCCGTAACAAGCCTCCGCGTGGCACCGATGTCGTCGTGATTCCACGTCCGCACCTCAGCAAGGTCCCGCTGGAAACACTTGAAGCCGATTATCGGTCCGCGCTCACCCGTCAACGTCCGGTCGCGGTGACCGTCTAAGGCACGGTCATGGTCGCCCGTCTCGCTCTTGCGCTCATTCGTGCCTATCAACTGGTTGTGGCACCAGTACTTACGGGTTCGTGCCGGTTCTCACCCACCTGCTCCGTCTATGCCGCGCAGGCCATCCGCGACCACGGTGTTGTGGCCGGCGGCTGGCTGGCTCTTCGTCGCTTTTCAAAGTGTCATCCGTTTGGGCCCGCCGGGTATGACCCCGTGCCGCCCCGCCAGGCCCTCTGATGGAGAGACGATATCTACTTGCGCTTTTTCTTTGCTTCCTGGTGCTGTACGTTTACCAGCTGCTGCTGCCGAAGCCGCCTCAAGCACCCACACAAACAGCAAAGGGTAAGCCACAAGTTACACAAAATCAACAAGTTGAAGCTGAGACCCCTCGCAAGGAAACTCCGTTGCCGTCTCCGGAGGAGAACGCGTCCCCGCCACTCGTCGCCGAAACCATGGAACGTGACGTCCCGCTCGAGACCGACCTCGTCTCAGCCGTATTTTCAAACCGGGGAGCGGTGATAAAGAGTTGGAAACTCAAGAACTTCCGCGATGCCAGTAATCAGCCTCACGATTTGATCCCGAGCGGTGTGCCCGCGGACCTGCCTCGCCCATTCAGCCTCCGGCTCGAGGACCAAGCCACCGCGCGACGGCTCAACTCGGCGCTCTTCAAGGTTGACGTGGTCTCTCCGAGTCACCTGCGGTTTGAGTATCAAGACGCATCCGGATTGAAAGCTCGCAAAGAGTTTCAGCTCCCGCCCGGCTCTTACGTTCTGATGGCAGATGTCACCGTCAATGTTGGGGGGGCTGCGGTCGCTCCCGTTGTCCAGTGGGGGCCTGGGCTGGGTCCGCTCACGACCACGGAGAACCAGAGCAGTTACGTCCAGCGCTCTGCGGGCATTCTGTATGCGAACGACGAAGTGACTCGCCTGGATGCCGGCGCGATTGCCGAACAGCCCACACACATGGGACCGTTCGGGTTTACCGGCGTCGACGATCAGTATTTTCTGCTGGCGCTTGTCCGGCCGAGCGTGACGAAGGTGTCCTACCGCACCGTCAGCGTGCCTGCTCCTTTGGGAGGCGAGGCGCGTGCGGAACTGGTCTCGTACGAGGCGCAGCTCAGCCAGACTCCCGGTGCGCAGCGCGTCTTCATCGGGCCAAAGGATTTCGACGTCCTGCGGGCGGTGGATCAGGATCTCGTCCGCGCGATTAACTTCGGGTGGTTCGCGTGGCTCGTAGTACCCCTGCTCACGTCACTGAAGATGGTGAACGGGTTCGTTGGGAACTACGGCTGGTCGATCATCATCCTCACGATTCTCATCAACGCGCTGATGTTCCCGCTCAGGCACAAGAGTGTCGTGTCGATGCGGAAGATGCAGGAAATCCAGCCGGAAGTGAAAGCCATTCAAGATCGATACGCCAAGCTCAAGGCGACGGATCCGGCGCGCCAGAAAATGAACACCGAGATGATGGCGCTCTACCGCGAGCGCGGCGTGAACCCCGCGAGCGGCTGCATTCCAATGCTGCTGACCATGCCGGTGCTGTTTGCGTTCTATCAGCTGCTTTCGGTGGCAATCGAGCTGCGCGGCGCACCGTTTGCCGGTTGGATCAAAGACCTTTCCGCGCATGACCCGCTGTATGTCACGCCCATTCTGATGGGCGCGACGATGTTCATTCAGCAGAAGATGTCACCGGCAACGCTCGACCCGGTTCAGCAGAAGATGATGATGATCATGCCGGTCGTCTTCACCTTCATGTTTCTTCAGGCGCCAAGTGGTCTTGTCCTCTACTGGTTTGTGAGCAACCTCTGGACGATCGGGCAGCAGATGGTCACCAACCGGCTCATCGGTCCGCCCAATGTCCGGATGGTTCGACCACCTGCAGAACGGAAGTTGAAGAAGGCTGGAGCGGGAAAGACAGAAGCCGCTGAAAAGACTGAGCCATGAGCACATCACTCGAGACCAAAGTGGTCGACTTCGTGCGCCAGGTTGTGGGAGCCATGGGCCTGCCGCTCGAGCCTCACGTCGAACGCTCGGCGGATGGCGTTCGCATCAATCTGGAGGGCGAAGCCGGCAGCGCACTACTCGTTCGTCGGGCCGAGCCACTTCAGGCTCTGCAACACCTGGTCGACACGATCTTCCGCGACGAGATGGAAAAGAGTGGCCGCGTTCTTCTGGACTGCATGGGATTTCGACGCGACAAGGATCTGGAGCTCCGGCAGATGGCAAAGTTCCTGGTCGACAAGGCGAAGACGACAGGAGTCGAGCAGCAGATCGGTCCGCTCAATGCTTACGAACGGCGGATTGTGCATCTCGTGGTGAACGAAGATCCCGCCGTTGCGTCCGAGAGCATCGGGGATGCGGCGCAGAAGACGGTGATTATCTCGAAACGAAAGATCTGAAAGTCGGCCTCCGCCCAGCAGCCGACTGCGATGTTCTCCACCTCAGACACCATCGTTGCTATTGCAACGCCGTCAGGACGAGGCGCGATGGGGGTCGTGCGCGTGAGCGGGCCCGCCGCCTGCCACGTCGCCGGGGCGATTCTGACGACCCGGCGAGCACTGACGCCGAGGCGCGCCACGTTCACTCGTGTGCGAAGAGCCTCCGACGACAGTTCGAACGGAAACCGAGACTCAAACGGCCGGGCCCTTTCTGATCAGGTGGTCGCGACCTACTTCCAGCACCCGGCCTCCTACACCGGCGAAGACGTCGTCGAGATCAGCGCGCATGGCAGCCCCGTGGTCCTGCACCAGATTCTCAAAGCCGCAATGGATGCCGGAGCCCGGCTGGCCGAACCCGGCGAGTTCACCTTGAGAGCGTTTCTCAACGGGAGGCTCGATCTCGTCCAGGCCGAGGCCGTCGCCGATCTGATTGAGGCCGTCACGCCCCTCCAGGCGCGCGTGGCATTCGATCAGCTCGAAGGCACGCTGACAGCCGAAATCGAGGCGATCGACACGCTGCTGTTCGACATGGTGGCGCGATTCGAGGCTTCGATTGATTTTCCGGAAGAGGGGTATCACTTCGTCGACCCCGAACGAACGATCGACGAGCTCGATGGGCTACAAGGACGCATCGTGCGACTCCTTTCCGGTGCCCGCCGGGGACGCCTGATTCGCGAGGGAGCGCATGTCGTGATTGCAGGTCGATCCAACGTCGGCAAATCGAGTCTTTTCAATGCGCTGCTCGGGACGGGACGGGCGATTGTGACAGCGGTGCCGGGGACCACGCGTGATTTCGTGACCGAGGTGACCGATCTCCAAGGCGTGCGCGTTGCGCTGGTGGACACGGCTGGCGAGCGGGGAACGGTCGACCCGATTGAAGATGTGGAACGGGAAGGCATCGAGCGAGCCCGTCGGGCACGCGCGATCGCGCAACTGGTTCTCGTCGTGCTCGATCGTTCCCAAGAGCTGACTGACGTAGACAGACACCTGCTCGACGAAACGTCCGACATGCAACGGGTCATCGTCGTGAACAAGATCGATCTGCCCGAGGCCTGGTGCTCCGATTCGCTGCAGGAGGTCAGTGAGTCGGTGGTTCCGATCTCCGTTCGAAGTGGGGAAGGGCTCGACCGGCTCAAGGCGAACGTAGTGGAGGCTCTTGGCGGCGGCGACGTCGAGCGCGACACAGCGGCTGTCACCAACATCCGTCACATCGAACTCCTGGAGCGCGCGCAGCAGGCGCTCAACCAGGCGAAGCAGGCCATCACCGACAGAGGGGGCCGGCTTTCAGAGGAATTCGTACTGGCCGACCTCCAAGCTGCGCGACATGCGTTCGAGGAAATCACGGGCAAGAGGACGGCCGACGATGTGTTGGCGCACATCTTCGGGCGCTTTTGTATCGGGAAATAGAGCTCGGAATTCGGCTCTCGGATTTCAGAATGAACCACTACGACGTCATAGTCGTTGGCGCGGGTCACGCAGGCTGTGAGGCGGCCTGGGCCGCGGCTCAGGTGGGCTGTCGCACGGCAATCTGCACGTTGACGACCGACACCGTCGCTCACATGCCGTGCAATCCCGCCATTGGCGGCACGGCCAAAGGGCATCTCGTCGCAGAGATCGATGCGCTTGGGGGCTTGATGGGGCTGGCGATCGATGCGACGGGGATCCAGTTCAAACTGCTGAACCGCAGTCGAGGTCCGGCTGTGTGGTCACCTCGAGCCCAGGCCGACAAAAAAGCGTACGGCCGTTGGATGCGCGCCGTGCTCGAACGACACCCGAATATCTCCTGGATGCTCGGGAAGGTTGGTCGACTGTTGATCGAGCATGGGCGCGTTGCCGGAATTGCACTCGAGGACGGGGATCGATATTCGTGCTCCTCGCTCGTCATTACAACCGGCACATTTCTGAATGGCCTGGTCCACGTTGGGCCGGAGCAGCGACCAGCCGGCCGCGGCGACGAACCGCCGTCGCGCGAACTTGCTGAATCGTTGAAATCGGTTGGCTTCGAGTGGGCACGCCTGAAGACCGGCACGCCGCCTCGCCTTCATCGGCGGAGCATTGATTTTGCCAAGGGCGTGACACGCGGTCTGTTCGCGGAGGAGCCGGGAGACAATCCTCCGGTTCCGTTCTCGTTTCTGACGGGCCATCTCGAAGTGGCGCAGGTTCCGTGTTATCTCACGCACACGACCGAGCAGGTGCGTGACATTGTGTTACGGAACGTGAACCGTTCGCCGCTCTTCAACGGGCAGATCCGCGGCATCGGACCGCGCTACTGTCCGTCGCTCGAAGACAAGATTGTCCGGTTTCCGGCTCGCGAGCGTCATCAAATCTACCTCGAGCCGGAAGGGCGGGATGCGGATGAGATTTACGTGAACGGCTTTTCCATGAGCCTTCCGCGCGACGTGCAGGCCGAGCTGGTTCGCGCGATTCCGGGGCTCGAGGATGCCGAGATCGTCCGCCATGCGTATGCCGTGGAGTACGACTTCATTCAGCCGACGGAGCTGAAAGCGACGCTTGAAACGAAGCGTGTGGCGGGGTTGTATCTGGCGGGTCAGATCAACGGGACGTCGGGGTACGAAGAAGCAGGCGGCCAGGGCTTGATTGCCGGGGTGAACGCCGGGCTTCGAGCGGTTGGGCGGAAGGCGCTGGTTCTAGGTCGTCAGGAATCGTACATAGGAGTTATGGTAGATGACCTAATAACGCGTGGGTGCCTGGAGCCGTACCGGATGTTCACGTCGCGCGCAGAGCATCGGCTGCTTCTTCGGTGTGATAACGCGGACCTTCGGCTGACGCGAGTTGGCAGGGAAGTCGGACTCGTGGACGAGGGCAGGTGGGATGCCTTCAACGCTCGCTTGGAGCGGTTCAATCGGAATCTCCAAACTCTGCGAAGTGCCACGGTTCGAACTCCGGAAGGGGAACGCGTCAAAGCGGATCACCTGCTGCGGCAGCAGAGCAGCAGGCTTGACCAGTTGTGCCAGGCGGGACTGGTGGGGCTCGAGACATCGACAGGCACGGCGCGTATCGATCTGGCGAGTGTCGAAACCGCCATCAAGTACGAAGGGTATCTCCGACGCCAGGAGCGCGAGGTCAGTCGCTCGAAGAAGGAGGAGGCGAAGCTCATCCCGGAGTCATTTCAATTCGAGTCGGTCCCGGGTCTGTCGAACGAAGTCGTGCACAGACTGAGTCAGGTTCGGCCCGCGACTCTTGGACAGGCGTTAAGAATTCCAGGTATCACGCCGGCCGCCGTGGCGGTCATGTCGGCCTACCTCAGCAGGCGTCCCGTGGACTCACCGAAAGCAGTATGATCGGAATGTGAAGACGGCGACTGGCGACCGGTCGACGGCATTGACGCCTCGCGAGCTTCGAATTCGACTGGAGCGTCGCGCTCGTCGGGGCGGTGTGAAGATTTCGCCAGAGTTAGCCGTCCGGCTGATCACCTATCTGGAGCTTCTGGCTCGCTGGAACCATAAAATCAATCTGACCTCCCTGCCCTTGGTCGAGCCGACGGACGAGACGTTCGATCGCCTCTTGATCGAGCCCCTGATCGCCGCCCGGTACCTCCCGACGCCGAACTGCAGCGTCATTGATGTCGGGTCAGGGGGCGGGTCGCCGGCTATTCCCATGAGGCTCGCGGCACCAGAAATTTCGCTGCGGATGGTCGAATCCAAGACGCGCAAGGCGGCATTTCTACGGGAAGCCGTCCGCCAGCTCGCCCTGGACAATGTCATTGTTGAAACGGCTCGAGCGGAAGAGCTCCTGTCTCGGCCGGGACTTCACGAGCACCACGACGTGGCGACATTGCGAGCTGTGCGACTCGAGACGAGGACGCTCCTTACGGTTCACGCTTTTCTGCGATTTGGCGGATTCGCTTTTCTTTTCCGTGGTCCGGGAACGGAGCCCCTTCCCACGGCGGCGCTTCCCAGCTTCAGTCCTGGTGCTTCGTATCCGCTAATAGAGTCTCTGGGCAGCCAGATCGTCATCCTTAAGAAGCCACAGATCCGCGAATCCGCCTACGTTTGAGCCTGGTCAACCATCGGAACGTTCCACGTGGAACACTTGCGCAATCCTGGGGAGCCAACCACCCTCCCTGCAATTGACCTTCTCGACAAGGAAGCGTATCCTCAGGGCTAGCCGAAGAGTGTAGTTTAGGTCAGACGACCGATGTAGCGAGCGCCATGGCCAAGATCGTTGCCGTGACGAACCAAAAGGGTGGCGTCGGCAAAACCACCACCGCCATCAACCTCGCGGCCTCCGTCGCGCTCACCGGCCGCCAGGTCCTCCTTGTCGACCTTGACCCCCAAGCCAATCTCACCAGCGGCGTCGGGTTGCGCAACCGGCCACCCCACACTGGCACCATCTACGAGGTCCTGACTGCATCCGACACGCTTCCAAACCCTGACGGGTTCCTCCTCCCAACCCAGATTCCAGGACTCATGGTCATTCCGGCCGACCGGAACCTGACGGGGGCCGAAATCGAACTCGTCACGCTTCCTGCTCGGGAGAGTCGGCTGCAACACTTTCTCAGCAGGCTCCGCGATCGCTTTGATTACATTTTTGTTGATTGCCCCCCCTCTCTCGGCTTGCTCACCCTCAACGCGCTCGTGGCAGCCGACGCGGTCATGATCCCGCTCCACTGTGAATACTTTGCCCTCGAGGGTCTGGCGGATCTCGTGTCAACCGTACGCCGTGTTCGCGCCAGCCTCAATCCAGGTCTCGATATCGAAGGGGTCCTGTTGACCATGTACGACGAGCGGACGAATCTGGGGCAACAGGTCACGCGCGAGGTGCGCGAGTTCTTCAAGGAGAAGGTCTTCGAGACGGTCATCCCGCGCAACGTCCGCCTCGGAGAGGCGCCAAGTCACGGCATGCCCGTGGTTCTGTACGACGTCAAATCGCGGGGTGCGGCGGCCTACACCGCACTGGCGCAGGAGTTACTGGATCGGAGTGGCGGACTTACGGTCGCGAGGTGAGTGATGGAAAGACGTCCTGCGCTCGGCAAAGGTCTGAGTGCCCTGATTCCCGACGCCCCCGAACCGCGGTCGGGTCCTGTCGAGGTTGACATCGATCTCCTGTTGCCGAATCGGTTCCAGCCACGGCGAACGATGGACGAGCCTCGTTTGTCCGCGTTATCTGCGTCCATCAAAGCAAACGGCATCATTCAGCCCATCGTCGTGCGAAAGGTCGATCGCGGATATCAGATCATTGCCGGCGAGCGACGCTGGCGTGCCGCGCAGCAAGCCGGCGTGAGCCGGGTGCCGGTGGTCATCCGCGACATCCCTCCGGGCGACGACAAACAATTGCTCGAGGTTGCGCTCATCGAAAACATTCAACGCGAGAATCTCAACCCGATTGAAGAGGCCGAGGCATATCGTCGATTGAGCGAAGAGTTTCAGCTGTCGCAGGAAGCCATTGCAGGTGCGGTGGGGAAGGATCGAGCCTCGGTTGCGAACTATCTGAGATTGCTGAAGTTGCCCGACGAAGTTCGAGCCGAGGTCGCCGGCGGGCGGCTGTCGATGGGTCACGCGCGAGCGCTGCTGGCATTGACCGACGACGCGGCGCAGCGTCGTGGCGCGCGGGAAGTCATCGCCAAATCGCTCTCGGTGCGTGAGACCGAAGCCCTGGTCAAGAAGCTGGCCTCGCCGGGTGATTCCTCTCGTGAGCCGCAGAAAGTGGACATTCACACGCGTGCTGCCGAAGACCAGTTGAAGCTCGCGCTCGGCACGCGGGTACGAATCGTGCGGCGGGGCACCGGCGGCACGATTGAAATCAACTTCAACTCCGAAGACGAACTGCAGCGACTCTATGAGCAGCTGACGTCCCGGCTTCGGCTGCGCTGAGCCTGGAAAAGGGGTCTGGAGTCTTTTCCAGGCGCAGGACGAGTGTAAAAGACTCCCGACCCCTTTTTCAGGCCGGAACTCTCGAAAGATGACGAAATCGCACGGTAATTCACAACGAGATTCGGTTGTCCCGGCTGGACGCCACCGGGAACCGAATGGTATAAATTGATGGTTTGTCCGGCCGCCGTCCGACCGTCGTGAGCGGCCCTGCCCGTGACAGTTCGGGGTTCCTGACCGAAAACCCAATGTCTCCAGTTGACCGCCGGCGGTGCCGGCTCGCGCCGGTAATCTGCGGCGGTTCGCGCTTGTGAAAAAGGTCGCAAGGTCGTAAATGGCCAGTCAGGCAATTGCCGCACGTTACGCCAAGGCGCTATTCGAAGTCAGTCTCAAGGAAGCCGATCCACGCGTCGTCGAGCAACAGCTGGACGCGTTTGCTGGATTGATGGCCGTGCATCGCGACCTGCAGCACGTCCTCACCAACCCCGCGGTACCGGTGATCAAGAAGCAGGCCGTCGTGAAGGTGCTCGTCGATCGGCAACGCGCCGTACCCGTGGTCGCGCGAACGCTCGTTCTGCTTGCCTCGCGCGACCGTCTCGCGCTGCTGCCCGATCTGCTGGCGAATTATCGAGAGCGCCTGCTCGCCCGCGAGGGGATTGTAAAGGCGGAGGTCACGACCTCCGCTCCGCTCTCACCCGCGCGGCAAGCCGAGATCGAACGCGGTCTGGCTGCCGTGACCGGAAAACGTGTGACGATGACGGTTCGTGTGGACCCGTCGCTCATCGCGGGCGTTGTCGCCAGGGTGGGTGGTGTGGTGTACGACGCCAGCGTGGCCACACAGTTGCGGAAGATCAGAACTGCGATGACCGACGCGGTTTGAAGCTGTCGTCTGGAAATCTGTCAACGAAGAGAGCGCACACCGGCAACCAGTCGCAAGCGTTTGGATGACAAGTATGGATATCAAAGCCGACGAAATCTCCAAGATCATCAAAGACCAGATTGGAAGCTTCACCGTAGAGGTCGATGTTGCCGAGGTCGGCACGATCATGTCGCTGGGTGACGGCATCGCGCGCGTGCACGGCGTCGAGCGTGCGATGGCTGGCGAGATGCTGTCCTTCCCTCACGACGTGTTCGGAATCGCGCTCAATCTCGAAGAGGATGGCGTCGGCGTCGTGCTGCTGGGCGAATTCTCGAACATCAAGGAGGGCGACGAGGTGAGGCGCACCGGCCGAATCATCTCGGTGCCTGTTGGTGACGAGATGCTCGGCCGCGTCGTCAACGCGCTCGGTCAGCCGATCGACGGCAAAGGCCCCATCGCGACCAAGCAGTTTGCTCCGATCGAACGTCTGGCGCCGGGCGTCGTGGATCGACAGCCGGTTCGGGAACCCCTGCAGACCGGTCTCAAGGCGATCGATGCGATGGTCCCCATCGGCCGTGGTCAGCGCGAACTGATCATCGGGGATCGCCAGACGGGCAAGACTGCTGTGGCCATCGACACCATCATCAATCAGAAGGGGCAGGACGTCGTCTGTATTTACAACGCGATTGGCCAAAAGCAGTCGACGATCGCGCAGGTGATCAAGACGCTCGAAGACAGCGGAGCAATGGGGTACAGCATTGTTGTGGCTGCCGCCGCTTCGGACCCGGCACCCCTGCTGTACATCAGTCCGTACTCAGCTTGCGCCATTGGTGAGTACTTCCGTGACAACGGCCGCCATGCGTTGTGCATCTACGACGATTTGTCAAAGCACGCGCAGGCGTATCGTGAGATTTCGCTGTTGCTGCGGCGTCCGCCTGGCCGCGAAGCGTATCCCGGCGATGTGTTCTATCTGCACTCGCGATTGCTCGAGCGTGCGGCCAAAATGCGGCAGGAGCTCGGCGGAGGATCGCTCACGTCGCTGCCGATCATCGAAACGCAGGCGGGCGACTTATCCGCCTACATTCCCACCAACGTCATTTCGATTACCGACGGCCAGATCTTTCTCGAAACGGATTTGTTCCATCAGGGTGTGCGCCCCGCAATCAACGTCGGCAACTCGGTTTCGCGGGTAGGCGGGTCGGCCCAGGTCAAAGCCATGCGACAGGTGGCCGGCACGCTACGACTGGATCTTGCGCAGTATCGTGAGCTGGCCGCGTTCGCGCAGTTTGGTAGCGATCTCGATCCAGCCACGAAGGCGCAGCTCAACCGCGGGGCTCGTTTGGTGGAACTTCTCAAACAGCCGCAGTATCAGCCTCTTGCTGTCGAGAAGCAGGTGCTCATCGTCTACGCGGGCACGAACGGGTTCCTCGATAACGTCGCGATTGCTGCCGTGGGGCGATACGAACAGGAGCTCTACCGATTCGTGGAAACACGGTATGCCGGAGTCCTCAAGGGGATTGCCGACAAGAAGACGCTCGACGATGGTCTGAAAGCGGAAATTAACGCGGCGCTCAAGGAGTTCGGAGAGCAGTTTGCGGCAACGGCCGCTGCCGCGTAGAAGACAGACGACAGAAGACAGAGACCGAAAGCCAAAAACCGGGATCCGAAGCCCGAGAGCCGAGAGCCGAAATCCGAAAGCCGAAGAAACAATGCCTTCACTCATTGACATCCGCCGGCGGATTCGTGCGGTCAAGTCGACGCAGCAGATCACGAAGGCGATGAAGATGGTGGCCGCGTCACGACTTCGCCGTGCGCAGGAACGGATCATGAGCGCGCGCCCGTTCGCGCAGCAGATGCTGCGCGTGCTCAATCGTGTGGCGGCCCGCGTGCCGTCCGCCGCGCATCCGCTGCTGGCGGCTGCCGGCAGCGAGACGACACCAGGACGCACATTGCTGGTGGTTGTGACCGCGGACCGGGGTCTGTGCGGGAGCTTCAATACCAACATCATCAAGGAGGCGGGGAAGTTCATCGTCGATGCGCCGGGACGCGAGATCGCGCTGGGACTCGTTGGGCGAAAAGGCCGCGACTATTTTCGCCGCCACGGGTTCGAAGTCCGGTTCGAGGACGTGGGCGTATTCCAGAACGTGTCCTACTCGCACGCTCAAGCCATCGCCCGCGCCGCCATTGAGGATTTCACGAGCGGTGACGTCAAGAGCGTCTATCTCGTTTACAACGAATTCAAATCGGTCATTCAACAACGCGTCGTCGTCGAACGCCTGCTGCCGATTCCACGTGGCGAGGTTCTGACCGACTCCGCGCCGGACGCGCTGGAAGTCGAGTATCTGTTCGAACCGACGCCGGCCGAGATTTTCCGCGATCTCCTGCCGCGTCACGTTGAAGTGCAGGTCTTCCGGGCGCTCCTCGAATCGGCTGCAGCCGAGCACGCGGCGCGCATGACGGCCATGGACGCGGCAACCAAGAACTCGGCGGAAATGATCGAGCAGCTGACTCTGTACATGAACAAGGTGCGTCAAGCGGCCATCACGCGGGAAATTATCGAGGTTGTTTCGGGGGCGCAAGCTCTGTAAGTAAGGGTGCTGGGTGCATGGTGCCCTTTTTGTGAGGAGCATATGGCAGTTGAAACCAAGCAGAAGGTCGGCCGGGTCGCGCAGGTGATCGGTCCGGTTGTGGACATTGAGTTCGAAGACGGACAGCTGCCGGACATCTACAACGCGGTTCGCATCGTCTCGGACGAGGGGACGGCGCAGGATGCGCGGCTCGATATCGTGGCAGAAGTCGAGCAGCATCTTGGCGAGAACCGTGTCCGCACGGTTGCCATGAAGCCAACCGACGGCATGCAGCGGGGCATGCGGGCCTTCGACACGGGTGCGCCCATTTCAATGCCCGTCGGGCCAGGGACTCTCGGCCGCGTGCTCAACGTGCTTGGGGAGCCGGTCGATTTCCCCGATCGCCCGGTACCGGCAACCGAGCGCTGGTCGATTCACCGGCCTGCGCCAGCGCTCGAGGAGCAGTCAACCGAGTTGAAGATGTTCGAGACCGGGATCAAGGTTGTCGATCTGCTTGAACCCTACCTTCTTGGCGGCAAGATCGGTCTCTTCGGCGGTGCGGGTGTCGGAAAGACGGTCATCATCCAGGAGCTGATCCACAACATTGCGTTGAAACACGGTGGTGTGTCGGTGTTTGCCGGCGTTGGCGAGCGCACGCGCGAGGGCAACGACCTATGGCTCGAGTTCCAGGAAAGCGGCGTCATCGACATCAAGGATCCGAGCAAGTCACGCGCCGCTCTGGTCTACGGCCAGATGACGGAGCCGCCAGGGGCACGCCTGCGGGTGGCTTTGTCGGGCCTGACGGTTGCCGAGTACTTCAGAGACGCCGAGGGTAAGGACGTTCTGCTCTTCATCGACAACATTTTCCGCTTTACACAAGCGGGTTCCGAAGTGTCCGCACTGCTGGGCCGCATGCCGTCGGCCGTCGGCTATCAGCCGACGCTGCTCACCGAGATGGGCGACCTGCAGGAACGGATTACATCGACGCGGAAAGGCTCGATCACATCGGTTCAGGCGATCTACGTGCCCGCCGACGACTACACCGATCCGGCTCCAGCAACCACGTTCGCGCACCTGGATGCCACAACGAACCTCTCGCGTGCCATTGTCGAGATTGGAATCTATCCGGCTGTCGATCCGCTGGCCTCGACGTCGCGCATTCTCGATCCGCGCGTCATTGGTCAGGAGCATTACAACGTCGCGCGTCAGGTCAAGCAGGTGTTGCAGCGGTACAAGGACCTGCAGGACATCATTGCGATTCTCGGGATTGATGAGTTGTCCGAAGACGACAAACTCACGGTCGCGCGGGCGCGAAAGCTGCAGCGGTTCCTCTCGCAGCCGTTTTTCGTGGCGGAACAATTCACGGGACTGAAAGGGAAGTACGTTCCTATTGCCGACACGATTCGGGGCTTCAAGGAAATCGTCGAAGGGAAGCACGATGCCGTCCCCGAGCAGGCGTTTCACATGATGGGCACGATTGAGGACGTCCTTGAAAGGGCGCAGGCGCTCAGGTAAGGACGGAAACGATGGCACTGCCCACACAGCTCACGCTCGAGGTCGTCACTCCCGAGCGCCCGCTCATTCGCGAGCAGGTCGACGAAGTGATCGTGCCCGCCGCCAAAGGATATCTGGGTGTGCTGCCGGGACACACGCCGCTGCTCGCAAGGCTGGACATCGGGCAGCTTTCGTATCGGAAGGGGTCGGAGACGTTTTACCTGCTCGTCGCGTTCGGATTTGCGGAAATCCTGCCGGACCGCGTCACGATTCTGGCGCAGACCGCAGAAAAGGCGGAGGAAATCGACTTGAAACGCGCCGAAACGGCGCGCGACCGGGCGCAGGAACGACTGGCGCGACCGACCCTGGAGATGGACTTCGAGCGAGCCCGCATTGCCATGATGAAAGCTCTCATACGCCTTCAGGTGGCGTCGAAGGCGCGGGTCAGGAGCTAAAAGAGCAAAAAAAGAGGAGTTAGAAGACAGAAGACAGAATACAGAAGACAGAATACGAAGTCGGAATGCTCCAGAATCTCCTGCGCCTCGCGCGATACCGCGCGCTCATCCAGAGCCTGGTTGCGCGTGAAGTCAAAGCCCGATATCGAGGATCCGTCCTAGGGTTCTTCTGGTCCTTCATCAACCCGCTGCTCCTTCTGCTGATCTACACGTTTGTGTTCAGCTACGTGCTGCCGCGCGGGCCGGGGCTCGAGCCCTATGCCCTGTTCATGTTCTGCGGCATCCTGCCATGGACCTGGTTCTCTTCTTCGCTGGCCGAGTCGGCCAACGTCCTGATGGCCGGCGGGAACCTGATCAAGAAGGTGCTCTTCCCGGCCGAAGTCCTGCCCATCGTGACCGTGCTGGCAAATCTGGTTCATTTCCTGTTTGGCCTGCCGATCCTTGTGGTCTTCCTCGTCTACTATCGGCCGGCGCTCCAGCTTGGTGACCTGGTGTGGTTCCCGGTGGTGGTGCTGGTTCAGCTGCTTCTCACGCTCGGTTTCGCGCTGATCCTGTCGGCGCTCACGGTGCATTTCCGCGATCTCAAAGACATCCTCTCGAACCTTCTCACATTCTGGTTTTTTGCGACGCCCATCATCTATCCGATGTCCGAGGCGCCGGCAGGCGCCCGCTTGCTGCTCAACCTGAATCCGTTCACACACCTTGCGATCTCGTATCAGGAGCTTCTGTTCTACGATGGACCTTTTGGCCACTGGAAGTGGCTGGTGGCACTGGGAATTGCGTCGGCAGGGCTGTTTCTGTTTGGATATTTCGTCTTCGACCGGCTGCGCGATTCGTTTGCGGAGGAAGTGTGAAACGACAGCCGGCAGCAGCCAGCAGGTCGCAGCTGGGCGAGAGCTCAACCGTCCTGCCGTCTGTCGTGTGCCGTCTGCTTGCTAGAGCCGTATGAATTCCATTGTCGTCTCCGACGTCACCAAGGTCTACCGGCGCTACGCACGCCGGAAGCAGTTTGCCACGCTCAAGAGCGCACTGCTCGATGGCAGCCTGATCAGCGACCTCAAGCCCGACGAGACGTTTCACGCCCTGCGGGGGGTGTCGTTTGCCGTGCCGACGGGCGCCACCTTTGGCATCATCGGTCGAAACGGGTCTGGCAAGAGCACGATGTTGAAACTCGTAGCGGGTATCACCAAACCCACGAGCGGCAGTGTCGATGTTCGCGGACGCATTTCGGCGCTCATCGAACTGGGTGCCGGATTCCACCCCGAGATTTCCGGCCGCGAGAATGTCTTCATCAACGGCATCATGCTCGGCTTGTCGAAGCGGGAGATTGCCAGGCGCTTCGACGAAATCGTCGAGTTTGCCGAGCTGCGCGACTTCATTGAAGCTCCGGTCAAAACGTATTCGTCGGGCATGTACATGCGCCTCGGTTTTGCTGTCGCCATTCACGTCGATCCCGACGTGCTCCTGGTCGACGAAGTGCTGGCCGTCGGCGACGAGGCGTTTACGCACAAATGCCTCGACAAGTTTGGAGAATTTCGACGACGGGGCAAGACGATCCTGCTGGTGACCCACTCGCTGAACCTGGTGGAGCGATTTTGCGACGAAGCGCTGTGGCTCGACGCCGGGCGCACGAGAGCCCTCGGGGATCCGCTGCGTGTGGTGGGCGCGTATCTCACCGACGTCGAGCACTCGGAGGAACAAACATTAGCGGCGGCGGATGCAAGAGCGCGAGCGCACGCGCTGGAAGTGCCCTTGCCAATCGTCGAGGGCGAAAATGGTGCGGAGTTGCCAGTGGGGGCCGCCGACGGCAACGCGCTGCCGGACGACCCGGTCCCCCAGGACATGTTTCGGGCACGGGAGGGACGCTGGGGATCTCGCGAAGTTCAGATACTTGAAGTTGCGCTGAGGGATCAGCACGGTCAGGTCAGTCACGTCTTCCAGTCAGGGGACCCGCTTTCCGTTCATGTCAAGGTGCTCGCGGTCGAACCGGTCAGTGACTTTGCTTTCGGGATTGGCCTGTTCAATCCAGAGGGTGTCTGCTGCTACGGGACGAATACTCATCTCGAAGAGCTCGAATCAGCCTCGCTCGAGGGTGAGGCAGAGGTCGTCTTCCAGGTTGCCTCGCTGGATTTGGTCGAGGGGACCTACAAACTCGACGTGGCCGTTCACAAGCGAGACGGGTATCCGTACGACTATCATCGACTGCTCTATACCTTCCGCGTGAAATCCCGAACGCATGACGTCGGAATCTATCGTCCACCTCACCAGTGGACCTTCTCATCCAACGTGAAGTTCGGTACGAAATGAAGAAAAAGGGGTCGGGAGTCTTTTTTGTCCAAGAGTCAGCAAAAAAGACTCCCGACCCCTTTTTCGTTTTCGTGGAGTCATTGCCGTGCCCGTGCTGACCCACGACGAGGCTCTTGCCTGGGTGGCTCGACTCCGCCACCACGGTCAACAGATTGTCTTTACCAATGGGGTCTTCGACATTCTTCACCCGGGCCACGTTCGATATCTTCAGGAGGCACGGCGGCACGGCGACGCGCTCATTGTGGCCATCAACTCCGATCGATCGGTGCGGAGTGTCAAGGGCGAGGGGCGACCGATCGTTCCTCAGGCCGAACGCGCCGAGGTCTTGGCGGCGCTCCTTCCGGTTGATGCCGTGGTTGTCTTCGACGAGGACACTCCGTTTCAGATCGTTTCCCTTCTTCAGCCAGACGTGCTGGTCAAAGGCGCCGACTGGGCAGCCGACCGCATCGTCGGGCGTGAGATCGTCGAAGCACGGGGCGGAAGGGTCGTTCGTGTCCCGATTGCCGAGGGCTATTCGACGAGTGCGATAATCGGAAAGATCGAACAAATCGGACGCGAGTCCAGGAACTGACAGCCCTTCAGCTGTGCCCATCACCACCTCTCTCTCGTTGCAGGCTCTGCTCAAGGCCGCGATTGCCCGAAGCGGGATGTCGGTCGCGGCACATCGAATTGCCGGGTTGACGCCGTCTGCACAAGCGCTGGCCGTTGCCGGTGCCTGTTCCCGAAGCGCGACCGTCCTGCTGGTAGTGCCTGGGGACGCTGACGTGGACCGGATGACCACGGACGTCCGATTTTTTGTGGCCGCGATTGAAGGATTATCCACACCGGCGGTGGACCAGGCAGTCCTGCCGTTTCCCTCCCTGCAGATCGATCCCTACCGGGCACTCGCGCCCCATTTTCGCGTCGCGTCCGCCCGGGCCCGCGCCCTTCACGCCCTCGCATCGGGCACAGCTCGAGTGGTCATTGCATCGGCGGCTGCCCTGCTCCCACGGGTGAGCCCGCCTGCACGACTCCTCGGTGCCTCCGTGGAGCTGAAACCAGGTCAGGAGATCTCCCCGCAGGATCTGGCGGCGGTGCTTGTGGATGCAGGATTTACACGAGAAGACCCTGTCGACGAGCACGGTGAGTACTGCATTCGCGGCGGGATCGTGGACGTCTATCCGGCGGGCGAGGCCCAACCCGCTCGGCTCGAGTTCGTCGGCGACACGATTGAATCGATCAGGCGCTACGACCCGGCCACGCAGCGCTCGATTGCCCCCCTCGATCAGCTGACGGTCGTTCCTCTCCGGGAGGTGTTCGATCCCCCGCCGGTGTCGGGCAGCGTGTTCGACTATCTCCCCCATGACACGGCCCTTTACCTGAGCGAACGAGACGATATCAAAGCGCATGCCCTGAAGATCGTCGAGCAGATTGCTGCCAGTCACGCGGAGGTCGTCGAAACGAAGGGGGACGAATCTCCCGATCCAGGATCGCTCTTCATCGAATGGTCGGAGGTCGAGAACCAGTTTGCGCGCGCGACCGAGCTCAGTCAGCTCGCCGTCGACCAAACCAGTCATGACGGGGCAGAAGGGGCCTCGCACCACGTTGGGACGCAGCCAACGCCTGAATTTCGTGGCCGAATTGCGGATTGGGCGGCAGAGGTCCGGCGGGCTCGGGAACGCAGCGAAACGGTGCTCTTCGTCGCGGCGGGCGCCGGCAGAGCCGAACGCACGGTCGAGTTGCTGGCAGAGTACGAGCTGCGCGGTGTTCAGCTCGATCGCGCCGACGATCTCCACACCGCCGCTGTTCTGGTTGCGACCGGCGATCTGTCGCGGGGCTTCCGGCTGCCAGTGGCCGAGCTGCAGATCTTTGCCGAGGGCGATGTTTTCGAAGAAGACCGGCGGCAGGCCGAGCGCCGCCGGTCACTTGCCAAGACGTTCCTCTCCGATCTGCGAGATCTCAAGCCGGGAGACCTCGTGGTTCACGTCGACCATGGCATCGGAAAGTTCATTGGTCTCAAACAGATTGCGCTTGGCGCGGGCAGCTCGGTCACTCAGGAGTTCATGGAGCTCCGCTATGCCGGCGAGGACAAGCTCTTTGTCCCGGTCGAGCGGCTCGATCTCGTCCAGAAGTACAGCGGTGCCACGCATCCCCCCCTCGATCGTCTCGGCGGCACCTCCTGGGAACGCGCCAAGACGAGAGTTCGCAAGGCCATGCGGGACATGGCCGAGGAGCTGTTGAAGCTGTACGCCGCCCGAAAGGCCGTCACCGGGCATGCCTTCAACACCGACACGCACTGGCAACAGGAGTTCGAGGACGCCTTCGAGTACGAGCTGACGGTCGACCAGGCAGCCGCCATTGCCGACATCAAGAAAAACATGGAGCAGCCGTTTCCGATGGACCGGCTTCTCTGCGGTGACGTTGGGTACGGCAAGACCGAGGTGGCCATGCGTGCGGGCTTCAAGGCCGTAATGGACGGCAAGCAAGTTGCGTTTCTTGCACCGACGACGGTTCTTGCGTTTCAGCATCTCAAGACACTGAAAGAACGCCTGGCCGGCTTCCCGATTTCGGTGGACATGGTCAGCCGGTTCCGCAGCAAGGCAGAGCAGACCCAGGTTCTTGCCGATCTGGCAGCGGGTAAGGTGGACATCATTGTTGGCACACACCGACTCCTGTCGAAAGACGTGAGTTTTCGCGACCTCGGGCTGCTCGTCGTGGACGAGGAACAGCGGTTCGGGGTTGCCCACAAGGAAAAGATCAAGCAACTTCGTCACAAGGTCGACGTCCTGACGATGAGCGCGACACCCATTCCGCGGACGTTGAACATGTCGCTGGCGGGTATCCGCGACATGTCGATCATCGAAACGCCCCCGAAGGACCGACTCTCGATTCAAACCAATGTCGTCAAGTTCGACCAGCAAGTCATTACGCGCGCCATCCGCAACGAGCTGGCGCGCGGCGGTCAGGTGTATTTCGTTCACAACCGCGTGGAGTCGATTTTCTCGATTGGCAATCTGGTGACCAAGCTCGTCCCGGAAGCGCGGGTGGCGGTGGCGCATGGGCAGATGGGCGAAGAAGAGCTCGAGCGAGCCATGATGGATTTCATCGCCCAGAAGTTCGACGTGCTGCTAGCCACCACGATTATCGAGAACGGGCTCGATATTCCCAATGTCAACACCATCATCGTCAATCGGGCAGACAGGTACGGGCTCTCGCAGCTTTATCAACTCCGTGGGCGCGTTGGTCGCTCCGATCGTCCGGCGTACGCGTATCTCCTCATTCCCCCGGAAGATTCTCTGTCTCCCGTGGCGCGCAAGCGACTTGCGGCCATCAAGGAGTTCAGCGATCTTGGCAGCGGATTTCGTGTGGCGGCATTGGATCTCGAGATTCGGGGGGCCGGGACGCTGCTTGGAGGCGAGCAGAGCGGGCATATCGAGTCGGTCGGGTTCGAGATGTATATGAAGCTCCTCGAGCAAGCCGTCCGCGAGCTGAAGGGCGAGGAGCTCGAAGAAGAAGTGCGCGCTGTTGTGAATTTGCGGGTCGATCTGCGCATTGACGATGGGTATGTTCCCGAAATGAATCAGCGGCTGATTCTCTATCGTCGGATGGCTGCGGCACGGAGCGAGCGCGAGCTGGAGGAAGCGCTGGGGGAAATAAAGGATCGGTACGGGGAGCCCCCAGCGTCAGTCCTGCAGCTCGTCGACTATGGTCGAATCCGCGTTCTGGCAGATCGGCTCGGGATTGAATCCATCGACCGCGACGGGCAGGTCGTCCACTTCAAGTTCCGGCCCCAGGCCAAGGTAGATCCCACCAGGCTGGTCGCCCTGGTGCGTCTACAGCCAGGGCTCTCCCTTTCACCTCCAGTCACGTTGAAGCTGGATCTCCGACAAGCCGTAGCTGCGTCCGCCAACCGGGACGAGCCACCAACGTCTGCTCAACGAATCCGGCCGAAAGGATCAAAAAGGGGTCCCGGGTCCGGGACTTCAGCGTCGTGGTGGACGACCAGGGCCACGAGCGGGACCGTGGAACCGGGTTTCAGCCGGGAGGAGATTCTGAAGCCCCAAAAAGAAGACCCCCGGGGACCGCACGGCGTCCTAACCCTCGTGGGCGATTTGCTGGCGGCGTTGGGAACGGCCCACTAATAAAGGTAAGATTCCGATATGCGCAAGTGTGTTGCAGTATTTGCCGTTGTTTTCGCCCTCGCCACCGCCGGCCCCTCTGGAGAGATCCTCGAGCAGATTCTGGTCAAGGTCAACGGCGAGATTCTGACCAAAACCGACCTCGAACAGCGCCAGCTACGCGCGCTGCGAGACCGGGGCGGGCTCGATCCCTCGACGGCCACGGCGTCCGATCTGAAGCGCGCGGTGGCGGAGATCACGCCGCTCGTGCTGGTCGGTGCAGTCGACGAGATGCTGCTCGTCCAGCGCGGCCGCGAGCTTGGTGGATCCCTGAGCGACGAACAATTCAAGGGCATCCTCGAGAACCTGCGAAAAGACAACAACCTGGAGAACGACGCGCAGTTCCAGGCTGCGCTCAAACAGGAAGGGTTGACGATCAACGATCTGCGTCGCAACATCGAACGGTCCGCGATCATCAACCGCGTGCAACAGGTCGAGATCATGTCGAAGATCAGCGTGACCGAAGAGGAGTCACGTGCCTACTTCGACAGCCGCCCGAACGATTTCAAGACTCAACCCGGCATCACGTTGCGCGAGGTGCTGGTGAGCGTTGGCTTGGAGCAAGGGGGCTTGAACGTCGGCAAGGACGAGGAGGCGAAGGCCAAGGCCGAAGAATTGCGGGCTCGGGCCGTCAAGGGCGAGAGCTTCGAGAAGCTGGCGGCCGAACATTCGGAGGCAGCTTCGAAAGCTAACGGCGGGCTGATTGGACCCATCAGCCGCGAGGAACTGGCCCCGGCGTTTCAGCAGCTCATCGATCCGCTGAAGCCCGGGCAGATCACGTCCGTCGTGCGTTCCCGCCAGGGCTGGCAGTTCTTCAAGCTCGAGATGAGGACCGAGTCCGATCGCCTGACGTACGAACAGGCAAAGGGTCAGATTCAGGATCGTATTGCCAACGAGAAGCGCGAAGGCGAGTTGAGAAAGTACCTGGAGAGCCTCCGTCAGCAGGCGATTATCGAGTGGAAGAACGAGGAGCTCAAGAAGGCGTACGAACAAGGGCTCGAGCAACGAACGAAAGAACCCCCGGCCCGCGGATAACCGTGTCGGACCGAGAACAAACGGATTCATCAATCGTTGCCGGCGCCGGCCTGACGGATGCCGATGTTCGGTGGTTTGCGATCTGGACCAGATCGCGGCACGAGCAGGTCGTTCGCCAGCAGCTCGAGAAAAAGGGTTTCGAATCGTTCCTGCCCACGATTCCCCGCTGGAGCCGCTGGAAAGATCGCAAGAAAAAGATCGATTGGCCGCTTTTTCCGGGCTATTGCTTCGCCCGGTTCGTCCCCGCCTCCACCCTGGCCATTCTCAAATGCACGGGGGTCGTCAATATTGTGTCGTTCGAGGGGAAACCTGCGCCTATTCCGGACCACGAGATTGATGGTATTCGCCGCCTGGTGACGAGCGATCTGCAGTACGACCCATGTCCTCTCATCCATGAAGGCATGATGGTCGAAGTCTCCCACGGCGCCTTGAAAGGCGTGATTGGCCGGCTCGTGCGCAAGGGCGCACACGCCCGTCTCGTACTCTCGGTGGACCTCATCGGCCAGGCGGTGTCGGTCGAAGTGGACGCCGCGGACGTCAAGCCATACTAACTGGTGGTCGGCGGTCAGTGGCCAGATAACTGATAACCTGGAACCCCATGCCCAAGATCGGCGCGCTCACGCTCGAATCGCCGTTCGTTGTTGCTCCTATGGCCGGGATGACCGACACGGCGTTCCGGCGATTGGTCAAGCGACAGGGCGGGTGTGGTTTGGTCGTCACGGAGATGGTGAGCTCCGAGGGGCTTGTCAGAGGCATCGATCGGACGCTCGAGTACGCCGAGTACACCGAAGAAGAACGACCCGTGTCGATCCAGATTTTCGGGGGCGATCCCGCCAAGATGGCCGACGCCGCTCGCATTGTCGAGGGGATGGGCGCCGACATCGTGGATGTGAACATGGGATGTCCGGTCCCCAAAATTGCCAAGCACAACGCTGGTTGCAGTCTGATGCGCGAGCCCGCACACGCGGGCCACGTCATTGAAGCGATGGCCAGAGCGGTGAAGATTCCCGTCACCGTCAAAATGCGAGCGGGATGGGACGAACGAAGCCTGAACGCGCCGGAGCTCGCGCGACGAGCCGAGGACGCCGGTGCGGCGGCCGTAGCCGTGCACGGGCGGACGGCCGCGCAGTCCTACACAGGGATGTCCGACTGGGATCTCGTTTCCAGAGTTGCCGACGGGCTGAACATTCCCGTATTTGGAAGCGGGGACTGCGTCGAGCCGGGCCAGATTCTCCAACGCCTGAACGGCGGTCGGGTGAGTGGCGTGTTGGTCGGACGTGGGGTGCTGCGCAATCCGTGGATCCTTGCACAAGCCCAGGATCTCGTTGCCGGCAAGACCGCGAGGGTCGTGAACCCGGAGGACCGCCGCCAGTTTCTCATGGAGTACATGGAACTTCTGCTCCACGAGCGCGTGGACGAGGCCGCGGGCTTCCGCCACCTTGCTCCGGGCGACCAACGATTACCAGCCCGAGGCCGCGAGCGTTGGGTGATCAACAAACTGCGGGCGCTCATCGCCTGGTACAGCAAGGGCCTCGAAGGCGGCGGACAGCTTCGCGTGGCCATCAACGCAGCCCAGTCGATTCCGGAAACGCGAGACATCATCGAGCGATTCTTTTCCCAGCCAGTCGCCGCTTCCTGAGATCTGAACTTCCAAGTTTTTCCTTCGATTCAATACCGCTGCGCGTTAGTGCCGGAAATGTGTATCATTTGCACACCGAAAAGTATTCTGATGGATACACCGATAATTCCCTTAGAAACGCGAACTCCGTCCGCACAGCTGCGGTCGCCGTTTGTCCTGCAGCGGCAACCCGGGTTCGAGAGTGGGCCTTCGCAGCTCTTCTTGTGACTCACAGAGCGGAGCCTCGCTTAGATATGGTCATTAGACCAAATAGATCCTCCGCTTTGCTTGTTGGTCTGCTTCTGGTCAGTCTGACAAGGTGCTCACAGCAGGCGAATCAGAGTGACTTGCAACCGAAGTACGACGCTAAGACCGGGAAACTCGGTCAATTGACTTACGACTCAGACTCCAACGGTAAACCTGATGCTGTCAGTTATATGGATGGATCTGAGATCGCGAGGATTGAACTCGACAAGGACGAAGATGGTCTGGTGGATCGCTGGGAGTACTACGGAACCAATCGACAGCTTGTCAAAGTCGGCATTTCTAGGTCAAATAACGGAAAAGTCGATGCTTGGATTTTTGAAGGAGCCAAGGGTTCCGTCGACCGCATTGAGATCTCGACGCGCCAGGATGGCAAGGTCAACCGGACCGAGTTCTATGAAAAGGGCGTCCTGACCCGAACCGAGGAAGATACCGACGCCAACGGAGTTGTGGACAAGTGGGAGACCTATCGAAACGGCGTCTTGAGCAGCGCAGCATTTGACCTGAACGGCAGCGGCCGTCCTACGCGCCGATTGACGTATCAGTCGGACGGCAGTCTTCAAGGGGTGGAGACGGACGCCGCTGATCAACCGGCGGTATCACGCCCATGAGCAGCAGCGAGTTCCATACGCAAGCCTCATCGTCCCGCATGCAAGCGCTCACGCAGCAGGTGGCGAAAGCCGCAGGCGGCCGTGACCATGTCCTGATTACCGGCGAGCCAGGCACGGGCAGGGAAGCCGTGGCGCGCGAGATTCATCGCCGGTCGTCCGCAACGGCGGGATTCGTCAAGGCGGCAAGCACCCATGCGGCGCTGGAGACGCTGGAGCGCGATCTGTTTGGCTTCCAGTTGGGTCGCACCGCGGGCGAGGAGCGTCGAAATCTCGAACGGATTGCGAGAGGCGGCCAGTTGCTTGATGCAATTGGCGGAACGCTCTTCCTCGAACATCTGACCGAAATCCCCGCGCGGATTCAGGCACGTCTGGTGAGGCTGTTCCGAGATCGCGAGGCGATGGTCGTGCAAGACCGCTCCTCGGTTGGGTTTGACGTGCGCGCGATTGCGGCTGTCGATGCGGCGTACGATCAGGCCGTCGAAGAGGGTCGGGTCAGGGGTGACCTCCATCGGGTGATTTCCGCAATTCGCATTGACGTGCCTCCTTTGAGAGAGCGGCGCGAAGATATTCCCGGCCTCGCGGCACATTTTCTGACCGTGATTGGGAGCAGGTCTTCTGTTCCTCCAAAGACACTCAGCGAACCCGCGCTGCAGCTGCTGACCGCGCTGCCGTGGCCAGGCAACGTGAGAGAACTCGAGCGTCTCTTGACCGGCCTTGCACAGCGCGTCAAAACCGACGTCATCCGACTGGAGGACGTCCTGTCCAGCATTCAGCTCGATGGCCGCTCCATCCCATCCGCCGCCGGTGGGACGCTGCGTGAGGCACGCGCACGGTTCGAGCGAGAGTACATCGCGGCCGCGCTCGATCAACACAGTGGTCGTATTCCGGACGCCGCGCGAATGCTCGGTATTCAGCGCACCAACCTCTACCGAAAGTTGAAACGCCTCAAGATTCCCATCGACCGACGACGCTCCATCACCCCATAGCTTGCATGCCTGACTCAGGCATAGCCGTTGTCTGCGGAGCTGGCGGCTTCATTGGAGGGCACCTCGTCGGGCACCTCCTGGAGCATCGTCGGTTACGCGTGCGCGCTGTTGACGTCAAGCCGGGTCATCAGTGGCACCAACGCCACCGCGCTGCCGAAAATCTGGAGCTCGACCTCTCTGAGCTGGGGTCATGCCGTCGTGCCCTGGTCGGAGCTGCTGAGGTCTACAACCTTGCCGCTGACATGGGGGGCATGGGGTTCATCGAGCGCAACAAGGCGTTGTGCATGCTGAATGTCCTCATTAACACCCATTTGCTCCTGGCAGCGCGCGACGAGCGTGTGCAGCGGTTCTTCTATGCATCTTCGGCGTGTGTCTACAACGCTTCCCGACAGGCCTCGCCGGAAGTTACACCGCTTCGCGAAGAAGACGCGTACCCCGCAATGCCGGAAGACGGGTATGGCTGGGAAAAGTTGTTCGGCGAGCGCATGTGCCGTCACTTCGACGAGGACTTTGGTCTGAACACGCGCGTGGCGCGCTACCACAACGTGTACGGTCCGTTCGGCGCGTACGACGGCGGCCGCGAAAAGGCTCCTGCGGCAATCTGCCGCAAGGTTATCGAGGCCAAGAGGTCTGGCCGCCATGAGATTGAAATCTGGGGAACGGGCAACCAGACCCGAAGTTTCACTTACATTGCCGACTGTCTCGAGGGTACCGCCAGGCTGACCGAAAGCACTGTCTGCGAACCGGTGAACGTGGGGAGTTCCGAGCGGGTGACGATCAACCAGCTTGTCGACATGGTGGAAACCATCGCTGGTATACGGTTGACTCGCCGATACAACCTTTCCGCCCCGAATGGTGTCAACGGTCGCAACAGCGACAACACCAAAGTTCGCGCCTTGCTCGGCTGGGAGCCCACGACTCCTCTCGTTTCCGGAATGGAGGCGACGTATCGGTGGATCCACGACGCGATGCATGTTCCGACCAGAGGTGCCGTGTGCGCCTGATCGCGGCCGACCGATCGAAGCATTGCATGGTGGCAGCATGCCTGGCCGTTTTCGTGTCGGCCAGTCAGGCGGCTGCCCAGTCACCACCGGCAGGGGAGCCTCCATCGCCGTTCCAGTTGAAAAGCGGTGCGTTCACCGTGACGCCGGCGGTTCGACTCGTGGATGTAGGGGTCGAGACGAACGTCTTCAGTACTGGTGAACGCGCCTCTGATTTCACCGCGACCGTCGAGCCACAACTCGAAGCACGAATTCAGCGGACACGTTTCGACGTTCGTGCCACAGGTCGCGCTGGCCTCGTGTACTACCAGGAGTTCGCGAGTGAACGTGCGTTCAATCCAGGGGTCCGTCTGCAGGCCGAGCTCCGCAGGAGCTCACGGCTCGCGTTCTATGGCGATGCCGACGTCGGTTATACCAACGGGCGATCAGGCCCAGAGGTCGATGCGCGGGTCCGCAGTTTCGTCCGGCTGTTCAAGGCTGGAACCCGAATCGGCGGTCACAAGCTGCAGCTTGACGTGAACGGATCGTACACGGACGTCGAGGTGGACGAATCCGAGGAATTCATGCATGTCCAACTGGAGGACACGCTCAACCGTACTGTGCAACTGGGGTCGGTCAAGCTCCTTCATCACTTGACGCCGTACACCGGCTTGACGTTCACGGCCGAAGGACTGCAGCAACGGTTCCCCCGGGCACCCGAACGAGACATTGATTCGGTCAGCGGCACGGTCGGTGTCGACCTCAGTCCTCAGGCGCTCATTGGCGGGACTGCCGCGATCGGCTATCGCTCGGCGAACCCGTTGCACGACATCACGCCCGAGTTCGCGGGCCTCATTTACCGTGGCGGGATCAGCAGTACGGTGCGGGATCGACTCTCCCTGTCGGTCGGCGCCGAGCGCGATATCGATCCTTCGTACCGGTACGACGCGCCGTACTACGAGTACGACCTGTACGAGGCCGGCGCGCAACAGGTGCTCTGGCGTCGGCTCGATGTGGGAATCAGCGGGTCTCGCACGAAGATCAAGTATCACGCTTTTACAAGCGGTGTGTTCGAGGGTGACACACGCGAAACATTGGACAACCTGACGGTGAGCGTCGGACTGCGCATGACTCGGCACAACCGCGTGTCCGGCTACATCTCACAGTGGCGACGTGTGAACGGCGCCAATCCCTACAAAGACATTCAGGTCGGCATGATGGTGACGGTCGGCCGCGTGTCGGTCAGCGAACGTGGCGTTTTTCTGAACGGTCCCACGAGATGACAGAGGAATCTGGAATGGGAAAGCGCTCTCGAGGGTGTCGCGGGGCGACGGTCAAGCTCCTCGGATCTCTTGCAGCAGCCATCTGGTTGTCGGCGGCTGCGGTCACGCTGGCGCAGTCGCCCGCTGCGCCGGCTCCTGGTCGTGCCGATTACGTGATTGGCGTGCAGGACATTCTCAACATCACGGTCTGGGAGCATGAAGACCTCGACGGAAAGTTCACGGTTCAGCCCGACGGAACGATAACGCTGCCGCTCATAGGACGGCTGGCGGCGGCGGGCCTCACGATTCGTGAGTTTGAAACTGACCTGGTTCGGGCACTGTCCGAGGGGTTCATTCGACAACCACGTGTTGCCATCACGTTCGATCAGATTCGAGGCCGGCGCGTCTTCATTTTTGGCAATGTGGCAGCGCCCGGCACGTACCCGCTGACCGAAGGACAGACGTTGATCGAAGCGCTGGCCAAGGCTGGCTATGGTGTCGCCTCGGAGGCGGTCGTCGTACGACCGAAGCATCCGTCAGGTCCGAAATTGCCGGAGCATGCCAGCGACGGAGAGGTGCTGCGAATCAACTTGCGTGAGCTGGAAAAAGACGTGCAGCACGGATCGCTCGGACGCAACGTGATTCTGCACGATGGCGACACGGTGTTCGTGCCGCGCGACGACCCCACACGAATCTTCGTGACCGGCCACGTGCGTAACCCCGGAGCGTACTCGATTGCTGAGGGTACCACCGTGCTGCAAGTGCTTGCCCTGGCCGGCGGGGCCACAGAGGAAGCCGCGATCAACCGTCTCAAAGTCCTGCGAATTGTCGAAGGCAAACAGCAGTCGATCAAAGTCAAGCTGTCCGACCCAATCCGCGCGGGCGACACCCTTGTGATTCCCGAAAGGTTCTTCTGATGTCCGATTCCCTGGTTCAGGGTCCTGACGAGAGGCCTCGGCCGACGGTGGTGCATCCACACCCCCACTCACGCGCGACCCCGTGGACGCCCGCACTGGTCGATCTGCTCGGCGGACACCCGGGAGAGTCCCGGTCGTTGTTCGATTGGCGGGAATGGATCCGGACATTACGACGACGCTGCTGGCCGGCCCTGACGGTATTTGTCGTCGTACTCATCGGAGCGTTCTTTCACGCCCTGACCCGCGTCCCCGTCTACCAAGCGCGAGTACGTGTCCTGATTGAACCGAATCGGGCCAACATGACGGGTTTGACCGATCCACTCGAAGCGGACTACGCGGAGGCAGACTTTCTGACCCAGTTCATGATTCTCCAGAGTCGATCGCTTGCACGACGAACCATGGAGACGCTGGGAGCCTGGGACCAAACAGGCGAGACGCCGCCGCCAGTGCCGGGGTCCTGGAGCGCTTTCGTTCAGACACTCGAGGATGGGGCCCGCCGAACGTTTGCTTGGACACGCGAACGCGCCGGTTTTGCTTCTCCGACCAGCCCTGCCGAGCCGCCGGCCCCCGACGAAAGTGTGGTCGACACGGCAAAGATCAACAGCTTTTTGACCGGGCTCCGTGTGATTGCGATTCCGGGCAGCAGGCTTGTCGACGTGTTCTACGAATCCCGGGATCCTCATGTGGCGTCGACAACGGCCAACACCATCGTTCAGCAATTCATCCAGCAGAACCTCGAATTGCGGTTTCTCGCCTCCAAGGAGGCCACCGAGTGGTTGAACGAGCGGCTTGGTGAACAACGCAAGGCGCTCGATGCATCAGTAGAGGCGCTGCGCGCTTACCAGCGGAAAAACGGGATTGTGCCGGTGGGTGAGCAGGCCAGCGTGACGGTTCAGAAACTCACCGATTTGACGACGGCCTATACGAAGGCAAAGACAGACCGCATCGAAAAGGAGACGCTGTTTAACCAGCTCGAGATGTCGGCGAGAGATCGTAGCAGCCTCGATGCGTTTCCCGTCATTGCCAACAATCCGATCGTCCAGGAGCTCAAGTCTGAGCTCATCTCTCTACAGCGCCAGGAAGCGCAGCAGTCCGAAAAGCTTGGTGACCGTCATCCCACCCTCATCAAGACACGCGAGGGTGTCCGCAACGCCGAAGGGAGGCTGCGCGTCGAGATGACCAAGGCTGCCGAATCGGTCCGCGCCGAATATCAGTCAGCCAGGGCGGCCGAATCGAGCCTCGGCCGGGCGCTCGAGTCACAACGTAAGGAGATGCTCTCGCTCAACCGGAGCGACGTCGAGCTCGCGGTCTTGCAGCGTGACATGGAGAGCAACCGGCAGATTTACGACAGCCTGCTTCAGCGTGTGAACGAGTTTGGGGTTACTCGCGAACAGCGGATCAGCAATCTGAGGATTGTCGACCGCGCCGAAGTGCCGCAGGCTCCGCTGGCCACGGGTATCCGCACGGACCTGAGGCTCGGCCTGCTCGGCGGCCTTCTGCTCGCAATCGGGATGGCATTTCTCCTGGAGCGTCTGGACAATCGCGTCAAGCTTCCAGAACAAATCGGAAGCGAACTGGGACTCACGTTTCTCGGCATGGTCCCGCTTGTCGGTGAGGACGAGCTGACGCGCCCCCTGCTCGTCGATCGACCTGTCCCGGCGGGATTTGGGGAAGCTATTCGTGCATTCCGTACGAATGTTCGCCTGTCGATTGCTTCCGATGGCTTACGGTCGGTCGTGGTCACCAGTGCGTGCGCCGGCGACGGCAAGACCCTCGTCGCCAGCAACCTCGCCTTAACGCTTGCGATGGCCGAGCAACGTGTTCTCCTCATCGACGCCGATCTGCGGCGGCCGAGCCTGCATACCACCTTCGACCTCAAGAAGGAACCCGGGTTGACCAACTTCCTCATCGGAGATGGTCAGGCTGCCAGCATCATCCGACGAACCCGCGTACCCGGATTGCATATCCTGACGTCGGGGACCCTCCCGCCAAATCCCTCGGAGCTCCTCGACTCGAGACGATTCAAGAAGTTCCTGTTGCAGCTCGGCAAGTACTACGACTGGGTGGTGCTCGATTCACCGCCCGTCATGCCGGTCACAGACGCCATTGTCCTGGCCGACGTCGCGTCGGGTGTGATTTTTGTGACCGCGGCAGAGACGACCCCGCTACCGGCGGCGCGTAGCGCCATCGAGCAGTTGCGACGCGCGCCAGCTCCAGTACTGGGCGCGGTGTTGAACCGGGCAGACCTGAAGCGCCGCAGCTACTACTACACCAAGTACTACAAGCGCGACTATGAGGGGTATTACGAGCGTGCCACCTCAGCCTGAAGCCCGCGCGTTGTTCAGAAACGTGGGGAGTCGTGCCGTTCTGTTGCCACACTCCCAAGACGTGGCGACAGGTGTCGACGGCACGACATGGGCGCGCGAAGCTCGACTCGGGCCCAAGCGCCAGGAGATCGTCTTTGGCCATGCCGTCCTTTGTGCGGATGCGCTCGTTCTGATGGCAAGCTTTCTCATCGCGTACATGGTTAGAGACGGGCTCGTGTGGTATGGCGGCCTGCTTCCGCTGCAATCCCATGTGTGGGTGATTGGATTGATTCTTCCAATCTGGCTCATCCTCGCGCAGGTCATGGGCCTCACTGACTCCACCACATACTTGCGGTCTCGACCTCCCCTCGTGCAAACGCTCAAGGTGCACGCAATCTCCGGGCTGTTGCTGTTGAGTGCGCTGTACCTGCTCAGAGCGACCGACGTCAGCCGATTGTTCATGCAGACGTTTCTCGTCATTGGCGGTGGAGTTTTCATGCTCGAGCGCATCGCCATCCGCGCCACACTGGGGCACCTTGGCAGGCATCGCCCAGGCCATGCGCGGCGCGTGCTCATCATCGGCACCACGCCGGAGGCCGCACGACTGCATCGGTTGCTCGGGCGTCGGCCGCATTGGGGCGCTGAAATCGTGGGGTTTGTCACAGCCGGCTCGGCGCCGCTCAACCACTTCTCGGGGCTCCCGGTGATGGGGAACGTCGACGATTTCGAATCGGTGCTCGAAGAACACGTCCTGGACGAGGTGGTGCTGGCCGATGGCAGCCTCGATCCGCAGAGTGTCGAACAACTGGCGCAAACCTGCGTTGAGCGCGGGTTGACATTCGATGCGCTCGTCCGGATGCCCACCATGACCCCGGCTCGACATCATGCAGAGATGCTTGGCGAAGGTCTCTACCTCATGTCGCTCGAAACGGCCCCACAGAACCCGGGCATGCTCTTCATCAAGCGCGCCATTGACGTGGTGGGGGCCTGCGCGGGCCTGGTCCTGTTGACGCTGGCGTTCGTGATCGTGGCGCCACTCGTTCGGCTCGAGTCACGAGGACCGGTCATCTTTCGACAGCGGCGCATTGGCAGGAACGGCCGGTACTTCGCGCTTTACAAGTTCCGCACCATGAGAAGTGATGCCGCGTCCCAGAAGGCGCAGCTGACCGACGCCAATGAAATGCGCGGCCATCTTTTCAAGATTCGTAACGATCCTCGCGTCACTCTGGTGGGCCGATTCCTGCGGAAGACGTATTTCGATGAGCTGCCGCAGTTCTGGAACGTGCTCAAGGGCGACATGAGCCTGGTCGGCACGCGACCGCCAACGCCAGATGAAGTTGCCCGCTATTCACCCCATCACCGCCGGCGGTTGAGTGTGCGCCCCGGGATGACCGGCCTCTGGCAGATCGCGGGGAATGGGCGTGTCCGCGACTTCGAAGAAGTCGTTCGTCTGGATTGCGACTACATCGAGCGATGGTCGATCTGGCTCGACCTTTCCATCCTGATGCGGACCTGTCTCACAGTTGCACGGCTGGGCGGCCACTAGGTCGGATTTCGGAGCTGGGCTTTCGGCTCTCGAGTCGCAACAGCCCAGGATCAGAGATCACGTAGCCGAAAGGCGAAAGCCGAATTTGCGCATAACGTTTCTAACGGGAAGTCTCGAGCAAGGGAAGGATGGTGTCGGCGACTATACGCGTCTGCTCGCGCACGAATGCGCGAGCCGTGGCGTGGCCTCGCAGGTCATTGCGCTGGCCGATCGGTATGCCTCTCACCCGGAATCCGATTCTTCCGCGACATCCCTCGAGACACTGCGTCTTGGCTACCGGTCGCCGTGGTTTGCACGTCTGGCAAGTGCCGGATCCAGGATTCGCCGGTGGTCACCGCACTGGGTCAGCCTGCAGTTTGTGCCGTACAGCTTTCACCGCTGGGGCATTGCCACGCGGCTCGTCAATGGGATGTCGGAATTGGCAGGGCCGGCAAAGCTTCACGCGATGCTTCACGAAATCTGGACCGGCGGCTCTTCGTGGCCTCAACGGGTGATCGGCGCCAGTCAGCGGCACTGTGTTCTGAAGCTGTGCCGACAGGCAGGCGCGGTCGTCCATACCAGTAATGAAACCTACCAACGGATACTCGCGGAACACGCCGTGAATGCGCGGGTGTTGCCGCTTTTTGGCAGCCTGCCCATCGCGGACTCGGATGCAGACGCCTGGTTGCCGGCGGCGCTGGTTGAGGCGGGATTTGGAGATGTCACGGCCAACAGACAGTACTGGTGGCTGGTTGCGATCTTCGGCACCCTCCATCCAGTCTGGCAGCCCGAGCCGCTCATGCAACGGCTTCGGGCCGCCGCCGAAGCTTCTGGAAAGCGCGTGGCCCTCATTTCGATTGGGAGGCTTGGTCCCGGCGAGGATCTCTGGCGCGACATGCAGCGCAACTATGCCGCTCAGATGCCGATGCTGCGACTGGGAGAACAACCGGACACACGGATCTCTCAGCTGCTGAACAGCGTCGACTTCGGCATTGCGACGAGCCCGTACTCGCTCATCGGCAAAAGCGCGACGATTGCGGCAATGCTGGAGCACGGCGTTCCTGTGATCGTCAATCGTGAAGACGGCCCAGCGGCCAGCCCTCACGATCGGGATCAGAACAGCTACATTCGGATGGATCACCGTTTTGAAGATCGGCTGGCACAGGCTCGCCGCGGGCCGCGTCGCCGGCGTCTGTCCGACGTGGCGGATCAGTTTCTCGCGGACCTGACATGGGCGGCCAACGCCTGCTGACTGTGGGTCAGGCCGGAGCGGAGATCGCTCCGCGGCCGGTCGAGGCGGTGGCGGACGGCGACGTTGTGGCGACGTTGCGAACTCTGGCGCATCGATATCCTCCAGAGCTTGTCGCGGCACAGGTTGAGGATGTGCCGCGCATTGCATTCCACATTGCGCTCGTCCGCGACCGCCAGTTGCCGTCCGACGTCATTTGCGATCTGGGCGGCGGCGTCGGGCTGTTTTCGCTCGGGTGTGCCGCGCTCGGCATGTCGTCCATGCTCGTGGACGACTTTGCCGACACCATTTCAGGCCACCGCCCTGACTCGATTCTGGCCCTTCACCGCGCCCATCGCGTCGATGTCCGCCAGCAGGATGTGACCGCGGGCTTGAACGTCGAACCGGAATCGCTGGGAGCCGTCACCTGCTTCCATTCAATCGAGCACTGGCACTCCTCTCCCAAGAAACTACTGACCGACGTGATGACCGCCCTCCTTCCCGGTGGGTGGTTCATCCTGGCAGCACCAAATGCGGTCAATCTGCGCAAGCGCATCAGCGTCCCTCTCGGTTTTGGCAACTGGAGCTCCATGGCCGAATGGTACGGCGCCGGTCAATTCCGCGGACACGTGCGTGAACCGGTCGTCGCCGACCTGCGGACCATCGCCAGCCACATGGGCCTGGTTGATGTGACGATCTGTGGCCGCAACTGGTTGGGGCTGCAGCATCGCCGCACGGCCGTTCGACTGGCCACGCGGCTGGGGGGACGATTACTCGAGCTCCGGCCATCGCTCTGCTCAGACATCTATCTAATTGGCAGAAAGCCCGTTGAACCGGGTTCCCGGTCCGGATGTTGATCCTGAGTCATCCGACGGGCAACGCGTTCGTTCGTGCGGCGGCACGAGCGCTCCATACGTCAGGTCAACTTCACGCTTTTCATACCACGGTCGTCGCCCCCAGGTTGGAGTGGCCCGTTGGCGACGCCATGCTGAAGCCGTTCTCCCGGCGTCGATTCGACGAGATTCCCCGCAACCTGATTCGAACGCATCCCTGGCGCGAGTCCGTCCGACTCCTTGCGCCAGCCGTTGGCTTGAACCGGTTGAGCCGCAAGGGCGCCTGGGCCGGTATCGACGCGGTGTACGAGGAGTTCGATCGGGAAGTGGCGACAGAGGTCGGCCGGTTACCGATCAGTGCCACCGTCGAGGGCGTGTACGGATATGAGGACGCCTCGGCGCTTACGTTTCGAGCCGCGCGGTCGCGAGGCCTGACCTGTGTATACGAGCTGCCGATTGCGCATTGGGCCACGACACAACGCCTGCTGCGCGAAGAGGCGGATCGACTGCCGGCATGGCGTCCGACACTGCATGGGATCGATGACGCAAACGAGAAGCTGGAGCGGAAAACGCACGAGCTCGAGCTTGCAGACGCGATTCTGGTTCCCAGTCGGTTTGTGCTCGACACGCTTCCATCCTCGATTCTCACCGGCAAGCCCTGCCTTGTCGCGCCGTTTGGATCGCCAATCCCGGTGACTGAACAGCATCAGGCGCGACGGCCAACGAATCGGCTGCGAATTCTCTTTGCGGGTGCTCTGACACAGCGGAAAGGGCTGGCTGACCTGTTTGCAGCCATGACGCTCGTCAGACGATCGGATGTGGAGCTCGTCGTGATGGGCTCACTGCTGGCTCCGATGTCGTTTTATCGCGCCCAGTACCCGGGATTTGTCTACGAAAGCCCCCGACCGCATGCAGCGGTGTTGTCGCTCATGCGGAGCTGCGACGTCCTCGTCTTGCCCTCCATCGTGGAAGGGCGTGCGCTCGTCCAGCAGGAAGCATTGGCGAGCGGCCTGCCGCTCGTCGTGACGCCCAATGCCGGCGGTGAGGATCTCGTCGAGCATGGGAAAACGGGGTTCCTCATTCCGATTCGGTCGCCTGAAGTGCTGGCCGACCGAATCGTGTGGTTTGCCGAGCACCGATCTGAGCTGGACGCGATGCGACCGGCGGCGAAAGCCAAGGCGCTGGCTACCGGATGGTCCCGGTATGAGAAACGAATTGAAGACGCGGTTTCGATGGCAATCCATCGCCGCCGTTTGAGCGTGTGCGCGTCATAAACGAACTTGATCGGTGCCGACTCGTCGGCCTGTTCTGGATCTACCTGGGACTGTTGCTCGTCGAAGGTGTCCTTCGAAAGTGGCTGCTGCCCGAATGGTCCGATGTGCTGCTGATCGTGCGCGACCCGGTTGCGCTTGCTATCATCGGTCTTGGATTCCGCAGCGGGGCGCTGACCCTCGGCCGACCGATGCGGGGGTTGACCGCACTCTGGGTGTGTTTTGTCGCACTTGGCGCCCTGCAAATCGTGTTCGGTGACCTCGGAAGCGTGACCGTCCTCGGTTACGGACTACGAACGTACTTCCTCCATCCGCCGTTGATGTTCATCATGGGTCGCGTGTTCGAGCCGCGCGATCTGCGGCGGGCCACGATCGCGATTGTCGTGCTCATGCTGCCAATCGCGCTCCTGATGGTCGAGCAATTTCGTTCAGCCCCAAGTTCATGGATCAACCGTGGAGCGGGCGAGGGGCGCTTGCAGATTTCGTCGGCGATGGGCCGCATCCGGCCGGCCGGGCCTTTCTCGTTCATCTCCGGATCGGTGCTGTATTACGCGCTCGCGTTCGCGTGCCTCCTGGGGTCGCATTTCGAGCGCGATCGCGTCCCGACCGCCGTGCTGTGGACGGGGTGGGCGGCGCTCATTCTCGCGACCGCCGTATCGGGGAGCAGGGCGCTCCTTTTTGCATTCGTGCCCATTGGAATCGCCGCCGGTGCGGCCTATCTGATGCGTCCGCAACTGTCCGGCGCGATGGTTCGCACCGTCGGGACCGCAATGTTCGTCGTTTCGATCGTCTGGGTTTCGAGCGTCGTGCAGGAAGGCGTTGAAGTCTTCAGCGCGCGGCTGCGCAACAGCGGTGGTGTGACGATGTTGCTCGAGCGAATACGTGGCACAGTCGACATGAGCGTTTCTGCCTGGAGCAGTGCACCAATCATGGGTGCGGGCCTGGGTTTGGGTACCAATGCCGGCACCGCACTGCTCGGGAGTCGCGTCTTCAAGTTTGGAGAGGACGAGTGGTCGCGCGTCGTGTTCGAGGCTGGGCCGCCACTGGGGATTGCCTACCTGTTGTGGCGCGCCTGGCTGGTTTGGCTGCTCATGAAGGCTGCCGTCGGCGCGGCCAGGTGGGGCCACGTCCTGCCGATCCTCTGCTTTGGTGCGTGCGCGGCGAATCTTCTCTCCGGTCAGTGGGGCCAAACGAGCATTCAGGGCTTTGCGATTTGGACCGCGGGGATGTGTATTGCCGGCAGTCGAGTGGCAGCGGTGGACGTCTCCAGAACCCTCCCAGTCGTGCTAAACAAGCCAAGGTTCGCGTGAGAGTCTCGATCCTCCACTGGAATCGTCCGGCGGATTGCCTTGCAACGGTTGACGCGTTGCGCACACAAGGTCTGCCCCTGCAATTCACGATTGTCGACAACCACTCCTCGTCTGAATCGATTCGCGTTCTGGAATCCGCACTTCCCGCTGATGTCGAGCTGATTCGTCTGCCCGAGAACATCGGATGGGGACGCGCGCACAACGTGGTCCTTCGCCGCTGGGTCGATGAGGAAACCTCCCCGTTTTGCGTGATAGCTGCCCATGACGCGCTTCCACAGCCGGCATGCCTCACTCATTTGATAGAGGCCCTCGATCAGCATCCGGACTGGGGGATGGCTTGTCCCGAATATGGCAGGCCCGAAGTCACCCGATATGGCGTGTTCCGCGGAGCGCGACTCCGGAAAGTGGCGCCACGCCCGAACGGGACCCACGAAGAGGTCGAGTATTGCCACGGAACGCTGGCTGTCTTCCGACGCGAATGTGTGCGCGAGATAGGTGCATTCGACGAGCGATTCTTTGCGTATGGTGACGAGACAGAAATTGGACTTCGCGCGCGCCGCGCCGGCTGGAGAGTCGGCCTGGTTTGGGGAGCCGTCGTGGTCAATCCCGGCTCGTCTTCCGGCGATGCGGCGATTGGATACCTCTGGACTCGAAGCTCTCTCAGACTCGCGCGGGTGCTTGGCGGTCGTTTGGGGCTGTCACTACGCCTGTCGTATGTGGTCTTCGTGACGGGATTGTTGTGGTTGATGCGGGTGCCCGTTGAAAGCCTGTCATCACCAGCCGCTCGCTGGCGCGCGATCCGTGACTACCTGAGCGGATACTGTGGACCTCCTCCTGGTTTGTTCACCCGCCGGCGAGAACACAATCCCCAAATTCCTTTCTAGCAACCGCAAGACGTGGCTGTCGCAACAGACCGGGACGTCCTCTATATAGAAATCGCGCCCACGGGTCACCGGGGACAGTACTGGCGCGATCTCTGGCACTATCGCGAGCTCTTCTACTTCCTCGCCTGGCGCGACATTCTGGTCCGGTACAAGCAGACCGTGGCGGGCGTGGCCTGGGCGTGGATCCGACCAGCGGCCACAATGGTCGTGGCGACGACGATCTTTGGACACGTCGCCAGGCTGCCATCTGGTGACGCCCCGTATCCGATCATGGTTTTCGCGGGGCTGCTCCCGTGGCACCTGTTTGCAAACGCCCTTTCGGATTCGGGCGGAAGCCTGATTGGCAATGCCAACCTGATTGCCAAGGTGTACTTCCCGCGCCTGGTGATCCCGGCGAGCAGCATCATTGTTGGACTCGTCGACTTCCTGATTGCGGGCGTCCTGTTCCTCGCGGTAACCCTTTGGTACGGCGTGGCACTGACCTGGCGAATCGTGATGCTGCCGTGGTTCGTACTGCTCGTGCTTGCCGCAGCACTTGGTGCCGGCTTGTGGCTCAGCGCGGTGACCGTCAGATATCGCGACTTTCGATTCGTGGTGCCATTCCTCGTGCAGTTTGGATTCTTCCTGACGCCCGTGGCGTACAACAGCAGTGCGGTTCCTTTGGATTGGCGGCTATGGCACGCCGCGAATCCCCTCGTCGGCATTGTGGATGGATTCAGATGGGCGTTGCTTGGCGGTGCGCAGAGTCTCTACTTCCCGTCTCAAGTTTCCGCCGTCGTCGGCGTGGCCGCCATGCTCTTAAGCGGAATCCTGTACTTCCGCCGCACCGAGCGCTCGTTTGCAGACGTGATTTGATGGATCCCGCGATTTCGATTACCGCGCTCTCCAAGCGCTACAGGATTAACGGGTCGAACCCAGGTGACGGTCTTCGACACGCAATCAATGAACTTGCTCTGGCGCCCTGGCGCCAGGTGCGACGGCTCGCGGGCCGTCCGTCTCGGTCAATTCCTCCGACATCGACCCCGCAGGAGTTCTGGGCGCTTCGAGACGTGTCACTTGATGTCGACGAGGGGAAGGTTGTTGGCATTATTGGTCGCAACGGTGCCGGAAAGACCACGCTTCTGAAGCTCGTCAGTCGGATCACCGCACCAACATCCGGATTCATCAAGCTTCGTGGGAGAGTTGCGAGCCTGCTGGAGGTAGGAACCGGCTTTCATCCGGAGCTGACCGGGCGCGAGAACGTTTTTCTGAACGGTGCAATTCTCGGAATGAAGAAGGTCGAGATCCAACGCAAGTTCGACGAGATCGTGTCGTTCGCCGAAATCGGCGCATTTCTGGACACCCCGGTGAAGCGATACTCGACAGGGATGTACACGCGCCTGGCGTTTTCGATCGCCGCGCACCTCGAATCGGAGATTCTGCTCGTTGACGAAGTGCTGGCCGTCGGCGACGTGGCTTTTCAGCGAAAGTGTCTCGGAAAAATGAACAGCGTAGCGAGACATGAGGGGCGGACGGTTCTCTTCGTCAGCCACAACATGGCAGCCGTTACGCAACTCTGCGACCGCGTCGTCCACCTGGAACACGGCCAGATTGTGCGCCAGGGTGTAACGAGCACCGTGGTCGGCGACTACTTTGCAGCGACGAGCGCGCATGGTGCGTCGCGTCACCTTGCCGGGGTTGACGAAGCGGGAAGAAAGCAGCCGTTGTGGTTCTGTAACGTTGCCGTCCTTGACGACGAAGGCCGGGAGAATGCCGCTCTGCGATTCGACGCACCGTTTCGAGTTCGGCTGGAGTACGAGGTACCAGAGCCCACGAGTTGGATCGAAATGTCGGTTCGACTGCTCACCGCCGATGGGCGTGCGGTTCTGACGACGATGCAATCCGATCTGGCGCCGGAGGTGGTCAGGCAGGTGCGACACGGCCGGTATGAGATCACAATTCCGTTTCCTGCCCGTTTCCTGATGCCCGGCGACTATGTCATCAACATTGCATCGCACGAGCCAGGTGGCGGGGCACTCTTCGAGCTGCACGAAAGCGTGATTCGCTTCACGATTGAGGACACGGGGTCCAGCTTTGCCAGGTACGGGAATCATCAAGCCAACGGCCTGGTTGTGATGGACCTGCCGTGGGACGAACGGCCGTTGAGCAATCACTCGTCCATCGCCATTTCGTAACGCGCCAGGGCGGGGTCAGCCCGCCCCAACAATCGGGTCCCCCTCCCGATGTCAGTGACGAACCAAGTTCTGGATCTTTCGCGGTGGGCCGTGGTGGCCTACAACGACACGACAGGTCTCGGCCGGATGGCCGAAGACATCAAGGCGCTGCTTGGTCTGCGCCATCTGGTCATACCGTCCGAGCGTCTGGAAACCCGGCCTCTCAACCCTGCCTCAGACACATTGCTGCCACGAGACGCCAGCGAGACAGAAGTCGCGTCGGTGCTCCAGGAACTGCAGGGTGTGGTGATCCTCGAGGCCCCATGGAACAAGGAACTGCTGGCGGTGGCTCGGCGACTGGGTGTCAGAGTGGCCTGTGTTCCGATGTGGGAATGGTTTCGAGGGTCCGACAAAGACTGGTCGATGGTCGACCGATTTCTCTGCCCTTCGGACCTCTGCTTGAAGGTGGTCCGGAGCTACGGATGGAACAACTCGATTCACGTCCCATGGACGATCGACCTCTCCCGGTTGCCAACCAGGGCCGTCCGTGGCCCGGCGCGGGTCTTCTTCCACAACGGCGGACTGATGGACCACGATGATCGGAAGAGCACGCGTGACACGATTCTCGCGTTTCGCCGCGTTCGCCGTCGCGACGTTCGGCTGATCGTTCGCCTTCAAAAGCCTGCGGATCTGGGCCCGCTCGACGATCGCGTGGACGTTCGAATCGGGAATCTGGAAGACGTCTCGTCTCTTTATGAAGAAGGGGATGTGGCGGTGCAACCGTCGGCCATGGAAGGGATTGGTTTCATGGTGCTGGAACCGGTCTGCAGCGGAGTGCCGACGATCACGACCAATTGCCCGCCGGTCAATGACTACGTGACGCAGCCCGAGCTTCGGACCAAAACGCGCTGGTTCGCGCGGTCGGCATTCCCGACTCGTGCGGCGCGGATTCTCCATGCCCATCGGCGACCGCCTTCTATTCACGATGTGACGCGCCGGATCGAATGGTGCGCAGATCACGATCTCGCGACAATCTCGGTCGAAAACCGGATGATGGCGCAAAGGATGTTCAATCCAGACGTCCTTCGCGCGCGGTGGACGCACGTATTGGGTGGACTGATGTGACGATCCCTTCCATCAGCGCGTACGTGCCGTGCTTCAACAACGCCACGACCGTGCGCGCTGCCGTGACGAGCCTGTTGTCGCAGACGATCGCGCCGCAGGAAGTTCTGGTCGTGGACGACGGATCCACCGATGGCTCGGTGGAGCGACTAGAGGGGCTCGACGTGCGCGTGATCCGGAACGCCTGTAACCAGGGTCGAGGTGCGGTCCGACGACGTGGCATGTACGAAGCGCGATGCGAGCTCGTTCTTTGTTGCGATGCGACGAAAGTGCTCGAGCCGACGTTCGTGCAGAAAGCTCTGCCGTGGTTTCAGGATCCCCAAGTCGCCGGTGTCTTCGGCAAGCTCACTCAGCCACCCCCGACAACGAGCATTGACCGTTGGCGTGGGCGCCACTTGTTCAAATTGGGCACTGCTCAGGTGCCGCGTCGTGATGCGCTGCTCGCAACGGGTGGAGCGATCTTACGCGCCTCGGCGGTCCGGAGCGCTGGTGGTTACAACGCTCTGCGCCGACACGCGGAGGACGGCGATCTCGGTAGCCGGTTACTGTCGGCGAACTTCGTCGTTGCGTACGATCCCGCTCTCGAGGTGATGACGATCGGGTCGAACTCAGTGCGCCAGGTGCTGGAACGATATTCGCGCTGGCACGCGGGTGTTGACCAGGCACCCAGCTGGATTGGGTACTGGAAGAACATCGGGTACTCGATCAAGGCGATGGCCGCTGCCGACCTGCAAGATGCCGATCCGCAGAGCGCGCTCATCAGCCTGATGTGTCCCCATTATCAGTTCTGGCGCTCGGTGTTGCAGCGCTGCGGGTGGTAATGGGCGGCGCGGTCAGCGAGCTACCCGGGAGGCTAGGGCGTCGCATTCAGCGATTGTGCGACACAAATAGCTCCTTCAGGCGTCTATCGAATTTGACCTCCACAGCCAAGTTCTGGCTCCAAGTCAGTCGGCGAAGAGCGCTGCGCGACCAACTGGCGCGGTGTGAGACGCCCGATGACTACTACGCGTTTGCGGCGTTGGAGTTTCCACCTCATCAGATCCGCGCCGAAATGATTGCGCTGCTGAATCGGCTTGCGGCTGAACGACCACGTTACGTCTGCGAAATCGGCATGGCTGATGGAGGGACGAATTGTCTCCTGGTGCACGCGTTGCCGACCGTCGAGTTCATGCTTGGCATCGACGTTTTCGTCAAGGGGAAACTCCGATTGCAACATTTTGCCTCGCCCCGCCAGCGGCTGCGCTACATCGACGGGTCGTCATACCTGCCGGCTACCGTAGAACGTGCGAGAACGGTGCTGGCCGGACGCCAGCTCGACGTGCTCTTCATCGACGGCGATCATAGCTATCGCGGCGTGTGTGCGGATTTTCGGAGTTATCGGGGGTTCGTTCGCGACGGTGGGCTGATCGTGTTTCATGATATTTGTCCCGATTTCAAGACTCGTTATGGTCGGGAGACAGGTCACTGGGCCGGTGATGTACCACGACTCTGGGGACAGCTGAAACTGTTCTATCCACACGAGGAGTTCGTACAGGATCCGGACCAGGATGGGCTGGGGATCGGTCTGCTGCGTTATTCGCCCAGCGTCGAGCTTCCCGCGAATCTCTGACCGACATGCCTCGCCTTCTCGTTCTGAACAACTATCCGCTCGATCTCCTCTGGGAAGACGTCAAACGCGGGGAGACCCCGGATCATCTTCTGTTCGGGATCAATTTCCTTGCGGATGCCGGGTGGAAGCTGACATTCCCACCCGCCGGCGATCGCGGCCTGGGTCGGGTCCTGAATGCTTTGCTACGGCGAACCAAGTTCCCCATACCGCTCGGTGATCTTGGGCAGCAGCACCACGCCTGGAAGGCCTTGAACCATTGTGACGTCATTTATGCGGCCAGCCAGACTCAGGCCCATATGCTGAGCTATCTGCGCGCAGTGGGCTTTGTGAGTCCCCGGATCGTCTGTCTTGCCCACCATCCTCTGAATCGGGGACGGCTGACCCCACTGCGCAGCCCCTTCTTGCGCTGGCAGCTCGAAGGCACCGACTATTTTCCGGCGCTGTCGCGAAGAGTATGCGCTCAGATTAATGCCGTCGCACCTGGGAAGTCGGACGTCATGGCGTGGGGGCCCGACGCGAACTTCTATCCCAGGGCTCCGGCTGATGTCGGCCGAGGCTTGCTGGCTGTCGGCAGGACCGGACGTGACTTCGTGACATTTGGCCGGGGTGTGAGCGACTCGGGCGCCCCAGCGAAAATCATCTGTCTCAAGAAGGACTTGTCGCCAGACTTCCAAACATTTCGGGCAAATGTCGAGGTCCTCGTACAGCCTGATCAGAACTGGATGCCGTATGCCGATCTGATTCGGCACTATGCATCCGCCCGCGCTCTCGGTATTCCGCTCTCCAATCAGGTGAGCCTTGCGGGATTGTCGAGCCTGGCCGATGCGCTCGGCATGGGCAAGGCCGTATTCATGACCCGACATCCTCTGGTCGATCTCGACATTGAAAACCTTGGCATCGGACGCTGGATTGAACCCGAGGATGCTAATGGCTGGCGCAACGCGGCGAACTGGGTCGAGGACTACCCGTATGAAGTTCAGGCGATGGGTCACCGCGCCCGCCAGCTCGTAGAACACGGACTCAATTCGGAAACGTTTGCCCGCCGGCTCCTGGCAATTCTCGAACGCGCCGGCAGTTCGTCTGCCACAATCCGGTGACGCCAAGTTCGCGGCCGCTCTTTTCGGTTGTCATTCCGACATTTCACCGGAATGAGGCCCTGTCGTTGTGTCTCGATCGCCTGGGCCCCGATCGACAGTCGGGCGTGGTGCTTGTGCCGCCAGACGCGCACAGCGCAGACCGGCCCATAGGCACGTCGCCAACCTACGAAGTCATCGTCGCAGACGCTGGAACCTCGCGCACGGCTGCGGCACTCATCACCGCCCGTTACCCATGGGCGCGCTGGGTCCCGTGTCCAGGTCGCGGCCCCGGACCGACCCGGAACAAGGGCGCAAGCGTCGCACAGGGTGACTGGCTTGTGTTCGTTGACGATGATTGCGTACCGGGAAATACCTATCTGAAGGCCATCGATGCCGTGAGGACGGCTGACACCGACGTGATCGAAGGGCGAATTCTCGTCAAGGACAAGATCGACTCTCCGTTTCGTCGACAGCCGGAAAACGACGTCGGGGGACTCTTCTGGTCCGGGAACCTGTCAATCCGGCGCGATGCGTTCGTGAGCCTCGGTACCTTCGACGAAGACTACGAAGGTGCCTGCGAGGACATGGACCTCGCTCATCGAATCCGTTCGCGGCAACTCTGTGCGAAGTTTGCTTCAGAAGCCGTGGTGTGGCACCCGTCACAGGTGGAAACATTGCCAGCCATCATCCGACGCCTCAAGCTATTCCGCTGGCATCTCTTGTATCGATTAAAGACCGGGGCGTCGGCTCCGCTCGACGCATCTCGCTCGATAGTTCTTGCCAACCTGGTCGCGTGGCACTGCACCGACGAGCTGAGACGAACGTGGCATCTCGTCAGTCGGCATGATCCGTCCCAGTGGAAGGGGCGACTGGTTCTGCAGCTTTGGGCATGGCTGACCCTGCCCGCACGACTTCCATATTTGATGATGTGGGAACTGCGCTTCCGCCGGATGCTTCGTGAACGATCTGCTGGCCAAAATGGGGATCTGACCTCATGCGACTTCCTCCAAAACCCGAGATGACCTGGCCCAGCGTCTGGCGTGAGTCGTGGCACTACGACTCTTTGGAATTTGGTGGATGCACGGATTATCTCGGCTATACACGCGCGTATCGCAACCGGTTCGTGCTGACCATGAATCTGGTGCGGAAGACGACGCCACCGCCGGCCAGGGTGCTAGATCTGGCAGCGGCGCAAGGCAACTTCAGTCTTGCATTGGCCGAAGAGGGCTACCGGGTCACCTGGAACGATCTGCGTGAGGAACTGGCCGGATACGTCAGGCTGAAATACGAGCGTGGCGCGCTGGACTTCAAGCCAGGGAACGCGTTCGAGCTACACCCCCAGGAGCCCTTCGATATTGTGGTCGCGACCGAGGTGATCGAGCATGTGGCGCATCCAGACGAATTCCTGTCGCACCTTCTGGGCCTGGTGCGCCGCGGTGGTCACGCGATTTTGACGACTCCCAACGGAGGCTACTTCCGGAACCAGCTGCCTAAGTTCTCCGAGTGTGCAGACCCGTCAGTGTTCGAGGAGCGTCAATTCGGCCCTGATGGCACGGACCACATTTTTCTGCTTCACGAGGAGGAACTCCGCGCGCTCGCGGCGAAGGCCGGCTGGCAGGTCGAGGAAATACACCTGTACACATCCTTTCTTTTGAACGGTCACTGCCGGACCGAGCCGCTGTTGCGAATCCTTCCGGGCGCCGTCGGCAGCGTCGACACCGTGCTGCAGAAACTCCCGCGCAGCTTGCGCCGCCGCGTCGACGTTGGTCTCGCCGCGGTATTGCGACGCCCTTGAAAGAAATGGGTCCCCAACAGGATTCGGTGGCGAATCCGAACCACCAGGTGTCCGGCGAACGCTTTGAGTGGCTTGATTGTCTCCGAGGGCTTTCAGCGCTTGCCATCGTGCTGTTTCACGTACGCGTCACGCTTTGGATAGGCGCAAGGGCGGTGGTGAGTGGTCCGGAGTATGGGTGGGTTGACCGGGCCGCCGCCTGGATGACGCTGCCGTTTCCCGTTTTGGGATCGACGGTGATGCTATTTTTCGTCGTGAGCGGCTTTGCCATTCACTATCCGAATGCGGCAAGTGACACGCGACTTGCTCTCGGCGGGTACGCGCTCCGTAGATGCCTGCGGATCTGGCCGGCGTATCTCGTCGCCGTCGTGCTCACAGTGGTTGCAGAACACGTGGCGGCTGGCGTAACGGGAATCGCACCGTCGCCTCCTCAAAAGGCCCAGACAACCGCCGCAATGCTGCAGAACTACATCAGTCCCGTGGGACAACTTTCTGGTAATCCGTCGCTGTGGTCACTCCCGGTTGAAGTGGAGTTGTACGCAGCCTATCCGGTCTTGCTCTGGCTCTGGCGGCAGTTCGGACTGAAATGGGTCATTGCGTTGGTGACCGTCACCTCGATGTCGGCTGCCGCCGCGTTGTGGCTTGGGCATCAATGGCCGATGCACAACTTTGCGAAATACTGGGTGATTTGGTTCGCAGGAGCCCTGCTTGCGGACTGGGTGAAAACGAGAACAGTGCCGCCATGGTGTCGCTGGTATGGCGTCGCCGCCATTGCAGGAGGCGCCGTTGTCATGGGCTGCCGATGGGCAGGTGTGCACGTCGGGTTCGAGCACTTCGTCTGGGGAGCGATCTATTTCCTGTTGATGCTGTGGGCAGCCAATCACCCGACCGCTCCAGCACGGATGCCGGGATGGCTGCGGCGCGCGACGGGGTTTCTGGGCCAGATTTCGTACTCGCTCTATCTCGTGCACTACCCGATTTTCCTCGTGCTTGGTGCCTGGTGGGTCGCCGCATTTGGTCAGAAACCGGTGAGCGTCTTCGTGCCGTTGATCGCCGCCCTCATCCCGATTCCCGCAGCGTTCGTGTTGTGGCGTCTTGTCGAGCGGCCGTCCCAATCTCTGGGTCGGCAGTCCACTCACCTTCCGCAAGGATCTCTTGCAGCATCAAAGGTTGCCGTCGGGTAAACGGGCCGGATCCGGGTTCAGCGTGCTGCTGGTTGGCAACTATGCGCCAGATGCGCAACCAAGTATGCAGAGGTTTGCCTCGCTGCTGTGCGAGGGGCTGACCGCACGCGGGGTGCGAGCCACCGTAGTGCAGCCACCGGTCGTGCTCGGACGCGCGTCTTCAATTCGACCGCTTGCGAAGTGGGTTGGTTACACAGACAAGTTGCTGTTGTTCCCGCGCCAACTCCGGCAGGCGCTTGGAATCCGCGCCAACGGCGACATCGTCGTGCACATTTGCGACCACTCGAATGCCCTCTACCTGCCGTGGATCCGTCATCTGCCACACGTCGTGACCTGCCACGATCTGCTCGCGGTTCGGGCCGCGCGAGCCGAGTTCGAGGATGTGCGAACGCGCTGGTCTGGCCGGCAGTTGCAGCGTGCGATCCTTCACGGTCTGCGATCTGCCTCCCGGATTGTCTGCGACTCGCAGGCGACCCATAGCGACTTGGCACGTGTGGCCGGCAGCTCCCATCGCGGGACCGCGACCATCTATCCCGCCGTGTCACCGGGTTTCACAGAAGCGTCGCGACAACCTTCGCAACATCGCGCGAGGTCAGTACTGCTTCGCGCTCGTCCTGTGAACAGTCGCGCACATGGGTCGATTGCGCCAGGTCGGTATCTGCTCCACGTTGGCGGCAACCAGTGGTACAAGAATCGGTCCGGCCTCATCGCAATTTACGCCGCTCTCGTTTCGGCGGATTGTGGTGTTCCGCCGCTGCTGCTGGCTGGAAAACCCCTCCCATCCGAGCTTCGCCAGGAGATTGACACACGTCAGCTCGGCGATCGCGTATTCGAAGTCACCGACCTCGAGGACGCGGACCTTGCAGCGTTGTACGCGTCAGCGAGGTTGTTGTTGTTCCCTTCGCTGGCTGAAGGATTTGGCTGGCCAGTTCTCGAAGCCATGGCCTGTGGATGTCGTGTGGTGACGTCCGACCGCGCGCCGCTCACGGAAGTCGCGATGGATGCTGGAACGTACATACGGCCAGAGAGCCCGGTCGAAGCGGCCGGCCAGATCCATGCAGTCTTGAGGGAACCCGAAAGCGTTCGTGCACTGAAGGTGCAGGCGGGTCTGAAGCGGGCATCGCACTTCACGCTCGACCGGATGGCAGGCGCGTATCTCGACGTCTACCGAGGAGTGTTGGCGGCGTCCTGATGCGGATCCTTCATCTCATACGTTCGGCCGATCCTGCCGGCGGCGGCCCGATCGAGGCGGTCTTGCATCTTGCGCTGGAGCACAGACGACACGGTCGCCATGTCGAGGTGGTCACCCTTGACGACCCAAGGGCCCCCTGGTGTCGGACGTTCCCATTGCCGCTGCATCCATTGGGGCCCGTCGGGACCAAGTACGGCTACACCCGTCGTCTCTTGCCCTGGCTGCTCGAGAATCGCCATCGGTTTGATGTGATGGTTGCCAACGGAATCTGGCAATACACGAGTTTTGCGGCGTGGCGTGCATCGAGGCGTTGCTCGATGCCGTACGTCGTGTTCCCTCACGGGATGCTCGATCCGTGGTTCAAACGCCGCTATCCACTCAAACACCTCAAGAAGTTGCTGTACTGGCCGTGGGCCGAGTACCGCGTGCTGCGGGATGCCGCTGCCGTGTTCTTCACGTCTCAAGAAGAGATGGAGCAGGCGGCGCGGTCATTCTGGATGTATCAGTGCAAGCCGCAGGTCATTACGTACGGCACGGCCGCGCCGCCGGACGAGGAGACTCGACAGCGAGAGGCGTTCTTTGACGCCTTCCCGGCTCTGCGAGACAAGCGAATCCTGCTGTTTCTGGGCCGCGTCCACGAAAAGAAAGGCTGCGAGCTCATCGTCGAGGCGGTGGCTCAACTCCGCGCACACCAGAGGGAACCACCGCGACACCATCTCGTCCTGGCCGGACCAGTGTCAGACATCTCTTACGCGCGCCGCTTGCGAGAGCGTGTAGCTCGGCTCGGGCTGAGCGAGGCGGTCACCTGGACTGGCATGTTGACTGGCGACCGCAAGTGGGGGGCTTTCAGGGCCGCTGACGTTTTCGTGCTGCCATCGCATCAGGAGAATTTTGGTATTGCGGTTGTCGAGGCGATGGCTTGCGGCCTGCCGGTCTTGATCTCCCGTCGCGTCAACATCTGGCGCGAGGTGGTCGCAGACGAGGCTGGCTTTGCCGAAACAGACAGCGGCGATGGCACCAGACGACTCCTCATGCACTGGATGTCGCTGGACCAAACCACCCGAAACCGCCTTCGTGCCAACGCCCGGCAGTGTTTTGACCGACGCTTCAATGTGCGCATGACGTCCGAACACGTGACGCGCGCACTCGAGGCCGTCGCTTGATGGTATGAGCCCGGGGCCTGAACCCGATCGCGTCATCAGACTCGTCGTTGATGTTGACGAGGCCAAAGCGTACGGGACGTCCGGTCGATTCGGGTCGCGCCGCTCCAGCTTTTCGCTTCGCCATCGCCTTGCCCGCCAGAGCTGGAACCTTGTCTGGCTGTTCCTATTTCGACCAACACCACGCCCGTTTCACGCGTGGCGTCGACTGCTGTTGCGATGTTTTGGCGCGCAGGTCGCACCCGGAGCGCGGATCTATGCGGGAGCCCGTATCTGGGCTCCGTGGAATCTGGTGGCGGGTCGCGGGGCGGCCATTGCTGATGGAGCGGAGGTCTACAACCCGTGCCGGATTGAACTGGGTGAGTACGCCGTCATTTCCCAGGGTGCGTGCCTCTGTGGTGCAGGCCATGACTTCGAATCCTGGGAGTTCCCGCTGCTCTCGGCGCCGATTGTGATTGGAGCGCATGCCTGGGTTGCGGCGCGAGCCATTGTGCGGATGGGGGTGACGATTGGCGCGGGGTGTGTCGTGGGTGCCGGCAGTGTGGTGACACGCGATATGCCTGCGTGGACAGTGTGTGCCGGTGTGCCGTGTCGGGTCATTCGTGCATACACAAAACGCTGACAACACGAGGCCGCCGGTTCGCGTGCTCCTCGTGGCACCCTGCTTTGGGGATTACGGTGGGATCGAAGCGTTTACGTTGGCAGTCGCCGACACACTCATGAAAGACGCGCGGTTTGAAGTACGAATCTTCTTCAAGCGCACGGCGAACTTTGCACTGCGTCAGAGTCTGGCGCAACAGTGTCGAGCGTATCCGGTTGAGTTCTGTTCGCGGGCCAGTCGGTCGCTGGCCGCGGCGGTTGCCTGGGCGGACATTGTGCACAGTCAGAATCCCTCGGTCGACGTCGCGTTCATGAGCGGCATTCTGCGGAAAACCCGCGTCTTGAGCGTTCACAACGTTCTTCCATTACGGCCTATCGCGCAGCGGGTCGGCTGGCAGATGTCCGCCTCCCTGGCCAGCGTGCGCTGGTACAACTCACACTTCGTCTGGAAGACCTGGGAGCCGGGCCAACCGAGTGCGGCCAGTTTCTGCGTACCGCCCACGTCGCGATTGGCGACCGCAGATGTGGCCCCAGACGCCCGCCGTGGATTTGTCTTTGTAGGCCGGTTCGTCCCTGGCAAAGGCGCGGACGTGCTCCTCGAGGCCTACAAACAGGCGAAGCTCAATCCCAGGGTGTGGCCGCTGACGTTCATTGGCGACGGGCCACTGGGTCGCGCGCTGAGGGATCGGTCGGCTGGTGAACGAATCGATGGCGTTCGATTTGCCGGGTTCATCGACGGCGAGATGAAGGCGAGGACGCTCGGAGGGGCCAAGTGGTTGGTGGCCCCTTCGCATTGGCGAGAACCATTTGGATTGGTCGCCCGGGAAGCGCGCAGGCTCGGCGTTCCCTGCATCGTGACGCGTGATGGTGGGTTGCCCGAGGCCGCGGGACGCGATGCCCTCGTGTGCGAGCCCGGCGACGTCGACGGCCTGACCACGCTGCTGAAACGCGCGGCATCGATGCCTTGGGAGGAGTACGTGCGCCGGGCCGCTCGTACCAAGGAAGATCTCCGTCACCAGCAAGTGCCGCCGACCTTCTATCCGGAAACGTATCTCACGCTTCTGAAGCGCGAACCTGTCAGCGTCGGTCGAGAGATCGGACCACGCGCTGTCGACCAAACAGGAAGTCTGTGACGGTATCGACCGCGACCTCTCCGGTTGTGACATCGTTGCACACGCGAACTGTCAGGTCGTCGGTGCCTGTATCGGTGATTGTGCCCGTCAGAAACGAAGCGCATCAGATCGAGCGCTGTCTGCGGTCGGTGTCGTGGGCCGACGAAGTGTTCGTTGTCGATTCACAAAGCTCCGACAACACCAGCGGAATTGCCGAGATGCTGGGGGCAACTGTCGTGCAGTTCCGCTATACCGGTTCCTGGCCCAAGAAGAAGAGCTGGGCCCTCGAGAATCTGCCATTTCGAAACGATTGGGTTCTGCTGCTCGATGCCGACGAGGTCATGCCGTCGGAAGCCGAAGCGGAAATTCGTGCCGTGGTGGCGGCGAAAGAGTCGCTGATCAAGGGCTTTTGGATCAATCGTCGCTTCTTCTTCATGGGCCGTTGGTTGCGCCATGCGTACTATCCCAACTGGAACGTTCGGCTCTTCCAACATCAATTCGGGCGTTTCGAGCGCCTGACATCCGTAGACACCAACAGCGGCGATGTCGAGATTCACGAGCACGTCCTCATCGATGGTCCAACCTCAAAGCTCCGCTGCGAAATGGAGCACTTTGCGTTCCCAACAGTGTCGGCATTCGTCGAGAAACACAATCGCTATTCCTCCTGGGAAGCTCACGTAGCGCTGGCGCCGAAGGTTTCGCGGTCCTGGATGAGGCGATGGATGACATGGCTGCCATTCCGGCCCCTGCTGAGGTTCCTGTACGTCTATATCTGGCAACGAGGGTTCCTCGACGGCCGGGCTGGGTACTACTTCGCCCGACTGCACGGGTGCTATGAACTGCTGAGCGTCGCCAAGACCTACGAGCTCCGCAGCCACAAGCGGGCCTGACACCGGTGCGCATCCACATCATCGGCATCAACTACTGGCCGGAAGCCACCGGCATTGCTGTGTTCACCACAGGCCGTGCGGAGTACCTGGCGGCCTGCGGACACGAGGTGAACATGTGCGCCGCGGTGCCCTACTACCCCGAATGGCGAGTCGCAAACGAGTATCGTCGACGCTCATTTGCGGTAGAGCGGCGTGGGGGTGTGAGAATCTTCCGGTGTCCTCTCTATGTCCCCGCGATTGCGACCACGTTCCGGCGCATTTTGCACGAGGGGTCGTTCGCCCTCGCGGCACTGGCGCGAAGTCTGTCGATGCCTCGCCCCGACGTGCTTCTCATCGTGTCACCGCCACTGGGCTTGTCTCTGGTCGCATTCCTGCTGAGTTGCTGGTGGCGTGCGCCGTACGTGTTTCATGTTGCCGATCTTCAGCCAGATACGGCGCTGGACCTCGGCATGATGAAGGCGGGCACCGTCGCGCGGTTTCTCTACGCACTGGAGCGATTTGCCTATCGGCATGCCGCCAAGGTGTCGACGTTGACCGATGCCATGCGCGCGAAAATCCTGGCGAAAGACATACCCCCGAAGAACGTCCTCCTCTTTTCAGATTGGGCCGATCCGCGCCTGTTTGATCTGGAACCGGGGCGGCCCGACCCTGAGATCAGGCACGAGCTCAGACTCGACAATGACTTCATTGTTCTGCATGCGGGCAACATGGGCGTCAAGCAGGGGCTTCATGTGGTGCTCGAGGCGGCGCGGCGTACAAAAGATCCGACGATGCGGTATGTCTTCGTTGGCGATGGGGTGATGAGACACGAACTCGAGGCGCGTGCGCGTGCCATGAACCTTGCAAACGTGCGGTTTCTGCCGCTGCTGGATCGGGGTCGATTTGAACGCCTGCTCGCGGTCGCAGATCTCTGCCTCGTCACCCAGCAACGGACCGTCGCTGACGTCGTGTTTCCTTCGAAGGTTCTTACCCTCCTGGCGGCCGCCAAACCGGTTGTGGCCTCCGTTGCGGCAGCCAGCGAAGTGGCGCGTGTGGTCAAAGCCGCGGAAGCGGGCGAGGTGGTGGCACCGGAAGATCCGGACCGGCTTGCGCGGGCGATTGCAAAGCTGCGAGGTAGCAAGGCGCGTCGAAGCCAAATGGCCGAGAGCGGGCGCAATTACGCACGACGGCACTGGGATCGCGACCGAACACTGCAGCATCTGGCAGCAAGACTTGAACGAATCATGGAGTCACACCCCCACCGCATGCCTGCGCGCGAGGCGGTTCGTCGTTCATGACAGTCACCGCGGTGACGTACGCGTCAGTGCCATGGCGACTGGAAGGACGTACGCCAGGCAGAGTGCTGTTGGTGCTTGTATCGTGGGGAACGTTGCTCTTTGGCGCGGTGTACCCATGGTCCTATGTTCCGCTGCTGAGCGCCGCGGTGATCTTCGGCCTCTTCGGGTGGCTGAGTGCGACCGCCGAGCAAAAAGCAGGGGCGATGCCAATTCTGATGGCCTTGCTGCTTGTGGCGGTTGTCGTCGTCATTCAACTGATACCACTGCCGGTTGCATGGGTCGCGCGATTGAGCGGAGCCGCAGACGGCCTCTTGCGAGAGTACGACCTCGCGTACGGCATGGCGCGGGCGGCCGGTGATCAGCCTTGGCATGCAATGTCGATCTCGCCGGCGGCAACCGCCCGAGGGCTGTCGTTTCTGATTGCACTGGGTGTGTTCCTGGCGGGCTGCACGGTCTTGCTGCCGCGCATGTCAATGATCTGGCTGGTCCGTCGGCTGGTTGCGCTTGGAGTGGCTGTTGCGATTTTTGGCATCCTCCAGCGGCTGACATTCAACGACCGGATTTACTGGGTCTGGACGCCCGTGAACGTCGCGAGCAACACGTTTGGCCCGTTCGTCAATCGAAATCACTTCGCAACCTGGATGCTGATGTTGAGTGCTCTGACTTCTGGCTACTTGTGTGGTCTGCTGGCAGAGGCCGCATCGCCAGCATCCAAATCGTGGCGCGACCGGGCGGCCTGGCTTTCGTCCAGCCGTACCAACGAGATATTCCTCGCAGGTTGCAGTCTGGTGCTGATGCTCCTGTCCATTGTCTGGACGCTGTCGCGTTCGGGCATGGCCGCCGCCCTTACGTCCGCCATTCTCGTGTCGATGGGCTCGATGTTGCGACTGCGGGGCATCCGGCGGTTTGTGGCGGCCGGGTCCGTAATCGCGGCCCTGGCTGTAGCCGTCTTCTGGAGGGGGACGGGCGACGTCATCGAATGGTTCAGTCGCACCTCCAGCCTCGCCTGGCGGTTCCAGTTGTGGCAGGACACATGGCCAATCGTCCGTGACTTTCCGTGGTGGGGGACCGGCCTCAATACCTATGGCGTGTCCACGCTCCTCTATCCGATGACCGATGGCAACTGGCATCCGAACGAGGCGCATAGCGACTATTTGCAACTGCTGAGCGAGGGTGGCGTGGTGCTCGTTGTGGCCGTCATTGCCGCGGTCACAACGGTCACGTGGCGTGTTTACCGCGCGTTCCGACAACCGCAACGTACGCTAACCCGGTGGATCCGACTCGGTGCGGTCAGTGGCCTTGTGGCTGTGGCGATTCAGGAGAGCGTGGACTTCGGCCTGCAGATGCCCGGTAACGCCACGATGTTTGTCGTGCTGCTGGCAATTGCGCTTCACGATGGACGAGGCAGAATGCATCCTCTGTCGCCTGTCTCACCGAGCCCGAGTCCGGTCTGGATTTCCCAATCTGGCGGGCGACGCACGATTGCCGCGACGGGGATGTCACTTATTGCCGTGATAGTCGCAGGTTGCGGCACGCCGCCCACGCGTACTGATCTGCAGGTTGTTCGCCCCGGCGTCAGAGCGCAGTATCACGAGACAACAGGACGACTGCGCCTGCTCGAATTCGACGCCGACAAGAATGGCGCCGCAGACTCGATCGCGCACATGGATGGCGCGCGTGTTCTGTTCATCGAGGTCGACGCCGACGAAGATGGAACAGTCGATCGATGGGACTACTACACACCCGAACGCAAGATTGAAAAGACCGGCCTCGCGCGAGCGCGAGATGGAAAGCTCGATACGTGGATCGTGGAAGGCTCGAACGGCGCGGTAGAGCGTGTGGAGGTCTCCACGCACCGTGATGGGGTGCCCAATCGCGTGGAGTACTTTGACGCCGGTCGACTGATACGGAGCGAAGAAGACACCAACGCAGACGGGCGCATCGACAAATGGGAAACCTATCGCCTGCTGCCTGGAGGAAGTCCAAGCAACCCATTCGCGTATGCCGTCGCGACAGCGGCGTTCGATTTTTCTGCTCGCGGCAGGCCAGAGCGTCGGTTCATTTACTCACCTACCGGAGGAATCGAGCGGGTTGAGGTCGACCCCGACGGTCGCGGAATATTTGTCACGGTTTCAACCCGGTAAGTCACCAACGAGGGATGTGATGAAGCGTTTTCTCGCACTCGCACTTATCGTGGCCTGCACGCTTCCGACCGTCCCTGACGGTCGTCGCAGCGTGCATGCCCAATCGCTCGGGGTGATCTCGGGCTCAGCCCAGGGACCAGATGGCTCTATTGAAGGCGCACCGGTCGAATTACTAGACCCAGCGGGAAACGTCGTCGCACGGACGACGACGAATGCCGCCGGGATGTTCAACTTTCTTGGACTGCTGGCCGGCAACTACGTGGTGCAGATGCTGGGCATCAACGGTGCGACGGTTGCCACCTCGATCGTTGCTCTCACACCAGAGGTGATGTCGGAAACGGTCCCGTTGACCGCATCTGCGGCGGATATCGCGGCGGCCGGTGGCGTTGGCGGCGAGGAGTCGAGAAGGCGCCGACGGGCAGCAGCGTTGATCCTGGGCGCGGCGGCAGCCGCAGCCGGCACTGTCGGCGTCGGCATCATCTCCACCAGGGACGACGCGAGCCCTTCACGGTAAGTCCGTGTTCTGCAAAAGGGCCCTGGCCTGTGCCGGCCCTCCCATCTCGTAGTCGTACACCAGTCCCTCTTCAATTGACGCATTGAACCGCGCGCCGATCTCCGCGTGCGCGGGATGCTCGAGGTACGTCCGAAGACCGGCAAGGTCGTCGAAATCAATGACGCCACAGAATTCGAGGTTCGGGACGCCGTGCTCGTAACCAGCTCCGAAGGTGACTCGCCGGCCAATCCTGAATCCACGAATCGAGGAAATGTCGCGCAGCGCAACCTCGAGCGCATGCACGAAGGCCTCGCGCTCAGAAGCGGTCAGGTTGCGGCGAAGACGGAAGAGAACAATATGGCTCACCATTGTCTCGGGGCTCGGATTTGGGCTCTCGGCTCTCGCGGCTTCATTTGTCGAGGCTCGGATTTCAAGGTGTGCGCTTCTTCGAACGCTGCCGACGCGCGAATTTCTTGCGACGCTCGGCCCGACTCAGCTGGAACCTGGCGCGAGGGTCTTGGTGATTCCCTCCAGGTCGCCAGTCCGAGCCTCGCGCCTCAGTCGATCGACGCTTCCGGGTTTGCGCTTCAATGGCCGCCTCTGGTGAGTCCCAGATTCTGCCGCGCGCAAACCATTTCATTTCAGCCGTTGGATTCGTGCGCCGGAGCTGCACGAGCGTTGGCAGCAGGTCGGCCTGCTGGCGTGCGCGGAACGCAGTGGCCTGACCGTCAATCAGGATCGTCCAGTAAGTGAATCTGGGGGGCATTGGTTCGGCTCTCGGCAATTGGCTCTCGGACCGTCAACTTTCAACTCCTCGGATTTCGCCGAGTTCCGAGAGCTGAAATCCGAGTTCCGCTTTGGATTATTCATCGGCACCCGACGAACCGCAATGATGCCGCTGCTCGCGATCTGGCCACTCTGGTCTAGAAGCTGTCTCATAAATACGGAAGCCGCGTGAAACATCGGTAGGATCGCCGTCGTACTCGACGGCATGGACCTCACCGACGTGCAATGGGCCCTGCTCGAACCGACGTTCCGCCCGCGCCGTCGCCCGGACGGGCGCGGCCGCCGTGGACCGATCCGCGCGCTGCACCTGCGCGGTGAGACAGTGAAGCGGGTCAGCCTTATCGGGCGCAATTCTGGCGGCCCATTGTGCCGAAGTCAGTGAGTCGAATTCCAGCTTGACACTATACTACGTTTACAGTAATACTACGCTAACAGTATTACTGAGGACGGAGTATGGCACGCCGTGATGACGTTGCGGATCTCGAGGAGTTCGGCCGGTTCGGTGAGCCGGCACTGCTGATCCTCGTCAGCCTCGCCGACGGTCCCAAGCACGGCTACGCGATCACCGAAGACATCGCGTCCTTCGCAGGCGTGCGCTTCGGGCCAGGATCGCTCTACGGCGCGATCGCCAGGCTCGAATCGCGTGGCCTGATCGAGGGGCTGGACACGGAGGACCGGCGCAATCCCTACCAGCTCACCGCGGTCGGTGCGAAAGCGCTGCGCGCGCGGCTCGCCAGCATACAGTCAGTGGCGAAGGTCGGCCAGAGGCGGCTGGCGAAGGCGTGACCTGGCTGATTCGGCTCTATCCGCCGGCCTGGCGTCGCCGCTATGGCCGGGAGCTCGCGGAATTGCTGGCCGCTCAGCCAGCCTCGTTCCGCACGGCCGTCGATCTCGTGGCGGGCGCCGTCGATGCCTGGCTCAACCCTCAGTCGTCGACGGCGGTCACGGCTGCCAATGCGAAAGGCGCAGGAGCGATGGTCCCCAAGATGCTCAAACTCAGATCCGCTGGCTACGGTGCGAACGTCGCGACCGCGGACGATATCAAGAAGGTGTGGTTGCCTGGAGCAGCATCCTGTCTGTTGTTTTTCGGATTCTATTGGGTGCTCATCTGGTTGCCTTTTGACAAAACCAGATTCCAGTTCCTGGCCATCCCATATCTGGTGCTGCCATTCGTCGGCGCCCTCGCCGCATATTGGTCCCGCCGAATGAAGGGTTCAGTCCTCGAGCGCATCTTGTCCGCACTGTTCCCTGTATTTGCGTTTGTCGCGCTATTTGCGGTGAGAATTGTGTATGGATTGTTCTTCGAGGGCGTACCTTATACTCTCCCGCATTTCCTGGCCGGCTTTTCCGTGACCCTCGTATTC
>DATBJG010000416.1:0-3972 GCA_036556585.1 Vicinamibacterales bacterium
ACGACACCCAGCAACGCCGCCGTGCAAAAGAGTGCGGCAACGACGGCGTGGCGGGCGACGCGAACGACGTAATTGGACATCCGAGACTACCGTGATCTGGTGCGAACCGACCCTGATCCGCTGCCGCTACTGCTGGGCGCGGAAACCCCGGCAGATCTTCGGCCCTGAGTCGATGATGACCCGGACTGCGAGCCAGACGGCGATTGCGATCTGGGTACGGCCGTGCGTCCCGAGGAACTCCGATCCCCTGACGCCGCGCTCGGAGCCTCACGCGACGTATCCGCAACCGGCGGGTTGTGAGCCGGGGAAGGCATCAAGGGCGGCAGCGCGGGCGGAATGCCGTAACGGGTCTGCGGCAAAGCGCCGGGTCCAGGCATCGGCGGGAATGGTGAGCCGATACCTATCTGTGGCGATGGTGCAGGCGTCGGCGTGAAAACACCTCGTGGCGTCATGACACGAGGTCTACTGACGTCAGGTCGTTGGCCAGCAGGCGGCAACGATGTCGCTGGCATCCCTATGCTCGAACGTGGCACGGCATATCGTGTTGGCGGATCGACGGCGGCCTGGTTTCGTCCCGGAACATCGAGTCGTTGGCCTTCGGGGCCGACGCGATTACCACGAGGACCTTGCCCGGGACCCGGCCGTCGCGATGTGAACTCCGGACCACCGCGCCGCGACGTAAATCGGTTACCGCCCCGGCCACGCGGCGCGTAGTGTTGAAGCACATACGGCTCACGATGCTGGTCAACCCATCGACGACCCGCAAACGCAATTCTGCCCGCCACGACCGGCGTGCCAAACGCGTGACCCGGAATGGTCGTCCACGCGAAGTCAGGATCGAACACGCGGTTGTACACGTACGATGGGCCGTTCGAGAAGCCAACGACCGGCTGGCCGTTGAATCCAAGAGGGCACCAGCTCACGAAGCTGGACCCGACCGCCCAGCTCACCGCGGCGGGGCTCCATTGACGCCCCGGAATCCAGTACCAGCTTCCACGCGTGTTGAGACCCCAGCGTCCGTAGTGATGGGTCGGCCAGGACCAGGCATCGTGTCCAACCCAGGTCCAGCCGTATCGCGGGATCCATGACCACCGACCGTTGTAGTACGGTCGCCATCCTCCACCGACGGTGGGATACCAGACCGTTCCCACCTCTGGCTCGACGCCCCAGGTTCCGTTGCGATCGAACTCGGTGGCGTACGCCTGCACGTCCGATGGGAGGTACGGCCGCGAAGCGCTGACTTCTCGTCGCTCGCTTCGACGAAGCTCAACCCAGTGACCGAATGGAGTCCACTGCGCCGAGTTGAACCGTACTGGGAAACCAGGGGGTTCGCCGTTACGCACAGTGGATTGCTCGCCCGCTCGCAGGTCTGTACGCCCGACATCACTGGTCAACGTGACGGTGCCGCGCACGACTTCGACAGTCGTGACCGTGGGTTCCACGGCACCGGCGCCACCAACGCCGCGAAAGCGATCCTCTTGCGCAACTATCCTGTACTCTCCGGGACTGCTGAGAGCGACGGAGGCTGCTGGCGTGTCCAGCTCGTACAACACGCTCGCGGGAACAGCTCCGATGTTAGAGACTTCAAATGTGAGCCTTCCCGTTACCAGACGCAGAAACCTGGCGGACAGGACATCGAGTCGCGAGAACTCGTCGACATAGACTGTCGACCCATCCTCGAACAAGAGCTCGAGCCGACCGCTGGTCGTCTCGAGGCGATCCCCGTCGACGAGCGGGATGCCGGATTCGACCGAGTCGACTTCGCCGTCGCGTTCGAGGGTTGCCGCGCCATCAACAAAGGCGACGTGTGCTGGCGGTGCCGGCGGCGCTGGCTCTGGCTGCTGAGCATGGCCCAGCAACGCGCTGGTACAGAAGACCCCAAGAAGGACGAGCAAAGAGGGGCGAGGCATGATGTTCCTCAAGGGGCATAGCGGCGCACGGTGCCGACCGACAACCGCAAACCCGAGGAGGCAGGCTATTGGCGAGTATAGCATGCAACGGTAAGCCCACGTATATTGAGCAGTTACGGCGGTCAAAGGATGTCAAACCGCGCTCATGATTGCTATTGGGAGACTCACATTTCATAATAGAGCCGTCATAAGAGAAGACACTCGCTCAGCTTTTGGTTCTGGCTTTCAGCTCTGCAGAGGGCTCCGCGAAAGTCGAGAGCCGAAAGCCGAGAGCCGAAAGCCGATCTTTCAAGAGGATTTCACGCATGAGCAAGATCATTGGCATCGACCTCGGCACGACGAACTCGGTAGTGGCCGTGATGGAAGGTGGTGAGCCGACCGTCATTACCAACCCAGAAGGGAGTCGGCTGACTCCCTCCGTGGTGGCCTTTACCAAGACTGGAGAGCGCCTGGTTGGACAGGTGGCCAAGCGTCAGGCCGTCACCAACCCTGAAAACACGGTGTTCTCGATCAAGCGATTCATGGGACGCAAGTACGACGAGGTCAGCGAGGAAATGAAGATGGTCCCCTACCGCGTCGTCCGTGCGACCAACGGTGACGCGCGGATTAACGCGGGGGACAAAGAGTACTCGCCGCCGGAAGTCGCCGCCATGGTGCTGCAAAAGCTGAAGCAGGCGGCCGAAGAATATCTGGGCCAGCCCGTCTCCAAGGCGGTGATCACGGTGCCGGCGTACTTCAACGACGCTCAACGGCAGGCAACCAAAGATGCCGGACAGATTGCGGGGCTCGAAGTGATGCGGATCGTGAACGAGCCGACTGCCGCAGCGCTCGCGTACGGCCTGGACAAGAAAAAGGACGAGACGATTGCCGTCTACGACTTCGGCGGCGGCACGTTCGATATCTCAATCCTCGAAGTTGGTGAAGGTGTGGTCGAGGTCAAGTCGACCAATGGCGACACCCATCTCGGCGGCGACAACCTCGATCAACGGATCATCGACTGGATCATTGCCGAGTTCAGAAAGAGCGATGGGATCGACCTCGGCAAGGATCGCATGGCGTTGCAGCGTCTGAAGGAAGCCGCTGAAAAAGCAAAGATGGAGCTCTCCACCGTGATGGAGACCGACATCAGCCTGCCGTTTATTACTGCCGATCAGAGCGGGCCTAAACATCTCGCCATGAAGCTCACGCGAGCGAAGTTCGAGCAGCTCGTCGAGGATCTTCTGCAGAAGACGATCGGACCATCCAAGCAGGCCTTGAGCGATGCAGGACTCGATGCATCCAAGATCGAAGAGGTCGTGCTGGTTGGCGGCTCGACCCGCATTCCTCGCGTGCAGCAGCTCGTACGCGAGTTGTTCGGCAAGGAGCCGCACAAGGGCGTCAATCCCGACGAAGTTGTGGCCGTTGGTGCGGCGGTTCAGGCGGGCGTACTTGCGGGAGAAGTAAAAGATCTGCTCTTGCTCGATGTGACGCCGCTCTCGCTTGGGATCGAAACGCTTGGCGGGGTGATGACGACGTTGATTTCGCGCAATACGACGATTCCTACGCGCAAGAGTGAAATCTTTTCCACCGCCGCGGACAACCAGACGAGCGTGGAAGTCCACGTCCTTCAGGGCGAACGTCCTCTCGCGCGCGACAATCGGACGCTCGGCCGTTTCCATCTGGTCGGGCTGCCTCCAGCGCCGCGGGGTGTGCCGCAAATCGAGGTGACGTTCGATATCGATGCCAACGGCATCGTGAATGTCTCGGCGAAGGATTTGGGGACGGGCAAGGAGCAGAAGATTACGATTACCGCGTCAAGCGGCCTCAGCAAGGACGAGGTCGATCGGATGATGAAAGAGGCGGAATCGCATGCCGATGAGGACAAGCGTCGGCGCGAGGAGATCGAAACGCGCAACCGCGCCGATCAGGCCGTGTACGGCGCAGAACGGATGCTCCAGGACGCCGGCGAGAAGTTGCCACCTGCCGAGCGCGATGCGGTTCAGCACGCCGTTGACGAGCTCAAGAAAGCGATGGCAGCAAACGATATCGCGCCCATCAACCGCGCGATGGAGGAGCTGACAAA
>DATBJG010000417.1:0-3756 GCA_036556585.1 Vicinamibacterales bacterium
GTGTCCGGCACCATTCAGCAGCTCTACGCCGACTTCAACTCGCTCGTCAAGAAGGGGCAGGTGCTCGCCCGCCTCGACCCCTCGCTCTTCCAGACGCAGATCGAGCAGGCCCGCGCCAATCTGCTTCGCGCGCAGGCGGACGTCGAACGGCTGAAAGTGGCGCTCGATGATGCGCAGACCAAGGCCGTGCGCGCGCGGGAGCTCTCCGCGCGGCAGCTGCTGCCGAAGAGCGAGCTCGATGCGGCCGAGGTGACCGTCCGGTCGGCCGAGGCCCAGCTTCGCTCGGCCGAAGCGCAGGTCACGCAGGCGCGCGCGTCGCTCAATCAGAACGAAGTCAACCTGCAGCACACCGTCATCGAGGCGCCGATCGACGGTCTCGTCATCTCGCGGAACGTCGACGTCGGGCAGACCGTCGCCGCCAGCATGCAGGCACCGACACTATTTGTCCTCGCGGCAGACTTGACGAAAATGCAGGTCGTGGCCAACCTCGACGAGTCGGATGTCGGACGGATTCGACCCGGCCAGCGCGTCAGTTTTCGCGTTGATGCTTACCCCACCGAGGACTTCGTCGGAACCGTCTCGCAGGTGAGACTTCAGCCAATCGTGCAACAAAACGTTGTGACGTACGCAACCGTGATCGATGTGCCCAACCCCGAGCTCAAGCTCAAGCCGGGGATGACGGCCAACGTGAACGTCGAGATCGCGCGGCGCACCAACGTGGTCCGAGTCCCGAACGCGGCACTGAGATTCCGCCCGACGACCGAGATCTACACCGCCCTCGGGCAGCCCCCTCCTTCTTCCGTAGGGGCGGGTCTTCAGACCCGCCCAGAACGCGAGCAGACCTCACCACCTGCCCCGGCATCGGCTGCGCCGCAACCGCCTTCTGCAAAACCAGCTCCGAGCAACGGCAATGGGGAAGGTCGGGGAGACGCAGCCACTGGAAATGGCGAAGGGCGTCGCGGGGACGCAGGACGCGGAGACGCAACGGGTCAGACCGCGGGACGTGGGTTCGGTGACGGTGGCGGACGAGGACGATTGGCTGAACGGCTTCAAGGATTGCCACCGGAAGAACGGGAGCGGCTCCTCGAACGTTTGCGAGCGCGGGGGTTCAATCCGGAAGAGAGGTCCGCGTCCGAAAGCTCACGGGGCCGTCAAGGCGGAGACAGCCCGGCCAGCGGGAATTCGCGCGCCGGAATGCAGTCGTTGACCGCAAGGAATCCCCAAGCGACAACGATCGACGCCCTGTTTGGTCCACTGCCACAGGTCGAAACGGTCGGTCGCGTCTGGATCTTCACCAACAACGAGCTCAAACCCATTCGCGTGCGTCTGGGTATCAGCGACGGCCAGGCCACCGAACTGCTCGAAGGAAATATCGAACTCGGGACCGAACTCGTGACGAACGTGAACCTTGGCACTACTGAAACCCGACCTTCGACCGGTGTTGGCCCGCTGTTCCAACAGCCCGGTCGTGGTGGGTTCCCGGGTGGCGGCTTCCCCGGAGGCGGCGGCGGCCGAGGTGGCGGCGGACGTGGTTTCTGAGCGCGCTCCTCTCATTTCTATCAGCCAGCTTACCAAGACCTATGTGGTCGGGGAGGTCAAGGTCGAGGCTCTTCGCGGCGTCACCGTCAATGTCGCCGCCGGAGAGTTTGTGGCTGCGACCGGTCCATCAGGATCTGGAAAATCCACGTTCATGCACATTCTCGGGTGCCTGGATCGACCGACCTCTGGTACGTATCTGCTGGACGGTCGCGACGTTTCGACGCTGAGCCGGGACGAGCTGGCTGCGGTGCGCAACAAGAAGATCGGCTTTGTCTTCCAAGGCTTCAATCTGCTGGCGCGCACCACCGCGCTCGACAACGTCGAGCTGCCACTGCTCTACGACGGGGCGGCAAAGCGGGCGTCAGAGCGACAGAAGCGTGCGATGGCTGCCCTCTGCGCAGTCGGCCTGGCCGATCGGGCCCGCCACTACCCCAACCAGCTTTCGGGTGGTCAGCAGCAACGCGTGGCGATCGCGCGAGCGCTCATCAACGAGCCGGCTATTCTGCTGGCCGATGAACCTACGGGCAATCTCGATACGCGAACGAGCATCGAGGTGATGGGGATCTTTCAGAAGCTCAATCGGGAACGGGGCATTACCATTCTTCTGATCACGCACGAGCCGGATATCGCGGAGTACGCGGGCCGAATCATCGCCTTCCGCGACGGCCGCATCCTTCGAGATGAGCCCGTCACGACACACAGGCGGGCGGAGGACGAACTGACGGCCCTCCCCGTCACGACCTAACAGGAGATCAGGAGAAATTAGAACAGGAGGGCGGGAGACCAGGAGAACAAAAAGAAGAAGATCAAAACAGGAGATCAGGAGATCAGGAGATCAGGAGATCAGGAGAACAATAAGAGCAAACAAGAGATTAGAAGATCAGGAGATAACAATCGTTTACTCCTGGTCTCTTAATCTCCTGTTCAAATAGTTTTTACTCCTGGCCTCCGAGTCTCCTGTTCCAAATAGTTTTGCTCCTGGTCTCCTGTTTAAATGATCTCCTGATCTCCTGTTCAACGGAGCGAGATGTCACTGTTCATGACGTTACGGATCGCGCTAAAGGCGCTCGGGCGCAACAAGATGCGCACGGCGCTTACCATGCTGGGCATGATCATTGGTGTCTCGGCGGTGATCACGCTCGTTGCCATGGGGAACGGTGCGCAGTCGGTGATCGAAAATCAAATCAAGGGGGCGGGCACGAACATGATTATCGTGCGCGCCGGGAACTTTACGTTTGGTGGTGTGCGTCAGGGCTCGGGTGCTGCCAGTACGTTGACGATAGATGACGCCGACGCCCTGCGGCAGCTGGTTCCTGGCATTCAGTACCTTGCCGCCGGTGTGAACCAGCGGACCCAGGTCGTGGCCAGCAACCAGAACTGGTTCACGCGAATTCAGGGCACGGATGTGGACTTTCCGTTGATTCGGGCGTGGCCCGTCCGCACCGGTGCCTTTTTCAGCCCACAGGACGTGAATGGCTCGGCCAAGGTCGCCGTGCTCGGAGCGACCGTCAACGAGCGCCTGTTTGGCGTCGATGCCGATCCCGTGGGGCAGATCATTCGTATCCGGAATCAGCCCTTCAAGGTGATCGGCGTCATGGCGCGCAAGGGTCAGGCGGCCATGAGCGACGACATGGACGACACGATCTTCGCACCGTATACCACCGTGCAGAAGAAGCTCATGGGGATCAACTTCATCCACGAGATCACCATTTCGGCAGCCTCCGCAGGTTCGACATCAACGGTGGCAGACGATGTCGCGCTGGCGCTGCGCTCGCAGCACAAAATCGTTCCCGGTGAAGATGACGACTTTACCGTCCGCACGCTCGAGGAGATGGCGGACATTCGAACGCAGGCCATGGGCACGTTCACGACACTACTGGCCGGCATTGCTGGCGTATCGCTCATCGTTGGTGGGATCGGCATCATGAACATCATGCTGGTCTCAGTTACCGAACGCACGCGCGAGATCGGGCTGCGCATGGCCGTTGGCGCCCGGAATCGCGACGTCCTCCTCCAGTTTCTCGTCGAAGCCATCGTCCTGAGCCTGCTGGGAGGTGGGGTTGGCATCGCCCTGGGATTTGCCGTCGCGGAAGGGATGACGAGGTTTCTCGCCTGGCCTGCAGAAGTCCCACCGGGCGCCGTGGCCATGGCGTTCGGCTTTGCCGCCGCGACCGGCGTGTTCTTCGGGTTTTATCCGGCCCAGAAGGCCGCGCGGCT
>DATBJG010000418.1:0-3042 GCA_036556585.1 Vicinamibacterales bacterium
TCGCGTGGTCGATCGCATAACGCTGATGAACCAGACCGGTGGCGGCTACAAGGCGTACTTTTCACCGGACGGTCGCACATTGATGACCATGGTGGGCTCGATGGTCACCATTCTCAATGCGTCAAATCTCCGCGGGTCGCAGCAGGTGCTCAAGGTCGGGGCGAGCCCGATGGGATTCGCCTTCTCGGCTGACGGCAATACAGTGCTTGTCGCTAATCATGGCGATGGCACCGTTTCGGTGATCGATCTGAAAAAGGCGCAGGTCGTCGACAACTTCCGCGCCGGGACCGGGATTGAAACGCTCACGTATTACTGACCGAGACAAGACGGCACTCTCCCCTGATTATGGCGACGCGGCTCCAACGCTCGAGATCTTTCGGGATTCTCCAACGCCGGTCATTTAACCGGATGCTTCCGGCGCCACTCCTCACTTTGTTTGATTCCCTCGGCGACCTTCTGCCGTGCGGCTTCATCGGTCGCCCCGGCGAACCGCTCGGCGAGATAGACGTCAAAGAGCCAGGCACCGAGCCCCTCAAAGTCGGGGTGTCCGTCGATCCACAAGCCTTCGGGCCGCTTGAGGCCCTCCTCGGCCTGATAGAAGGCGTGCAGCCACTGCCCTGCCGCGATGAGCTCGTGCCGCCGCTGGCCCAGCATGTCGGCCGCAACCTGGCGCGCTCGCGCGTCCATCTGTTCGCGTAAGCCGGTCACTTCGGCCTGGGTTCGATTCAGCTCGGCTCGAAGGTTGCGGTTGCTCACAAACTGCGACGCTGCGATGATACCCAGCACGAGCACGACAATCAGCCAGAGCCGTTGCCTCGTCATCTCATTCATCGGGCACTCCTGCTTCCCGCCTAATAGCTCGACGGTCGAGTTTCTTGTGACGCTTCTCCTTTGGATTGGTGAACAATCTTCACGCCGGCGCTTGCGCCAATGCGAGTGGCGCCGGCCGCCACTAAAGCCTTGACCGACTCGAAATCTCGCACACCGCCAGCCGCCTTCACGCCGATGTCCGGTCCGACGACTCGGCGCATGAGGGCAACATCGGCCACCGTGGCGCCGCCAGGACCAAATCCGGTGGAGGTTTTCACGTAGTCCGCACCGGCTGCCTTGGCAATCGTACAAGCCGCCACCTTTTCTTCGTCTGTCAGGAGCGCAGCCTCGATAATGACCTTGCTCAACGCGCCGCAATCCCGGCACGGGCCGGTCACCGCTTCGATGTCCCGTTCGACGATCCGCAGCGCACCTGACTTGAGCGCGCCCACGTTAATGACCATGTCGATTTCTGCAGCGCCGTCGAAAATTGCCCGCCTGGTCTCGTAGTTCTTGACGTCCGGTGTCGTCGCACCCAGTGGAAATCCGACGACGGAGCAGACTCGCACGCGAGCACCTTTCAACAGACGAGCTGAGTAAGCGACCCAGGTGGGGTTCACGCAGACCGACGCAAATCCCAACCGCCCCGCCTCCTCACAGAGCGCTTCAATATCGGCTTGTGATGCATCCGCTCTCAGCAATGTGTGATCGATCAGGCCCGCGACATCACCGGGAACGCTTCCGCTGGCATGGAGGCCTAATCGCGACGCCCCGGCGTCAAGAACCGGCCGGAGGCGTTCGGGACAGCATTCGACCAGCACCGAATGACAGGCACACGAACCGCCAGGCGGGCGCGTCTGGGCCGCAGCGATATCCTCGACGATCGTCTGAACGAGCTGACGAAGTTGATCGGGCCGCATCCTACCGGCGTCCCCGCTCCAAAGCCTGGATCTTTGCCAGACGACGGACGTAGCGCGGTTCCGTCATGGCGGTCCTCATCCAGACCTCCACAATTGCCATCGCCTGGTCAGGCGCGAGGAGCGAGGCCCCAAGGCATAGGACGTTTGCGCCATTGTGTTCGCGCGAATACCGGGCGGTCGTTTCATCGGTGCACATGGCCGCGCGAATTCCGTCGATCTTGTTTGCCGCAATCGCCGAACCGAGCCCTCCCCCGTCGATAACGACCCCGCCTTCGGCTTCACCAGACGCCACCGCACGTCCCACCGCGGCGGCAATATCCGGGTAATCCACGGGAGTCTGGTCGTGAGTCCCCAGGTCCTGTACGGTGACGCCGGCCGAGCGCAGCCGGGCCGCAAGCCGCTGCTTAAGCGACAGTCCGGTGTGGTCGCTGCCCATTGCAACGATCTTGATCGGCGCAACCGGTTTCAGCGCCGCGTCGAGCACATTCAGCTGATCGTCACGAATGACGATGATTCTTCGGGAACGCAGCGTATCCTGCGCGAGCGGCGTGATGTGGCCGTTCGGCGTTAACATCACGGTCGTTCCAAGATCCAGCATCCGCGCGTCGGCTTCCGTAATGATCTCGAATCGCTTCATAGACGTTCGGACTCGTGCTACTCTTCGCCCCGGTTTTCACCAGGAGTCAGACTCGGTTCCGATGTGCCGTCCTCATGACCGTTCCTGACGCGTCCACACCCACCGTTCTTCTGACCGCTGCGCAAATCCACACGCGCGTCCAGGAGCTGGCCGCCGAAATCAGACGCGACTACGCGCCGACCGACGAGCTGCATCTGGTCGCGGTTCTCAAGGGTGCGTTCATGTTTCTCTCCGATCTCGCGCGCGCGATGTCGGGACCAGTCTCTCTCGATTTCATTGCCGTCTCAAGCTATGCCAAGGGCACGACATCTTCGGGTGAAGTACGGCTGCTCAAGGATCTCGACTCTGGTCTTCAAGGGCGCCACGTCATCATCGTTGAAGACATCGTCGATACGGGTTTGACGCTGACATACCTGCAGGACATTCTCCGGGCCCGCGATCCGCGGAGCCTGCGGACGGCGTGCCTGCTGAGCAAGCCGTCACGACGCCAGATCGATGTCAAGGTCGACTATGTCGGTTTCACCATTGAAGATCGCTTCGTCGTGGGTTACGGTCTCGACCTCGGCGAACAGTACCGGAACCTGCGCGAGATCCTCGCAATCGGGTAACCGGGAAGGACAACTCCCTGGCGGCACGCGGCGGCCCGAAGTCCGAATGAGTGTATAGTGAACGCGC
>DATBJG010000419.1:0-24827 GCA_036556585.1 Vicinamibacterales bacterium
GTGATGTACACAACCGGGATGTTGATTGGTTGACGTCCGGCTGAAGCCGGACACAACGAGTCGACATAGTCGACTAGGAGTCGTATGCAGCGTCCGGCTTCAACCGGACGTGGGGGGATTTGATCATGAAGTTTGGGACACGCATGGCAGCAACCGCCGGACTTGTTCTGGCTCTTGGTGCCTGTGCGTTGCTGCCGTTCGGTACCGGACTCAAGCCACAGCAGGAAGTCTCTCTGACCGTCCGAAACCTGGCCTACTACGTTGGTAACGAATCATCGTCCAACCCGGTGATCAAGGTCGCGGCAGGAGAGCGCCTTCGGATCAACCTGGTGAACAAAGACCGGGGCTTTGTTCACGACTTTGCCGTCCGTGACTGGAAGGTCGCCACGCCGCTCGTGCACGATGAGGAAAGCACCTCGATGGTCGTTCAGGTCCCCGAAAAGCCGGGTCGTTTCACATACGTCTGCACCCTGCACGCGGCTATGATGAAGGGTACGATCGAAGTTGTGCCCGCTGGAGTCGCGCACGCGTCAGGGGACTGACAACCATCTCGCTCAAACAGGCTCTATCTACGCCGGCAGGCAAGAGTCGATACGTCCGCCGACTCTTTGACCGCATCGCCGACCGCTACGATCTCATTACAGTTGTCCTGTCTTATGGCCAGGATCGCCGGTGGAAGCGCCGGCTCATCGGCGAGGCTGCGCTGTACGGTGAAGCGCGCGTGCTGGACCTGGCAACCGGTACTGGAGACCTGGCCTTTCTCGCTGCCGCGGAAGCCAGGACCGTCGTTGGTCTCGACGTTACAAAGCGAATGCTCGAACTTGCGGCCATCAAGCGATCGGGAGCTGGGCCGCGGTTTGTACAAGGCGACATGCTGGCATTGCCATTTCAGGCTGCATCATTCGACGTGGTGACGACCGGCTACGGAATTCGCAACGTGCCCGAGCTGGCACCCGCGCTGGACGAAATCGGAAGGGTTCTCCGCCCGGGCGGTCGATTTCTCTCGCTCGATTTCGATCGGCCCGAGAATCCCTTGCTTCGTCGTATCTACTTCACCTATCTCACCATCGTCGGATCAATACTAGGTGTGCTGCTGCATGGTGATCCGGATACGTATCGTTATATTCCGCAATCGCTTCGCACGTATCCGGGAAGCCGGGAGGTGGCGCGGATGCTGAAGGCACGAGGCTTCGATTGGCTGGTCGTGCTGCCGGTGCTGGGTGGTTTTCTTGCCCTGCACTCGGCAAAAAAGGCTGCGGATGGAAGTCGATAGTACCGCCTGGTCTGGTGAAGGAACGTTTACCCAGATCGTCCTGGAAAAGTTGCGGCGGATGGAAGACGTTGTTGCGATTCGTGTCGAGGATGCCCCGTCGACCCGCTCCGAGGCCGACTACAATTTCGTGAGCAATGAGATATTCGTGCGGTTTGAGATGCGGTCTCGAAAAGAGCCTGGACGCCGTTTCGGGTTCCTGCCCGCCACCCGGGTTGTGACAGAAAAGGCGTTGTCGCTTGCCGACCTGGCGGGACGATTGGCCGGCGACGAGGATGTCGGACCGGCTGACTACAGTGACGAGGGGATGGTCCAGTATCTCAGGACCGAGCGGATCATTCCGCCCTATCAAACACGAGGGTACAAGCTCGTTGAACTTCTGCGCATTTATGAGACGGATCAATCGGCCCAGACGAACAAGAGTAAGTAGGTTTCACCTACTGGCACGTGCGGTTTGCGCCGACAAATTCCGAGACGGCTCCAGATTTCGGTCGCGGTCTGCCCGCCAAACCCGTAAGGAGATTGTTTAGCCGTGGCCCTCGTCGAATCTCTGTTGACCGCCATCGTTCGTGCTGATGGGGACGCGCTCGTCCTGCACGTTGGTGAGCGTCCCTACGTTGTTGCGGCATCCGGCCAAGTGGAGCTGTCGTCGCGCACGCTGACCCTCGAAGCGATTTCAGGGATCCTTGGGCAGCTGATTTCGCCGGCCGCGGAGAAGTCGCTTGAGGAACTTGGTGCAGTGGAGCAGGAGCTCGACCCGAGCTCCGCGGTCCCTGACGAGCGCTTTGCGGTGGTCGCGGCGCGAGGGGGCAACGACATCTGGATGGAAATTCGACGGCATCGTTCTCGTTCTGGGCAGAGTGCAGCAGTGGAAGCAGGCAAATCGCGGACAGGGGGCACGCATGTGGCCGAGGTGATCGATCCTCTGGCGACGGCTGCGCCAGTGAAGGAGCAAGAGGCCGTGACGGAGATACCTCTCGTGTCGATGGGGCCCCACGCGGAAGCCAGGACTGAGTCACCAGAGGTGATCGAGTCGACTCCAATTGCGCCCCCGCATCAACAGCAAGTTGAAAGTTCCGACGAACCGGCCCAGGAGAGTAAGCCCGGAGCTCCGGAACCAGGTCCGTCGACGGACAGCACCGGTCCGGCTTTTGGATTCGCTCCTGACACGACGGCGACGCCTTCGAAGGATCCCTCCGCCGAGTCGCGACCCACACCGCGCCGCCGCAGAACAGACCGGTTCCCTGTTGAAGCCGATATCCCTCCGGTCACGATGGTGCCCGTGCCGCCCTCGCGCGTGCAGACACCACGTTCGGGGCTGGAAGAAACCCCGGCCATTGTGTTGCCGCTCGCCCGGAGTCAGGTGCGCGGAGATCAGACGCCGCGCGTCGCCTCGCCAAAACTGGCGGGACTCGATCGGCTCTTGCGGGTGGCCGCAGCGCGAGGTGCGTCGACGCTCTATCTGGTCTCGGGATCCCGGCCGTCGATTCGTGTTGACGGTGAGATTAGCCTGCTCGAAGGAGAGGCAATACTGAGTGCGCCGGAAGTGGAGTCGCACATCCTCGATATCATGCCCGAGCGCAATCGTGAGGTGCTCCGCAGCGGGGTTGGCACTGAATGGATCTGCGACGTGGCAGACGTGGGTCGAATCCGGTGCATGAGCTTCCGCGATCATCGCGGTGCCGGCGGAATCTTTCGGATGATTCCGGCACGCGCGATTTCGGCGGAGCAGCTCGGACTGTCACGAGAGATCCAGGGACTGTGCGCGGAGGCCGAAGGTCTCGTGCTGGTGACCGGACCGCGCTCGAGCGGCAAGAGCACCCTGATTTCCGCGTTTGTCGACCTGATCAATCGTACTCGAAGCGACCACGTCATCACGCTCGAGAGTCAGATCAAGTTCGTTCACGAGAGCCGGACGTCGCTCGTCAGCCAGCGGGAAGTCCGTGGTGACAACGACGAGCTCGTGGCCGCCGCCAGGACCGCGCTGCGGGAGAATCCAGATGTTCTCGTCATCGAGGATCTACGCACCCCAGAGCTGTTGAACGTGGCGCTCGCAGCCGCCGAATCGGGTCATCTGGTGATCGGCTCGCTGTCGGCGCATACGACGACAGCCGCGATCGATCGCATCATCGATCAGACGACACCGGAGCGACGCCCCAAAATTCAGCTCCAACTGGCCGAGGCCCTGCGCGGAATCGTGGCGCAGGTGCTCGTGCGAAAGACTGGTGGTGGACGTTTGGCCGCGCGCGAAGTGCTGCTGAACACGAGCTCGGTCGCCAACCTCATTGCCGAGGGCAAGACCTCGCAACTGCCGCTGGCTCTCGATAGCGGCCGACGATACGGGATGGTCCCCCTCAACGATGCGCTCGTCGCATTCGTTCAAAGCGGCGTGGTGGACGCGCGTGAAGCGTACCGGCAGGCAGCCGACCGTCCTGAATTCCTCAACCAGCTTCGACGCGAAGGTGTAGACACGTCGTTCGTCGAACGGCTGGCGTAGATCAGTCATCAGTTTTCAGTCGTCAGTTTTCAGTAGTTTTCAGTCCACTGATAACTGATAACTGATAACTGATAACTGATAACTCCCCGCTACCGCTCGACGAACGGTTGAATTTCCTGCACGAGAAACTCGAGCACGTCCTGTTCGGTCAGCTCGGCCACGCCAACACCAATCGGACGCTCCGAGGCGAGTACCCGGGAACCTCGCGCCCGGTTCACATGACCCAGCACGACCGGGGAGGGACCACTCACGTCCAAACTCAATTCGATGAAGTCTTCCGATGCACGGTCGGATGCCAGCCGAAGTCCCCCTCCCGGCGTGAACACCTGGAACGGGTAGCCCTCTGCTTTGAGGACGCTGGCAAACTGCTTGAAAAGTGGCGTGGCAACCTGCGCGAGGAATTGCTCGTACGCTGCCGACGCGGCATCCGCTCGGACTCGTCTTTCGGCGGCCGCACGCCGGCTCCGATCGACGGCCTGCAACACACGCTTTCGAATCTCCGAGATTTCCATTGCGGTTTTTCAGCGAGACGTTGCGATCAGATCACCCCGGCATGGCGCAGCTGATCGATGCGCGGCGCGTCGAGCCCCAGTTCCTGAAGCACTGGCCCCGTATGCTCTCCCAGCCGGGGCGGCGGTCGATGAACGGCGCCGGGAGTGCTTGAAAGTTTCACCGGCACGCCCAGGACCCGGACCAGTCCTGTCGTCGGATGCTCGATCGCTTCGATCATGCACCTGGCAATCAGCTGTTCGTCGGTCAGGACTTCACCGACATCGCGCACGGCGCCGGCGGGAATTCCCGCAGCACCCAGTGCCGACAACCAGTCAGCCCTCGACCGGCCGGCAAATTTCTCGGCAACGAGCGGGCGGAGCACATCGTAGTTGAGCACCCGGTCGCGGTTTGTGACGAAGCGGGCATCCTGTGCCAGGTGTTCGAGCCCGGCGACGCGGCAGAACCGCCGCCACAGCTCGTCGTTCCCGACCGCCAGCACGATGTCGCCATCTCGCGTTTCGAACACCTCGTAGGGCACGATCGACGGATGCCGGTTGCCCATGCGCTTGGATGGGGTGCCGGTCGCGAAGTAGATCCCGGCCTGATAGGTGAGCAGCGACGCGACCGAATCGAGCATCCCCACATCGACGTACTGCCCGCGTCCCGTTCGCTCGCGAGCGAACAGCGCCAGAAGAATTCCTTGTGTGGCGTACAAGCCGCTGACGAGATCCCCGATTGCCACACCGAGCCGGTACCCTGGACCATCCGGAGCACCGGTGATGCTCATGAGCCCGCCTTCGCCCTGTACGACGGCATCGTAGCCGGGACGGTCACGTTGGGGTCCGTTCTGCCCGAACCCTGAAATCGATGCGTAGACCAGTCTGGGATACCGGGGCTGCAACGACGGATAGTCGAAGCCAACCGAGTCGAGCGTTCCCGGCCGGAAGTTCTCGACGACGATGTCCGCACGCGCGATGAGCTGATCGAGAAGGATCCGTCCATCGGGGTGCTTGAAGTCCAGGGTCACACTTTCCTTGTTGCGGTTGATGCTCATGAAGTACGCGCTCTCACCCTGGACGAACGGCGGGCCCCAGCCGCGGGTATCGTCACCCTGCCCGGGGCGCTCGATCTTGATCACGCGCGCGCCCATGTCGGCCAGCTGCATCGTGCAGTACGGGCCGGACAGCACCCGCGTCAGATCCACGACGGTCAATCCTGCAAGCGGCCCTCGGATCGGGCCTTCGCCACTGGTGGTCGATTCCATGACGGCCATCAAAATATCATCCTTCCCGCGCGCGCCTACAGCGCGGCCGTTCGCCAGGCCGGGAGCCGGGGTGGACGGCATCTGAACCAGATCCGCGAAATCCGCGTCGATCCGCGTCCCGTGAAACGCAACCGAGGCTATACTTAGCGCCTTTTCAGCGTTGAGTCCCGACCGATGAGCGACGATCCGGCGCCGCAGGTGGTGCGAATTCCTCCAGGCGAATTCATCATGGGGGCAGACGAACACGGCGAAAACGAGCGTCCTTCGCACCGAGTTTACCTGGATGAATTTCACATCGGCGTTCACCCGGTCACAAACGAACAATACGCCCGCTTTGTAAGGGACACCGGCCATCGTTCACCAGGCATCCGCGACCTGCCGGTCGTCGTCCCGCCGGAACAGCGAGAAGCATTCCGGGAGCTGGCAGCCCCGTTCGCGTGGAGCAACGGCATGCCTCCGGGCAATCGGGGACGTCACCCCGTCACGCTTGTGACATTTGAAGACGCAAGGACGTACTGCGCTTGGCTCCAGTCCTGTACCGATAAACCGTTCCGGCTTCCGAGCGAGGCAGAATGGGAGAAAGCCGCACGCGGCGGACTCGAACGCCAGCGTTTCCCCTGGGGCGATGACATCGATCCATCGCTCGCGAACTATCTGACCGACCCAAGTCTCAAGCTGAGCCAGAGTACGAAAGAGGTCGCTGGATATCCCGCCAACGGCTACCAGGTGCACGACATGGCCGGCAACGTGTGGCAATGGGTGTCTGACTGGTATGCCCCCGACTACTATGCTCGCGGCCAGTACTTGAACCCCCCTGGCCCGGAAACCGGGCAACTCCGCGTGGTCCGAGGGGGTTCCTGGGTCAACGACGACACCAATTTCCTGCGCTGCGCCTACCGGCATCCGGTGCCGGTCGACAGCTACTCCTACAGCATTGGTTTTCGGGTAGCGTACTCCCTGGGATAAGGCTGCCAGGGTCACCTCGGGCGTCATACAGGTCAGAGCCTGCCCAAAGGATGTTTCATGACCGGAACAACAATCGTCCCTCGAATCGTCTTTGCCTTCTTGATGGTGCTGTTTCCGACCATTGGAACCGCCCAGGACGCAACGAGTCCCCAAGGGAGACCGCTGGTGGTCGTCAACGGTGAGGGCGTCGTGCGAATGCCGCCGGATCGGGCATTTGTCGTGATTGCGGCCGAGTCGCGTGCAAAGAACCCGAGTGAAGCCCAGCGCACGAACGCCAAGGCCATGACGACCGTTCAGGAGCGGCTCAAACAAATAGGGATGTCGCCGACATCGATGAGAACCGTGGGATACGATCTGCAGCCCGAATTCGATTACGTAAACGGGCGGCAGACACTACGGGGCTACGTTGCCCGCAATGCAATCGAGGTCACCATTGATGCACTCGATCGGATAGGTGATGTCATTGACGCATCTGGTTCTTCGGGGGCTACGTCAATTCAGAGTGTTCGATTCGACCTGAAATCGCGCGAAGCGTCGGAGCGCGAGGCGCTCAAACTGGCAGTGGCCGACGCACGAGCGCGTGCCGAATCCGCCGCCGCGGGAGCCGGTCAGCGGATCGATCAGATCTGGCGCATCGAAGAATCGCGGGGCATGATTCAGCCTCCTCAACCGCTTCGCATGCGCGAGGAAGCGCTTGCGGCAACGCCGCCGACGCCTATCGTGGCCGGTGATGTGGAAGTGCGCGCCCGGGTCACGTTATCGGCTGTACTCAGATGAAAACTCAACCCGCTGGTGTAAGTGTCAGTCGCCGAAGCATGACACCCGACGACTACGCTCGGGCACGACGGCTTCTGATGCGGCGCGATCCGCGGTTACGGGTCGTGATCGCGCAGTACGGGCGCTGTGGTCTGGCCGACGGTCAGCGGGATCATGGGCTGCAGGCCATGATCGAATCAATCGTGTGGCAACAACTGTCGGGCAAGGCAGCGGCGACGATTTACGGGCGCTTTCTGGCGCTCTTTCCAACGGGCCGTTATCCCACTCCACAGGAGATTCTGGCAGTGCCGGTGACGACACTGCGGCAGGTTGGCCTGAGTACGCAGAAGTCCGCATACATCCGCGATGTGTGCGAACGCGTGTCCGTGGGGACGCTCGATCTGGATCGGCTCGAGTCGATGGGCGACGAGGAGGTCATTGCCTCGTTGACCGAAGTCAAAGGGATTGGACGGTGGACGGCAGAGATGTTTCTGATGTTTCGGCTTCATCGTCCTGATGTGTTGCCGGTTGGTGATCTGGGAATCGTCAAAGCTATTCAACGGCTGTACGGGCTGCGAAAACCTCCCTCCGCGGATAAGATGCTTGCCATTGGCCAGCGCTGGCAGCCGTATCGATCGGTGGCGTCCTGGTATCTCTGGGCCAGCCTCCAGATGGATCCGCCCGGGAAAAAGAAGGGCTAGGAGGGTTCCGAAGGGTTAGGTGGGTTAGGGAGTGCCTGCGGCGGAGGCCGGGGCCCCAGGCGAATCAAGAAATAGATGGAGCAGTTTATGAAATTGGGACGCCTCACAATCGTCGTCACGCTGATTGCGGCAGTCACCGTTGCTGTGACGACGAGTCAGTCTCCGTCTGTGGCTGATGTGCCGCAGTTGAAATTCGAGAAGTTCACCTTGCCCAATGGTCTCGACGTAATTCTCTCCGAGGATCACCGGCTGCCGCTCGTAGCCGTCAACTTGTGGTATCACGTCGGGCCCGCAAATGAGGAACCGGGGCGCACGGGGTTTGCGCATCTCTTCGAGCACATGATGTTCCAGGGTTCGAAACACGTTCCCGGCGACTCGCATTTCCGTCTACTCGAAGGGGCTGGTGGCAGCGATCTCAACGGGACCACCGACTTCGATCGCACCAACTACTTCGAAACGGTCCCTGCCAATCAGCTCGAGCTGGCGCTATGGCTCGAGTCCGATCGCATGGGGTTCCTGCTCGAGACGGTCGACCAGGCCAAGCTCTCCAATCAGCAGGACGTCGTCCGGAACGAACGGCGGCAGAGCGTCGAGAACCAGCCATACGGGATTGTCGAAGAAGCGTTGTTCCACCAGCTGTTCCCGTCGAATCATCCGTACTACGCAAGCGTCATTGGATCGCACGCCGATATACAGGCGGCCAAGTTGGAGGACGTGCGGAACTTTTTCCGCCTGTACTACGCACCAAACAACGCGAGCCTGGCAATCGTTGGCGACTTCGATCCGGCCGCTGCCCGCAGGCTCGTCGAGAAGTACTTTGGCTCGCTCAAGCGCGGAAACCCCGTTCCAAAGATTGACGTGAAGACGCCGCCGATCACGACCGAACGTCGAGCGGTCGTGAAGGATCGGGTTGAACTCCCGCGCGTATACATGGCCTGGCTGACGTCTCCGATTTTCAAGTCCGGTGATGCGGACCTAACCCTGGCAGCGATTGTCCTGGGGGGCGGTAAATCAAGTCGCCTGTACAAGACGCTCGTCTACGAGAAGCAAATCGCCCAGGACGTGACTGCGCAGCAGTATTCACTGATCCTTGGCTCTGTCTTTCAGATTGAGGCGACAGCGCGTCCCGGCCACACAGCGGAGGAGATTGAGAAGGCCATAGACGCCGAGTTGGTTCGCTTTCGCGAACGAGGCCCTGCAGCAAGCGAAGTGGATCAGGCACGAAACATCACCGAAACACGAATGATCCAGCGGCTCGAGACACTCGGCGGATTCCGCGGCGTCGCCGACCGGTTGAATCAGTACAACCACTACCTGGGTACGCCCGACTACCTGTCACAAGACATCGCCAGATTTCGTGCGGTCACAGCAGGCAGCATCAAGGCCTTTGCCCAGCAGCAACTCCAGTCGAACACCCGAGTGGTCGTGCACGGCATAGCGGGAGAGCCGGATCTTGGCGCGCCGGTGCCGGCGCCGCCTGCCAACGCACTTGGGCAGACCGCCGGTGTCGAGTCGAGCAATCCCGACGAGCCTTGGCGAAGCGTGCAGCCGAAACCCGCGGCAGCAAAGGCTGTTCAACTGCCAGTGCCAGGGTCGTTCAAGCTTGCGAATGGGTTTACGGTGCTCGTCAGCGAGCGCCCCGGACTGCCCATCGTATCCGCCACCCTGGTCTTCAAAACCGGCAGCGACACGAATCCGGTCGATAAGCCCGGCCTGGCAAACTTTACGGCAGCCATGCTCGATGAAGGCACGATGAGTAGAACGGCGTTGCAGATTGCGGACGAGGTTGCACAACTTGGTGGCTCGCTCGGCACCTTGTCGACCATGGACTCGACGCAGATAACCGCCAGCTCGTTGAAACGCACGTTCCCGGCGCTCGTCGACCTCGTTGCGGATGTTGCACGTCGCCCCTCTTTTCCTGCAGACGAAATCGATCGACAGCGTGCCAGCCGGTTGGCGAGCCTTGTTCAGCAACGGGAAAATCCGAGCGCTGCCGCCAACGCGGCGATGTCTGCCGCCCTCTACGGGCACGGACACGCGTATGGGTTCACGGAGCTCGGCACCGAAGCGTCGAACCGCGCGATGACGCGTGACGATCTGCAGAAATTCTGGGCGCAGAACCTCGTGCCAAACAACGCTGCGCTGGTCGTATCGGGCCAGATCACGCTCGAAGAAATGAAAGTGCTGGCCGAGAAGGCATTCGGCAGCTGGCAGTCGGGAACGCCGGCCCAACCGTCGCTGGGACAGCCTGCGACGACGGCAGCCCGTGTGGTGATCGTCGACAGGCCGGGCGCTCCCCAGACGCAGCTGCGGGTTGCCTCGATAGGCGTGCCGCGATCGACGCCCGACTACGAATCGGTAAGAGTGATGAACGAAGCGCTGGGCGGGTTGTTCTCGAGTCGGATCAACCTGAACCTCCGCGAGCAACACGGCTACACGTACGGGGCCTCGTCCCAGTTCGTCTTCCGACGGTCGGCGGGACCATTTCTGATTGCATCTGGTGTTCGTACGGATGTGACGGCCCCCGCCGTGACAGAGATTTTCAAGGAAGTTCGGCGCATGCGCGAGACGACGCTCACGCCCGAAGAGTTGACCCTGGCCAAGGAATCGCTGGTGCGTTCGCTTCCGTCGGAATTCGAGACAAGTTCGCGCGTCACATCGAGTACCGCGACGTTGTTTATTTACGACCTTGGCCTCGATTACTACATGAAGTTCGCCGGGCGGCTTGCCGGCATCACCGCCGATGGTGTCCGAGCCGCGGCCCAAAAGCATCTCGTCCCCGAGCAGTTGTTGGTGGTTGCCGCCGGTGATCGGGCAAGAATCGAACCCGAGCTCGGCAAGCTGAATCTGGGTGCGACCGAGCTGCGAACGCCCGACGGGATGCGCCCGGCGTCGGTAGGGCCTGCGGGCAGATAGCGACGATTTGAAGGGGTTGCTGGCGGCTGCTATAATTCGGACTAGATTGGTCGGATATCCAAGGCGATGAGTGTGCAGGTAGCCGGGCGCGAACAGGAGGCGGGATCCCTCCTCGATCTCATTGGTAATACACCACTTCTGCGCTTGAGGAAGTTCGAGCGCCCCTTCCCATCCGTCGAGCTGTACGCGAAGGCCGAATGGCAGAATCCGGGGGGATCGGTCAAGGATCGGCCGGCAAACCGGATGGTGCTGGAGGGCCTGAAATCGGGAGCCCTCAGACCCGGCAAGATCATTTTGGATGCCACGTCGGGCAATACCGGAATCGCGTACGCGATGATTGGCGCCGTTCGAGGTTACCGTGTGCGTCTGTGCGTGCCATCGAACGTGACCCACGAGCGCAAGCGGATCCTCCACGCGTACGGTGCCGAGCTTGTGTTTACGAGTCCGCTCGAGGGCTCGGACGGTGCGATCAGAGAGGCGCGAAGGCTCTACGCGAGCGATCCGGATCTCTATTTCTATCCGGATCAGTACAACAACGACGGCAACTGGCGCGCCCACTACGACACGACGGCGCTCGAAATCCTGGAGCAGACCAAGGGGCGGGTCACGCATTTTGTGGCTGGCCTTGGAACGAGCGGAACGTTTGTGGGAACGGGACGGCGACTACGTGAAGAGAAACCAGCCATCAAGCTGATCTCGTTCCAGCCCGACTCGCCCATGCACGGCCTCGAAGGGCTGAAACACATGGCGAGCGCGATCGTGCCGGGCATTTACGACGACCGGCTGGCAGACGAAGACCTGGGGGTCAGCACCGAGGATGCGTATGTGTACGTGCGTCGCATGGCCCAGGAAGAGGGCGTGCTGGCCGGTATTTCAAGCGGCGCGGCGCTCGCTGCGTGTGTGAGGGTGGCCGAGCGCATCGGATCCGGTGTGATCGTCACGGTGTTTCCCGATGCAGCAGACAAGTATTTGTCCGAGAGATTCTGGGACGCGGAACCATGACGGTGAAGATGGGCAATCTGGAACTCGTGCTGGGGCCAGGCGTCGAGGATGCGATTCGCCGGCATGGAACCGAGACATATCCGAACGAGTGTTGCGGGGCGCTCGTAGGACGCGAGGGCAACGTTCAGCATGCTGTCGAATTGCCCAACACGACCGAAGAGGGTCCCCGACGGCGGTTTCTGGTGCGCCCGGCCGACTACAGGCAGGCCGAGGCGGCGGCAAGCCGTCTTGGGGGCGATTTGCTCGGGTTCTATCATTCGCATCCCGATGCGCCCGCGCGGCCGTCGCAATACGATCTTGATCATGCATGGCCGACGTTCTGGTACGTTATCGTGGCCGTGGAGCAGGGAAAACCTGCAGCCATGACGGTGTGGCAATTACGAGACGACCGGTCGCAGTTCGACGAACGTCGACTGCGTCCGTTGAAAGCTGATAGCTGAAGGCTGAAGGCTAAACCGAAGGACCTTATGTCGAACAGGATTCTGATTCCAACCCCGTTGCGACCGTTCACCAACAAGCAGGAAAGCGTCGAGGTTGATGGCGCGACGGTCGGAGAGCTTCTGGCAGACCTTACCAAGAAACACTCTGGCCTGCGGCAGCATCTGTACAACGAAGACGGGCGTCTCCGGAGCTTCGTCAACGTGTACATCAACGACGAAGACATTCGCTACCTTGAAAAGGAACGGACGCCCGTCCGTCCGGGCGACACGATCAGCATCGTTCCGTCGGTTGCCGGAGGCGCAATGGATGTCGCCGCCGAGCCGGTGCTGTCGAATGACGAGGTCAAGCGGTACAGCCGTCACCTGATCATGCCGGAGGTCGGCATGGAAGGGCAGCGCAAGCTCAAGGCTGGCAAGGTGCTCTGCATTGGTGCCGGTGGCCTCGGCTCGCCAGCCGCGCTGTACCTGGCGGCAGCCGGAGTCGGGACGATTGGAATTGTCGATTTTGATGAAGTGGACTTCAGCAACCTGCAGCGCCAGATTCTGCACGGAACACCGGACGTCGGTCGGTCGAAGCTGCAATCGGCCAAGGACCGCCTCAACGCGCTCAATCCCAACGTCAACGTGGTGACGTACGAGACGGCGTTGAGTTCCAAGAACGCCTTGGATCTGTTCAAGGGCTACGACGTCATCCTCGACGGTACCGACAATTTTCCAACCCGATACCTCGTGAATGACGCGTGCGTGCTGCTCGGCATTCCGAACGCGTACGGCAGCATTTTCCGATTCGAAGGACAGGCGTCGGTGTTTGGCGTCAAGGAAGGCCCTTGCTACCGTTGCCTCTATCCCGAGCCGCCCCCTCCCGGGCTCGTGCCCAGTTGCGCCGAGGGCGGGGTTCTCGGTGTGCTCCCTGGGGTCGTCGGAACGATTCAGGCGACTGAAGCGGTCAAGCTGATCATGGGCATCGGCGAACCCTTGATCGGCCGCTTTCTCATCTACGACGCGCTGAAGATGCGGTTCCGAGAGCTGAAGCTCCGCAAGGATCCGGATTGCCCCGTGTGCGGCACGCATCCAACCGTGCGGGAACTCATCGACTACGAACAGTTTTGCGGGGTGGCTCCCATGGCTCCTGTCAATCAGACACCTTCGGTGAGCGATCGCGACATCACGGTCGAAGAACTCAAGAAGAAGATGGACGCGCATGAACCCGATTTGTTCGTCCTCGACGTGCGCGAACCGCAGGAGTTTCAAATTGCACGCATACCCGGGACCGTGTTGATCCCGCTTGGCGAGGTGCCACGCCGCGTTGGCGAGCTCGACCCCAGCAAGCAAATCGTCGTCCATTGCAAATCGGGCGTGCGGTCCGCCAAGGCTGCGGACTTCCTGCGGTCGTCGGGCTTCCCGCGCGTGAGGAATCTGACCGGCGGAATTCTGGCCTGGATCGACCGAATCGATCCGAGTCAGCCCAAATATTGACCGGGTATCTGACGACCGATACCATAGGTAGTAGTTCCCCATGCTCAGGCTTTCAAAGAAGGCTGATTACGCGCTGATGGCGATGAAGCATCTCGCCCTCAAGACAGACCATGGGTCCGCCTCGAGCGCGCGGGAGATTGCCGAGCAGTACGACATTCCGATTGAGCTGATGGCCAAGGTCCTGCAGCGCCTCGTCAGGTCGGGCCTCCTGTCATCGCATCACGGCACTCGTGGTGGCTACCAGCTCAGCCGCCCGGCCGATGCCATCTCGGTGGCGGACGTCATTCAGGCCATCGACGGCCCGCTCCGGGTCACCGCCTGTTCGACCGACGATGAACAGTGCGATCAATTCGCGAAGTGCAACGTGCGCGATCCGCTGTGGCGGATCAAGGAGCGGATTCTCGACGCGCTACGTTCGTGCACGATTGCCGAAATTGCTTCTGACGGTACGGGGACGGCCGTTCAGACCGCGGTGCTTCTTAGAAGTTAGAACTGAGAAGTGAGAACTTAGAAGTTTCGTTCGGTTCTCAATTCTGTCTTCTGGCTTCTATCTTCTATTTTGTAACTTCTCACTTTCCTATGCCGGTCTTCATGGACGCCCATTCGACCACGCCGGTTGACCGGCGCGTGCTCGATGCCATGCTCCCGTTTTTTGCCGAGCATTTCGGTAATGCGTCGAGCCGGACGCACGAGTTCGGATGGCGAGCGGCAGATGCGGTTCAACAGGCGCGCCGACAAGTGGGCGATCTGATTGGGGCAAGTCCCAAGGAAATCGTCTTTACGAGCGGTGCGACGGAATCCAACAACCTGGCCGTGCTGGGCGCGGCACGGGCGAGCCGTGCGCGTGGCCGACACATCATCACGGTCGTGACCGAACATGTCGCCGTGCTGGATCCCTGTCGTCAACTCGAGGCAGAAGGATTCGATGTCACGTGGCTTCCGGTACAACCAGACGGGCTCGTTGACCTCGAGCAATTGACTGCGGCCCTCAGGCCCGATACGGTCCTGGTCTCGGTGATGGCCGCCAACAACGAAATTGGCGTACTGCAGCCGCTCGAATCGATCGGGCGCGCCACGCGCGAGCGTGGCATTCTGTTTCACTCTGACGCGGCTCAGGCTGCGGGCAAGATGCCGTTTGACGTGGAACAGTTGCAGGCAGACCTGGTCTCACTGACGGCGCACAAGATGTACGGTCCCAAGGGCGTGGGCGCGCTCTACGTGCGACGCCGCACGGAGCTGCACCCGATCTTCTTTGGTGGAGGTCACGAACTGGGACTGCGTTCCGGCACGCTCAACGTTCCCGGAATCGTGGGCTTTGGCGCCGCCGCGGCAGTATGCTTGCAGGAAATGGCCGCAGAACAAGCGCGGCTGGGTGCCTGGCGCGATCGGTTGTACCACTCGCTGACCGATCGGCTCGATGGAATTGTCGTCAATGGATCGACCACCCGTCGACTGGCACACAACTTGAACCTCAGTTTCGAAGGGGTCGATGGGGATGCCCTGCTGACGGGATTGAAAGATGTGGCGGTGTCTTCCGGGGCTGCATGCGCCTCTGCGACAACGTTCCGCAAGCCCTCGCATGTGCTGAAGGCGATCGGCCGAAGTGATGAGCTGGCTCGTGCATCGATTCGCTTCGGATTGAGTCGCTTCAACACTGAGGCGGAAGTCGACGAGGTTATTACCCAGGTTGTCAGCCTCGTGGGTTCGCTCCGGAGCGGGTCGGCGTTTGACGACTTCGCATCCGAGACACCCGACCCATCTTTCCGCTCCATCGTCTAATAGTCATGCGAACCATCCTGGTGCTCGGCCTGATTGCCTGTGCGTCGCCTGTGGTGGCCCAGGACGCTCAAAAACCCAAGCCTTCGCCGCCAGCGCAGCAGCGCGACGCGCCCGAGAAACGCTCGACGGATACGACGCCCCAGGGAGCGGTCAACGCCGATCAATTGGGCGTCTCGCTCGATCGTATCCGCCTCAGATTCCAGCGGACAGGACTCTTTGAGCCTGTCTTCGATTCTGACAAACTCAAGCTTTCCACCTATGTGGACGTTGTCGGAAAAGCGCCACCGCTCCGATTGTTTGGCCCAGACTCGAACCTCAAGAACGAGCTGACCAGCCGGGCTGTTCCGTTTGGCGGACCAACCCATCGGGACATGGTGCAGGTCATGACACCTCAGGAATTCCGGACGCCCGCGATGGACATGACGGCACTGTTCGAATGGCTTTCCAAGCAGTTCGACAAGGACAAGAAAGACGAATAAGCCGTCCATGACGGTCGCAGACTCCATGCGTCAAGTCGCTCGACATCGCATGCGTGCCTACTATGTGGCACTCGTGGCGGGAACTTTGCTCGTTGTCAGTGCTTTTCTGCCCTGGCTGTTCCTTGGCGAGATTCCGATCGGTGGGGTTCCGGATGTGGCAGGGTTCTGGGTGCTTGGACTCGGCCTGACGGCGATCCTGCTCGCGTCGCTCAGTATTTACACGAGAAAAAACTCCCGCCATCCACTGCTCGTGGTGGGACTCGCGTCGCTTGGGATTCTCTTTCTGGCCTACGAATGGATGAAGCGGGCTGTCGTCGAGCAGGCATGGGCTCGTTCCCAGGCTCTCGCAATTGTCGACCAGATCGCGCCGGGTCAAACACCGGAAACGAGCATGGGGTCTGGCGTCTATCTCGGGTTTACAGGGGCTGTCGTCCTTGTGCTTTTCGGTCTGACCATTGTCGTCAAGCAGGTTTCAACACCATACGCGGCGCCTGAAGACGATGACTAAGTAGTGGCCAGTGGTCAGTGGCCGGTTCGGATGGCCATCAGATACCGAAAACGGAAACAATCCTCATGAAAATTCGAATCGCGCACAGTCCCGATTCCGACGATGCGTTCATGTTCTACGGTCTGGCGAGCGGCCGTGTGTCGGCTCCGGAGTACGAGATCGAGCACGTGCTCGCCGATATCGAGACGCTCAACCGTGCGGCGTTCGAGGGCACGTACGAGATCACAGCCGTGTCCTTCCACGCCTATGCCCACCTGACCGACCGCTATCTCCTCTTGCCACACGGGGCGAGCATGGGCGATCGGTACGGTCCAATTGTTGTGTCACGGGCCGAAGTTCCTGCCTCGCTTGACGGCGTTCGCGTTGCCATACCAGGGCTCCTGACGACCGCCTTTCTTACGCTGCGACTGTACGCCCCGTCAGTGCAATTCGAAGTGATGCCGTTCGACCAGATCCAGGAGGCCGTTCGCGACGGCCGCGCAGATGCCGGCCTGCTCATCCACGAAGGTCAATTGACGTACCAGAATGATGGCCTGCGGAAGGTGGTCGATCTGGGAGAGTGGTGGGCAGCACGAACGGAGGGGCTGCCGCTGCCGCTCGGCGGCAACATCATTCGTCGTGATCTGGGGCCCCATCACGTCGCGCGCCTGTCTGGACTGCTTCACGACAGCATCGCGTACGGACTCGATCATCGCAGTGAGGCTCTTGCTCACGCCATGCAGTACGGGCGGGGTCTCGATCGCGCCAAAGCCGACCGCTTTGTCGGTATGTACGTCAATCAGCTCACACTGGACTACGGCGAGCGTGGGCGGCGCGCCGTGCAGCGACTTTTGGACGAAGCCTACCAGCACCACATCATTCCGCGCTGTGTACCTGTTGAATTTGCGTCGTGACCGTCAAGTCTCAACCATCAAGACACGAAGAACACCAACGATCGAAACCGCGAAGGCACAAAGAATACAAAACAGGTAAAACCACGAAGCACGCAGGTCACCCTGAACAGTCCAGTGCTTTACGTCGTGTGCTTCGTGTCGTCGTGGTCATAATCTTGGTCTCGTCGTAGCAAAAAAACCTTCGTGTCGTCCAGGTGATGGTTTAGGTCGAGACAGGGTTGGACCGTGCTTTCTGATCGGTGGCCTGCGAGATCAGTCGATGAAGCTGTTGCACGCCGTCGGTGAGGGCCGCCGGACCGGGCTGCAGGATATATGTCGACTTGATTTCGTATACGTGACCGTGGCGAATGGCGCTGACGCGGTCCCAGCCGTTCCGGTTGAAGATTGTGGCCTTTCGCACGGCCTTTCCGCACCACGACGCGACAATGACCTCGGGATCGCGTTCGGCGACCACGTCGGGGGCCACGATGCGATCGCGCGCGAGGGGGCGGTCGCGGAGCTCTGGGAAGATCGGCCGGCCGCCCGCCACGTCGATGAGCTCGTCAACCCACCGGATTCCAGAGATCAGCGGGTCGTCCCATTCCTCGAAGAACACGCGCGGCCGTTGCGGGAAGAGCGCTGCTGATTCCCTGATCCGATCGAGGCCCGACTCGAGTTGTCCGACGAGTCGTTGAGCTTCCGACTCGCGCCCCACCAATCCCCCAATCATCAGGATCGTTTGGAGAATCTCGGCGATCGATCGTTGATTGAACGCAACAACATTCCAGCCGCGCCGAATCAGCTCTGCCGCAATATCCGCCTGAAGATCCGAGAAGGCCAGAATCAAGTCCGGGCGAAGCGCCTCTATCTTGTCGAATTTTGCACTGATGAATGCCGATACCTTCGGCTTCTGCCGCGCCTCAGGAGGACGAACGGTGTATCCGGAGATGCCCACGACCCGATCGCCTTCACCAAGAAGATAGAGCGTCTCGGTGGTCTCTTCGGTCAAACACACGATGCGGGTGGGGTAGTTCATCGGACTCGGGATTCGGGATTGGGAGTTCGGGATTCGAGATCGGAAACAGGAAGCAGATCGGCAAACACGAAGCCGTCCCGCTCCACGATCTCGCCGTTGGTCACCGCAATTGGTGCATCGAACATCGGTCCCGCGTAGGCAAATGTGTGGAATTCGCCCCGTTCTCCACACGGATCGACCGTTTCCGGAAGCTCGTCGAGAAAATCAGCATCGAACTCCCGGCCGGCCACAGACCGACTCACGACTCGAGGGTTGAGGCAGGTGACTTTCGCCCGTAAGCCGCCCGCTAGCATCGCCCTCGCAAGATCCGGCGTGGGTTGGCCCCACAAGGGAAAAATGGGGGTGAGGCCCGATCCCGCGAGCTTCGACTCTCTGTACTGGCGCACGTCCTCGAGAAACAGATCGCCAAACGCCACGTGGGTAAAGCCTGCCGTTGTGGCACGCTCGACTGCCGCGGCCATCCGTTGTTCGTAGATCTCGTTCGAGCACTGGTGCGGAATGGGGACGACCCAGAGAGGCAGTCCAGCTGCGCGCGCCTGAGACGCGAGGAGCGCACGTCGCACCGCATGCATGGCCACGCGATTGGCATCTTCGTTGACGGTCGTCAGCAACCCGCCAACCTCGAGTGTGGGATCCTGTCTCAGGACATGCAGCGTCCAGGCGCTGTCCTTTCCGGAACTCCACGAAAGGAGAACCCGGCGCGGTCTCATTTGAACACCGCAGGGTGCAGGAGTTCGGCAAAGCGACGGGCAGCTTCGGCCACTCGCGGGCCCGGAATGACGAACTCGTCGCTGGGAAGCAGGTGCACACGTTTCGAGCGAACTGCGGGAAGGCTGCTCAGCACGTTCCATGAGCGCAAGGTTCGCTCGGACGACGCGCCCGACATGGGTGTCGTTCTCACTTCGAGAATGACCTCGGGTGCGCGAGCCAGGATCAGCTCGGTGGTGGCCTGAACGCTTTGACGACCGACGTCGCCGAACACGTTGTCGCCTCCGGCGGCCACGAGCATGTCGTGCAGGAATCCACGGCCACCACTCGCGTAGATGCCGCGCATCGTGTCGGCCTCTCGACTGAACACCAGCAAGGTTCGCGGACGACGTCGTCCGGCAACCCGCTTTCGTAACCCCGCAATGGTCGATTCGATCCGATCCGCTACCGTCGAAGCCGGTTTGACCGCTTCGAGTCGCTGGCCGAGCTGTCGAATGGTCGTCGTGATGTCGGCCAAACCTGCGTGCTCGTAAAGAAACAGTGGAACCCTTGCCCGTTCGAGTTGCATTCGCAGGTCGGACTGGGTCGCGTAGACGATCACCAGATCCGGACGCAGAGACAGAATGCGCTCGACGTCAGGGTCGATGAGACCGCCGACCTTGGTTCTCGTGGACACTTCGGGCGGATATTCATCGAAGTTACTGACACCGACGACTTGTGGCCCCGCACCAAGTGCGAAAAGCATTTCCGTCACGGCCGGCACGAGCGACACAATACGCGCCGGCTCGGCTGCGGTGGGGGTGAGGGGGATGAGGGGGATAAGGAGGATGGGCAAGAGCTTGCCCAATTTCCCCCGCCCTATCCGCCTTATCCCCCTCATCCGCCCCATCATCCTATCTCCCCATCCGCCTTATCCGCCCTACCTGCTCCGAATAAGCAGCCACAGAAAAAATGGTCCGCCGATCATTGCCGTGATCACACCGACCGGCAGCTCGATTGGCGCGAGCGCGGTTCGCGCCACCGTATCGCATGCGACCAGAAATGCGGCCCCGCCAAAAAGTGACGCCGGCAGCACGAGTCGGTGATCGGCGCCGACGAGAAGTCGGACCAGGTGAGGGATCACGATACCGATGAAGCCAACCGGTCCTCCCAGCGACACGGCCGCACCGGTCGCCAGGGAAGCGCTGAGAAACGCAATCCGCTGTGTACGGTGAACATCGATCCCGCGCGCGGCCGCCCCTTCTTCGCCGAGAGAGAGGAGGTTCAGCGCGCGAGGGAGGAACAGAAACGCTCCAAATGCCAGGACGAGCGGGGGCAGGGCCGCGACGAGCGGAGCGTAGCTGCTGACATCGAGATCGCCCATGAGCCACCGCACCGTTCGGAATGTCTGCGTGAAATCTGCCAGGAACTGCACGAAGAGGATGAGGGCAGAAAAGAATGAATTCAGCGTGACACCCGCCAGAAGCAGCACGTCTGTGGAAAGCCCGTGACGCCGGCTGCGAGCCAGCCCGTAAACGATGGCGGTCGCTCCAAGCGATCCTGTAAAGCTGGCCAGCGGAACAGCAGACACACCAAGGATGTTGCCGAGTGAGGGCAGGAGGGTGATGGTCAGCATCGCTCCGAGCGCCGCACCGGCCGACACCCCCAGCGTAAAGGGCGTGGCGAGCGGATTGCGGAGAAGTGCTTGAAACACCACGCCCGCCGCGGCCAGCGCGCTGCCGACCAGTGCCCCGGCCAGCACGCGCGGCAGACGGGCCACGAAGAAGATTTGCGCGTCGAGATTCTCGGCAAACGCACCCGATCGATCGAACACCCGGTTGATGTGAATGGGTGTCGAACCGATCAAGGGGGCGAAGAGACAGGTGAGCAGCGCTGCGCCCCCGAAAATCACCCAGGTTGCGCGGATTCGCATGGCAACCGTGGTCACCGCGTTCCCCCCGGAAGGTCAGGACCAATAGGCGTGACGCTGAGACGACCTTGCGAGCCGCGAGTGGAAACGTCCACGCGAACGCCGTAGACCGAGTGGATCAGGTCGGGCGTCAACACGTCCTTGGTGCGGCCGGCGGCAACCACCCGACCGTCACGAAGCAGCACGAGATGGTGGCAGATATTGCCGGCAAGGTTCAGATCGTGCGTCGAGACGACGATTGTCAGGCCGTAGTCGCGATTCAGTCTCGTGAGAATCGATGCGATCTCGAGCTGGTAGGCGAGGTCGAGTGACGAAGTCGGTTCGTCGAGCAGGAGCAGCTCCGCGCCGTTCGCAATCCGGTCGCGCGATCCCAGTTGCGCCAGCGCGCTGGAAATGACGACGCGCTGTTTTTCGCCTCCCGAGAGGGTGCTGAATGGCCGGTTCTCGAATGCGAGCGTTCCTGTTGCCGCCAGCGCCTCGCGGGCAATGGCAAGGTCGGCGGGACCTTCAACTTCGAACGAGCCCAGGTGAGGGTATCTGCCCATGAGCGCAATTTCCCGGACCGTGTAGTCGAACACAAGCTGCGTTTCTTGTGGGACGACCGCCATCCTGCGGGCAATGGCACTGCGAGTGAGGTGGCGCAGGTCCCCCCCGTCGATGGCGATGCGACCGCGCGATGGCGTCAGAGTGCCTGCGAGCAGACGCAGCAAAGAGGTCTTGCCCGAGCCATTGGGACCGAGAATGCCAACCAGGGCGCCGCGACCGACGGCAAAGCGAATGTCGCGCAGCACCGGTTTTCCCTGCACGTACGCAAAGGTCACGTCATCGGCTTCGAGGGCCGTGCGTTCGAGGTTAGGCAGAGGCACACCGAACCCTTCAGTCACCGCTGCCGCCGTGTGCGCGGCGATGAAATGCGCGACGACCCCAAATGGAAATGAACTGCGGCGACCGTGCCGATGAAACCGGGACGGGCATCGATTCTCCTTCCGGCGTGGCCACGCGCCGGCTTTCCGCATCGGCGGAACAGGATTGCGACTGGTGAGAGGTGTCCTGACTTGCGGATCGTCGCGGCACGCTCTTCGTCTTCCCATGCCCGAAGGCACAGTGACGCGGCCGTCGATGGGCCGGCCGGGATGTGAGCGACCGCTCCCCGCTTACAGTGGCGGGACCGTGTGGGCTTTACACCCACTTCCCAGCATCACCAGGGAACGTCTTGCAACCGAGTATAGACGAATTCTCAAGGTTCTAGGGTTCTACGGTTCAAGTGCTCGACAGCCGCATCACAACAGATCAACAATTTCTGGAACCTTAGAACCTTAGAACCCTAGAGAACCTTAGAACCCTATGCTCTCTCGCGCCCGCCTGGCCCAAGCCAATCTTCTTGATATTGCCGACAAGCTCGAAACCGGCCAGCGGTTGACCGCCGAGGATGGCGAGCGGCTGTTTGCCTGTTCCGATCTGCTTGCTGTCGGCTGGCTGGCCAATCATGAGCGGGAGAAGCGCCACGGGGCTCGCGCGTACTACAACTACAACCTTCGACTCGAAGCGACCAATGTCTGCGTGGCGAGCTGCCTGTTCTGTTCGTTTGCACGGCTCCGACCCGGGGATCCTGGGTCGTACACCATGTCGCTCGAGCAGGCCTGGGACAAGCTTCGTCAGCGAAGCCATCAGCCCATCACCGAAGTCCACGTCGTCAACGGACTCCATCCGGACTTGCCGTGGGACTACTATCTCGAGCTGCTTCGAGGTCTCAAGCGGATCAGGCCCGAGATTCATCTCAAGTGTTTTACCGCTGTCGAGATTGCGTTCTTCGCCGACCTCTATGGAAAGAGCGACGAGCAGATTCTGCTGGAGCTGATGGATGCGGGACTCGATTCGCTGCCGGGCGGGGGCGCCGAGATCTTTGCCGAGCGTGTGCGTCGAAAAATCTGTCACGACAAGTGTGACGCCGACCGCTGGCTCGACATTCATCGTCGCGCGCACCGCTTGGGCATGCGAACGAATGTGACGATGTTGTACGGGCACATCGAGACCGAGGCTGAGCGAATCGATCATATGCTGAGGGCAAGATCGTTGCAGGACGAGACGGGTGGGTTCCAGGCATTCATTCCTCTGGCGTTTCACCCCGATCACAACCAGATGCGAAAACTCCCGGCGCCGAGCGCCGCCGACACCCTTCGTGTCCATGCCGTCGCGCGGCTGATGCTCGACAACATTCCGCACGTCAAGGCGTTCTGGATTGCGACGGGCGTGGACGTGGCGCAGACGGCGTTGTGGTTTGGCGTGGACGATCTGGATGGGACTGTTCAGGAAGAGCGGATCTACCACATGGCTGGTGCCCGCACGCCCGAGGCGATGACGCCGGAAGCCCTCGAACATCTCGTCCGCGCGGCGGGGCGGGAACCGGTGGAGCGGGACACGCTGTACAACGTGATTCGAGGAGCCGTCGGCCGTCAGCCATCAGCAGCCAGCCATTAGCGAACGGTCCAGGCGGAGACGCTGACGGCTGATGGCTGACGGCTTCCCAGAACCGCACGGGTTCGCGCGTACTGCTATACTAAAAAGTGGTCAAACCTCCTGGGAGGGACGACGGAGGGGGTTTGGCTTTTTCACAGGCCGAGCTTGCGAAAAGTTTCACAAGCTCACACGGGAGCCGAACCGGATCGTTGTTTCGAGCTGCAGGTCTCGGGGGAGGGCCCCGCGACAGGTCAATCGATGCCCACGTTTCTTTCGGTCCTGACGGACCACGAACGCGCGAATCTCTCCGAGCGTCAACCGCTGCCCGAGCGTTACGTCGGGCTCGACGCCGAAGAGATGGACCGCCGAATTACCGCGGCACGTGCGGCGCTCGGCTCGCGTCTCGTCATTCTCGGCCATCACTATCAGCGTGACGAGGTCATCAAGTTCGCCGACTACACCGGCGACTCGTACAAGCTGGCCTCCCAAATCGCCAGCCATCCCGAAGCCGAGTTCATCGTGTTCTGCGGCGTCCACTTCATGGCCGAGAGCGCCGACGTGTTGTCCGCTCCGCATCAGCAGGTCATCCTGCCGGATCTGGCGGCCGGATGCTCGATGGCCGACATGGCGGCCATCGACCAGCTGGAAACCTGCTGGAGCGATCTCGAGCAGATGGACGCCGGAGGTGTCGTGCCCTGCACCTACATCAACTCGTCGGCTGCCATCAAGGCGTTCTGCGGCGAACGTGGCGGTGTGGTGTGCACCTCATCGAACGCAGCCGCCACGCTCAAGTGGGCCTGGGAGCGGGGCGATCGGATTCTATTTCTGCCCGATCAGCATCTTGGTCGCAACACGGCGTACAAGATGGGTGTGCCGCTCGACCGGATGGTCGTCTGGGATCCCAACGAGATCTGCGGCGGCCTGGATCCCGAGGCGGTGCGGCAATCGCGCATCATCCTGTGGAAGGGCCATTGCTCAGTTCACGAACGCTTTTCTGTGAAGCAGATCGAGGCCATCAGACGACAGCATCCCGGAGTCCGCGTCATCGTGCATCCTGAGGTTTCCTGGGACGTCGTCCAGGCTGCCGATGACAGCGGGTCCACCGAATACATCATCCGAAAGGTTACGGAAAGTCCGGAAGGATCGATCTGGGCGGTCGGCACCGAGATTCATCTCGTCAACCGGCTCGCTCGCCGTCTCGAGCCTGGCAAAACCGTCCTGTCACTCGATCAGTTCGGCTGCCTGTGCTCCACCATGTTTCGCGTATCGCCCAATCACTTGTTGTGGGTACTCGAAGGA
>DATBJG010000420.1:0-8060 GCA_036556585.1 Vicinamibacterales bacterium
CGCGTCATCGATGTCGTGATTGACGTACGCGATGAGATCCGCGACCCGGGCGACCTGTCCCTCGAGCGTGCTGGCTCGTTTCTCCGGCGGAAGACCGACGGGCGCGCCTTCCTTCCCCTTCGAATGCCTCGCGATGCCATCTCGCACCTCCCACGTCAGGTTCAGCCCTTGCCCGTTGTTCTCCAGCACATCGACAATGCGAAGGCTCTGCTCGTAGTGGTTGAAGCCACCGGGGACGAGCCCATCGAGCACGTGCTCGCCTGCGTGTCCGAACGGGGTATGGCCGAGATCGTGGCCAAGTGCGATCGCCTCGGTCAGCTCCTCCTGCAGACGCAAGACCTTGGCAATAGTCCGCGCTATTTGCGACACCTCGAGCGTGTGCGTGAGGCGCGTGCGGTAGTGATCACCGGCAGGCGAGAAAAATACCTGCGTCTTGTGCTTGAGACGGCGAAAGGCCTTGCAGTGGATGATGCGGTCGCGGTCGTGCTGAAACGCCGGGCGAATGTCGTCTTCGGGTTCTGGACGCAGCCGCCCCCTGGATTCGGCGGACTTGGCCGCCTGTGGCGCCAGGAACTGTCGCTCGCGCTCCTCAAGCTCCTCGCGAATCGTAGGCATCAGGCCACCCGCGTCAGCTCGGACAGAAAACTGGTTCCGTGGGCCAAGCCGGTCAGGCCGAAATTCTCCGCCAGTGTCTGGCCGAGATCGGCAAACGTCGGCCGCGTGCCAAGGTCCACACCCGATCGGGTTCTGGGCCCCGTCACAAGGAGTGGCACGTACTCGCGGGAATGGTCGGTGCTGGGTGTCGTCGGATCGTTTCCATGATCGGCGGTAATGACGAGGAGATCATCGGGCTCGAGCCGGCCGAGAACCTCCGAGATGCGGGCGTCAAAGCGTTCGAGATTGACCGCGTAACCAAGATAGTCGTTGCGATGCCCGTACACGGTGTCGAAATCGACAAGGTTTGCAAATATCAATCCCGCGTCCGTGTCACCCATTACCTGTTCTACGCAGTCCATCCCCTCGTCATCACTTGCCGTGTGAAGCCGGCGTGAGATTCCACGTCCGGCAAAGAGATCATCAATCTTGCCGATTGCCACGACGGGCAGTCCGGCATCTTGAAGCAGATCGAGCAACGTCCGGCCCGTCGGGGGCATCGCAAAATCCTTCCGGTTCGCCGTCCGCTTGAAGCTGCCGGGCTCGCCGACAAACGGACGCGCAATCACGCGTCCAACCCCCATGCCCTTGACCACAATCTCGTAGGCGTCCTTACAGAACTTGTAGAGCTCTTCGGGCGGGATCAGGTCCTCGTGCGCCGCAATCTGAAAGACGCTGTCGGCGGACGTATAGACGATGGGCCAGGCCGTCTCCAGGTGCTTCGGGCCGAGCTCGTCCAGAATCTGCGTTCCCGACCGCACCAGATTTCCGAGCGTGGGTCGCCCAATCCGAAGTTCAAACGCATCAAGGGTTTCCCGTGGAAAGCCCGATGGAAATACCGGGAAGGGCCGGTCGAGGACGACCCCCATCAATTCCCAGTGACCCGTCACCGAATCCTTCCCTGGGGAGGCCTCTGCCATACGTCCAAACGCAGCTTGAGGCGCCCTTTCCGCAGGAGGGCCAGACAGGTCCACGATCCGATCGAACCCGAGCGCTCGCAGCGCAGGAAGCTGCAGGCGAAGGCGACGGGCAATGTTGCCTACAGTGTTGCTACCCTGATCGCCATAGGCTGATGCATCGGGCAGGTCCCCGATGCCAACGCTGTCAAGGACGATCAGGATGACGCGCGGGTAGCGGGCAGGCGTCACGCCCGGCTACTCGGAAGGATAGTGAGACACCGATCGCGGCATCGTGATCGACGCGATCGCGTGCTTGAAGATCATCTGGTCGGTGCCGTCGAGATCGATGATCACGGCAAACCGATCGAACTGTCGGATGCGCCCCTCGAATTCGCGCCCGTCCATCATTTGAATCCGCACCGACCATCGCTCACGCCGGGCGTGATTGAGAAAGCCGTCCTGTATGTTGCCAACGGACAGGGTTCTGGTATCTGGCGTCTGCTGAGGCATCAGCGAAGTGTCTCCTGAACTCTCGCCGCGAGGACTTCCTCGACCGCCGCGCGGGTAGCGGGCTGATCACCCGCGCCATGGAACCACACTAGATTAGGCTCTTTGCGGAACCAGATCAACTGGCGACGGGCGTAGCGGAGATTCTCGCGGACGATCAACGCGCGTGTCGCGGCTTCATCGCGCACACCATGAAGCCACTCGAGGACCTGTCGGTATACGAGCCCCTTGAATGGTTGCGCGTCTTCCGGGACACCCCGCGCAAGCAGCCCGCGTACCTCATCCACAATGCCGCGAGCGAACTGTGCATCCACACGGCGTGTCACCCGTTCGGCAATTTCAGCCATTGGCGGCTTCAACGCCAGTGAGAGTATCGCAACCCCCTCCAATGGTGACACTGTCTCCGCGAAGTGATCGGTCAGGGGCTTGCCGGTGAGGTAAAACACCTCCAGAGCCCGTACGAGACGTTTCAAATCCCGCGGCTGAATCCGCACTCCGGATGCGGGATCGATGCGTGCGACCATGCGATGGAGCGCCTCGACCCCTCGTCGTTCGGCAACCCGCTCCAATCGTCTGCGCAGGGCCGCGTGCCGGCCCGGTCCAGGAAAAAGCCCGCGCGTGAGTGCCCTGTAGTAGAAGCCGGTTCCCCCCACGAGAATGGGCCACCGCCCGCGAGCCCGGATATCGCGAATGACGGCCGTACTCTCGCGCGCGTATCGCGCGGCGGAATACTCTTCGCACGGATCAGCCACATCCATCAGGTGATGCGGTATCCCCTGTTGCTCCTCAACCGGCACCTTGTCGGTACCGATGTCGAAGCCACGATACACGGCCGTGGAGTCGCAGCTGACGATCTCACCCGTGTACCGTGAGGCCAGATGCAGCGCAAGACTGCTCTTGCCCGACGCCGTCGGGCCAAGAATGGCAATAACCGGACTCATGTCTCAGGGCTCAAGGCTCAACAGCTTTGAGACGTCACATCGTCCACAAAGCCCACGCCACCAGAATCGTCAGAAGAACCAGGAGGCCGAGCTGCTGGGAGCGGGTGGGAACAAACGACATGAGCACCGTTAGTACTCGGGCGGGACCTCGTTGTAGTAGAACGTCACGGTAAAGAACGCGCGATCGGACGGGTACTCCGGAGGCAACGGGAACGTCGGGTTGGATCCGATGAGCGCGTTGGCTGCCGCGTTGTTGAACCCGTCGATCGACGAGGGCTGCTCCACGCGGATGTCCGTAATCGCTCCATCCTTGTGGACATTGAATGTCATCACGACGTGACCGCGCATGGTCATGGCTGCCAGGGGCACGATCCAGTTGCGCTTGATCTGGGCAATGAACCGGCGGATCCACGGACCGAATTCGACTCCTTTGGTATCGAATTGGATCGACGGACCAAATCCGCCGCCCCCTCCCCGGGGATTGTTGAACGATTCACGATCGACGTAACGCTGCAGGTTCCGCAGCGCCTCGCCCAACGAGCCGGCGTTCCGAGCCGTCTCGTTCGACAGCCGCGGACCCAGTAGGCCCTCAGGGAGTGGCGAAATCGGCTGTTTCTCAACCGCGCTTCCCTCGGCTTGTTCACCGGGGTTTCCCTCGCGGCTTTGTTCTGGAGACTTGGGCGCGGGTTCGGGAGACGGCTCCGCGCGAGCCACACGGTCCTCTCCTTCGACCCGCTCGACGGAATTTCCGCGCGCGAACGGCAGCGGGTTCTGGGGATCGGGAGCCCGCTCCGGTGCACGTGCCTGACGGTCCTTGTCGGAGAGATCGGCGCGCTCCGGGGCACGTCGCGCCTCGAGATCGACACGTGGCTGCACGAACACAAATCGGCGTCGGTCCGCAGCCTCCTGCTGGCGTGCGAGGGCAACCTCCTCGGCGCGTTTGATGGCAGCGAGTCTCTGGGCCTCGCCAAGCGGCGGCACCACGAGAATCAGCACCACAAACAGGGCATGGAGGAAGATCGAGAGCAGTACCCCTTCGCGCTTCGATATGGCCGAATCAATGCGCGGCGTGTCTGGCCGATAGTCCTCGAAGTCAAAGTACATCTGGGACTTACGATTATAGCGGGATTCAACCTGCTTTGGTGGCGCTGTAGAGGTAGACGACCCCGAACGTGAGCCGGCTCGCCGAGACGTCGACGAAGCCCGCATCCCTCAGAAGCGCAGCAAACTCATCAGGCGTCTGGAAGGCGCTAACCGATGCCGGAAGGTAGGCGTACGCGCTCCCGTGACGGGATACGAGCCGTCCCAGTCGTGGCAGCACGCGGTTGAAGTAGAAAAGATACACGCCCCGCACGATCGCAAGTTTCGGGATGGCGAACTCGAGGATGGCAAGCCTGCCACCCGGGCGCAGGACTCGACACATCTCTCGACAGGCACCGATGGCATCTTCGACATTCCTCACGCCGAACGCCACCGACAATGTGTCTACGCCCGCTGTTTCAATGGGTAACTGCGTGGCATCACCCCTCAAAAGAGCAATGGAGCCACGCTCGCCCGCCTGATCGATCTTCGCCTGCGCAATTTTCAGCATGGCTGAGGCAAAATCCACGCCGATGACGCGACGTGCTCGGCTCGAGCCGCTTCGAGCGGCCAGCGCAACGTCCCCCGTTCCTGTGCAGAGATCGAGCAGCGTCTCGCGGCCGGTGAACTTCAGAGACCGGATCGCGCGGCGGCGCCAGCGTCGGTCGAACCCCGCGCTCAGCCACTGATTCAGCAGGTCGTACCGCGGCGCGATCGCGTCGAACATTCCGGCAATCTGCCGCGCATCTTTGGAAAGGGGGGCCGACATTCAGGCGACGTAGACCGAGATCGCGGTCACGATGAAATAGAGGATTCCGACATATCCGTTCAGGTCGAAGGCCTGCTTCACTCGCGTAAGATCGTTCGGGCTGACGAGCGATTGTTCATACACGAGCAGCACGGCGACTATCCCCACCCCCACCAGATAGACCCAGCCGAGCGGCACGATGAATGCGACCGAGGCCAGGCTCACGACGGCGCCAACGTGCATGAGCCGGGAGATCGTTAACGATCGGGCGATCCCAAAGCGAACCGGAATCGACTTGAGTCCCTGTGCCCGGTCAACCGCCAGATCCTGGCAGGCGTACAACACATCGAATCCGCCAACCCATAGTCCGATTGCCAGGGCCAACAACCACGGCTCCAGGCCACCCCGTCCGCCGGCGGCCAGCCATCCTCCCACCGGCGCGACGGCCATTGCAAGGCCAAGAAACAACTGAGTGGACCAGGTAAAACGCTTGGCCAGTGAGTACCAAAACACGATCATCAACGCGATTGGCGAAAGCACCAGACAGAGCGTGCTGAGCCGAGATGCGCAGAAGACAAACCCGAGCGATGCAATCCCGACGAAGACAATCGCCTCGCCTCTCGATATCGTGCCTTGCGGCAGTTCCCTTCCGGCCGTTCGCGGGTTTCCTGCATCGAACGTGGCATCCGCGAGGCGGTTGAAACCCATGGCAGCGCTTCTCGCACACACCATTGCGGCCACGATCCAGAAAATCTGTCGAGCACCAACCTCGTGTGTTCTCGATGCGAGCAGCGCGCCGGTCAGAGCAAACGGCAGCGCGAAAACAGAATGGCTGAATCGAATGAACGACCCATATGTGCGGAGGCGGGAGAACATGGGGGGTTGGGGATCGGGGGTCGGGCTCGGGGGGTGGGGTCGGGGGTGGGGATCGGAATGGGACCCGAATCCCTAACCCCGAATCCCCAACCCCGCATCCCGAATCCCTAATCCCGAATCCCGTTCCTACGGATGCTCCACGTCCACAGAGTAGTTGACGGCCTCAGTGAACTGGCCCACGTCGTAGACCTGAACACAGTAATCGCCCACGATCGCCGTCCCGGTGACAACCGTGGAAAACGTCGCGTTTTCATTCTTGACGATGAGCGAACAAGTCACGCCATCCCAGGTGCCAACGGCAATGCCGCCAATAGCGGTCACAGATGTATCGGCCCCAGTCATCGTGTTGACGAGCACCCTGACAGCGCCGGAATTCTTGACGGGGAACGGCCCGACAAACGTGCCTCCGCGCTCCAGCCTTCCATTGAAGGTCACGGTCTCTCTCTCGACCGGCGCCGGATCGGTGTAGGAATCACACCCAATCAGCGCAATCAGCAATGTAATCGCCATCGCGTGGCGAATCCTCAGACCCTTCATCCTTTCCTCCGGCGAGCTACGTCTCGATCCATCGTACGTGTTCCGGCTCGATGCCCCCGACCAGATATTGTTCCACATTTGTCACGTGAGAAGGTACGGACACCGCAATCAGGGCCGCCTGTTTGCCGATTTCAATCGTGCCGAACTCATCTGCCCAACCAAGTGCCCGCGCACCCTGCAACGTCGCACTTTCGAGCAAGGTGTGAGCGGGCACATCGGGCGCCAGCCGGCGCATCTCAGCCAACTCACTGAATACGTTCAGGTCAGGGACGCTGGCGAGACTATCAGTCCCGACCGCAACCCGGAGTCCCGAATCGTAGAAAGCCTGGATAGGCGGTGAGCCGGCGCCAGTCAGCCGATTTCCGCGTGGGCATGTGACGAGCGTCGCACCCCGGCTCGCAAGACGACCAAGGGCGACAGCATCCAGGTGGACGCCATGGACGCACAACAGACGATCGTCGAGAAAACCAATTTGGTCCAGATATTCAACCGGGTCACAACCAGGAGCCACCCATGTCGGATCCCAGGCGTCCAGCTCTTCCAACAGACCTTGCCAAGGCCCGCCGCCCTGCTCCAGAAACGTGAGCTCCTCGCGCGATTCACCAAGGTGCACACTGCAAGGCATGACGCCATGCGCACGCCCTGTTTGCTTAATCGCGCGGAACAACGCTGGAGACACCGAGTACGGTGCGTGAGCCGCCAATGTCATTCTGACGTTCGGTACCCTCGTCTGGTTGACGAGCTCGGTCATGGCCTGCTCAACAAGGGACGCCGCACGGTGAGCGTTGAAGCCAATGAGCTCTCGAAAGATCACCGCATGGAGCTTGCTGGCCGCCAGAGGTTCGCTTGTTTCACCCGTATTTGACACGTCACCCACAAGGACCGTGCCGCAGCGAATGCACTCATCAATACCTTCGAGAATGGACCTCCGGATGGCGGATTGCCCTCCTGCAGGACCTGCTCGGCGTTCCCCAATGACAGCGCGGATCCACGCCGGAAATCGTTGCTGGCTGCCAATCAGGCCGCGCATCCACGACAGTTCGAGGTGCGAATGAGCATTGACGAGCCCCGGCAGGACGGCGACGGACCCCAACTCGATTTCCTCGCCCGAACCACGGCCGGGAACCGGCTGGGCCTGGTGCGTACCCACGCCGACCACCCGGCCGTTGTCGGTCCTCACCCATCCATCGCGGATTGGCTCAGCCACAATCGGGAGAATCCAGGACGCGTGGAATGACTGCACAGCCACAGAATGGGGGGGGAGGTCGTCGGATCCGCGTCCACGAGCGTGCCTGCTTGCCGGATCTGCGTTAATCCGCGAAGATCCGCGTCTACGAGCGTGCCTGCTTGCCGGCCCGGCTGCGAGCCGGGTATTGCTGTAGCTCCGTGGGCACCGTGTAATCACCTTCCAGCCGGGCGGTCGCGAGGCTCAGCATCCGCGGCACGTCGCGCAGGCGAAAGACCGGATCACCAAGAATCTCGTAGTGCATGTTGCGACGCTTCGGCACGAACCCGGCGTTTTCGATGTTCCGGACGATTTCGAGCTCGTCCATGCAGTAGCTCGCGCCCGCGGCACGAACGACGTTTTCCTCGATCATCACGCTGCCCATGTCGTTGGCGCCAAAGGCCAGGCTGAGCTGCCCCACCTTGCCACCTTGCGTCACCCACGACGCCTGCAGATTGTCGAAGTTGTCCAGGACGATCCGCGCGAGGGCCAGCGTTCGCAGATAATCGACGCCTGTGGCTTCGACCCCTGCCAGCTCGGTGTGATCCGGTTGATAGCTCCAAGTGATGAACGCCGTGAATCCGCCCGTTTCA
>DATBJG010000421.1:0-34461 GCA_036556585.1 Vicinamibacterales bacterium
GGGATGGGTGGGGGGCATCGAGATCGAGTTTGGCGAGAGCCCTGTGTAGCACCGACGAGTGCAGGGATCGTAAGGAAGGCATGTGGACAGACGACGGTTTCTCGAGGGCGCGCTGGGAGCGGCAATGATGGCTCGGTCGACCAGGGTCGAAGCTCGAGTCGCTCAGACGTCGGGAGGAGTGGCCACGACTGGATTGGCTCGTGTCCAGGTGCTGGCGTTTGACGTGTTCGGGACCGTCGTGGACTGGCGTTCGAGCGTGATTGCAGAGGGACAGAGACGTGGGCGCGCAAAGGGACTGACAGTCGACTGGGCGGCTTTTGCCGACGCCTGGCGCCAGGGCTACGCGCCTTCGATGAATCGTGTCCGAACCGGCGAGCTACCGTGGACGCGACTGGACTCGTTGCACAGGATGACGCTCGACAGCCTCCTCGGCCGTTTCAAGATTGACGGATGGACCGAAGCTGAGAAAGCCGATTTCAACCGTGTCTGGCATCGCCTCCGGCCCTGGCCCGACTCTGTTGATGGCCTCCGACGCCTGCGACGTCGGTTCGTGATTGCGCCGCTCTCAAACGGCAATCTCGCGCTCCTCACGAACATGGCCAAGCATGCTGACCTGCCGTGGGACTGCATCCTGTCAACCGAGCTCGTGAAGCATTACAAGCCCGATCCAGAAACCTATCTGATGGTGCCGCAGTTTTTCGACCTGCAGCCCGGGGACGTCATGATGGTGGCGGCTCACGAAACCGATCTCGCGGCGGCGGGAAAGCTGGGGTTGCGGACGGCTTATGTACACCGCCCACTGGAGTATGGGCCGGACCGTGCCACAACACCGCCAGCTGCAGGACGGTTCGACGTGATGGCGAAGGATTTCCGCGACCTCGCCACGCAACTGTTGGCCGAGCGCTCGACTGCTACAGCTCGTTGACGGCCGTCAGTACGGCCTCCGCGTGCCCGTCTACTTTGACGTTGTCCCAGCGTTTCGCAACCTTCCCTCTGCCGTCGATCAGATAGGTCGTGCGGGCAATGCCCATGAAGTTTCGTCCGTACAAAGATTTCTTCTGCCATACCCCGTACTTGTCGGCCACCGCATGTTCTTCGTCGGCAAGCAGCGGAAAGGTCAGCCTGTACTTGCTGGCGAAGCGGGCCTTGCTGGCTTCGTCGAGGATGCTGACTCCGAGAATCGCGGCCTTGCTGGGCTTGAACTTCGGCAGGTTGTCCTGAAACGCGCAAGCTTCTTTCGTGCAGCCGGGGGTGTCGTCTTTCGGATAGAAGTACAAGACGACCGGTCGTCCTTCGTAGTCGCTGAGCCGGTGTGTCTGGCCTTCCTGATCTTTGAGGGTAAATGCCGGCGCTTTCTTGCCTGGTTCAATCAGTGACATGGGGGATGCGCTCCTGTTCGGCGGCCACAGCTTACGTGAGTGCGCCGAGACGATCACGGGCGAATGATTCGAGGGGTCGTCGGCGTGGGTGGAGCCGTTGGCGGGCCGATAATCTTCAGGATCGCGCCTCGTGAGTGGCTCACCAGATAGATCTCGCCATCGGCATCGACACCAAATGAGCTGATATTACCCGTTGGCGTTGGCGTCGACAGCTCAGCGGTGTGGTTGCGAAGGTCTGCGGCGCGCGCCTCCCCCGTTGCCGGGTCGACAATGAGCGCGATCGACCACACGCGGGCAGAGACATAGTCGGCAAAGAAATAGCGTCCCGGAAAATCGCCACCAAGCGTCCGGCCGCGATAGACGTACCCGCCGGTAATCGACGCTCCCGACGTGCGGTCGTATTCGTGAATCGGTTCGGTGAGAGGCTGGTAAGCCGGAGGCGAAGACGTGACGTTGTCGTGCGCTCCCTCACGATTTCGCCAGCCATAGTTGCGCCCGCCGCGGCGTGTGGGCTCGTAGTTGACCTCTTCGAACCGGTTTTGGCCGACATCCGCAATCAGGAGCGCGCCCGTGCCACCCCGCGCCGGATCGTCGAAGCTGTAGCGCCACGGATTTCTCAGTCCAAAGCTCCAGATCTCCGGGCGTGCGCTGACCGGCCCGCCGCTGGCAAACGGGTTGTCCTGAGGGATCTGGTAACCAAGAGGATGGCTGTCGGGGACGTTGACATCAATGCGCAGCATCTTGCCGAGCAGATCGGAGGGATTCTGCGCCCGGTGGCCCGGATCGTTGCCGGAGCCTCCATCTCCCTGACCGACATAGAGATATCCATCTGGGCCAAACGCCAGGTGGCCGGCATTGTGATTGCCAAACGGATGAGGGATGAACTGAGCTCCGTCGGCGCCACCCCAGCGAAGATCGAAACGTGAGTTCGGATCTGCAACAAGCGGGTCCGCCGACCGGCGGAACCGGGCAACGACAATATTGCCCTGTGGATTGGTGAAGTTGATGTAGAAGCGGCCGCTCGATGCGTAGTCGGGCGCGAACGCGAGCCCGAGCAGTCCTTGTTCTCCTCCCGATCGGATGGCGGCAATGACATTCAGAAAATCGGTGTCGAGCACAGTTCCCGCTCGAATGACACGTATGCGTCCCCCCTGCTCGACGACAAACTGCACATTGCGGTCGGTTGGATCCTGAACGAACGCGACAGGCTGAGTGAAGCCGGACGCGTGCAATCGCGTTCGGAGTTGCGCGTGCGCATCAGCCGCTATGCAGAGAATGAGGATGAGAACAGATGAGGTCGCGAGTAAGCGTCGCACTCTGGTATCGTAAAACAGTTTTCGGTCAGCGGGAATCGTCGCGACTACGTTAGCATTGTTGTCGATCATGAATCTCGGTCGCCAGTTGCCGGTCGTGATCCTGTGTGCGACTCTCGTCGCGTGCAATGATGATCCGCCGACGAACACGCCGCCGCCGTCGAATGGCGAGCGCATCACGGGGAACGAACGCATTGGCTGGGATCAACCGGCGGCCAATGCCACAGACCTGGCATCGTTTCGTTACGCCATTTACGTCGACGGCACCCGTTCGGAGCTGACCAACGTGACCTGCTCGACGACGTCGGGGCCGAGTGGTTTTGCGTGCACGGCCGCACTTCCGTCGATGACGACCGGCGCGCACACGCTCGAGATTGCGGCCTTCGTCGTGGATGGCGCCGTCCTCGAGAGCGGGAAGTCCACGGCGCTGCGGGTTGAACGGATTGGTGCGGCCGCGACGTCGGCTGGCGGTGCCTGGCAAACCGAGTTGGCGGTGACGACGACCGACCAGCTTCAGCTGCGGTTGCAACTCGTCACCGATGGCGTGAGCAACCCGACCGATCTGGCGTTTGCGGAAGATGGCCGCATCTTCGTGGCTGAACAGGCTGGCCTTGTGCGCATCGTTCGTGAGGACCAGCTGCAAGCGCAGCCCGCGCTGGCACTCGATGACGTCACATTGGTGGACGGGCGCGGGGGTCTGCTGGCGCTGACGCTCGATCCTCAATTCCGTCGCACAGGATTTGTGTACCTTGTTTACACGGGCGAATCGTCACGGGAGGGTCTTGTATTTCGGGTCGCCAGGTTCCGCGAAACAGGCGGCAGGCTTGCGCAGAAAGTCGTGCTGCTTGAAGGAATTCCTGCCACTTCAGACAGCCCTTCAGCGTCGCTTCACTTTGGTCCGGACGGCAAATTGTACGCCGCGTTTGACGATGGGGGCGACGAGCACCGAAGTGGAGACCTGGCGTCGTTCAACGGCAAGGTGCTGCGATTGAATCCTGATGGCAGCACGCCTGCCGATCAGGCAGGGGCCACTCCGGTGTTTCTGTCGGACTTGCGTTCACCTCGCGGCTTCGACTGGCGGCCGGCGGAAGGCACCCTCTGGGTCGCAGACGCAGGAGCTGACGAATCAGATCGCCTGCACGTCTTCACTGGTGGGGCGGGATCGGCGAGCCGCTCGGCGGCCGTGAAATACGCATTGCCTCGACCCACTGGCGCCTCCGACGTCGCCTTCTATCGTGGTGAAATGCTTCCCGCATTTCGAGGCGATCTTCTGGTGGCGGCCGACGAGGGACAGCACATCCTGCGACTTCGCTTCGACGCCAGGCGGGGCACGATTGCGGCTTCTGAACGACTGCTGCACGATCGCGTCGGCCCGGTCCGTGTCGTCGGGATTGGGATGAATGGCGAGATCTATTTCGGCACGCCGAACGAACTTGGGAGAATCGTTCCTTGAAAGACAGAATTCAGAATACAGAATTCAGAATACAGAATGGGAATACGGTGATTCGGGTCTTCGGTCCATTTCGGGAATACACCGCGGTTATTCCCGATGGAATGCTTGACTTGTACTGGCGGCGAACGTAGCCTTCTTCGGTCGAACCTCAAAGCGTCTGACGTCACCAGATTCCAGGATCGGAGCGCAAGAATGCTACTGGGACTATTGCTTTCGCTGTCGATGGCTCAGGCCGCATCCGTGACCGGCATCGTCAGGGACACGAGTGGTGGCATTGTCTCGGGTGCCTCGGTTGTCGTGCGCACGGAGTCTGGCACCGATCAGCAAACTGTGAGCGGCCCTGACGGCCGCTTTACGGTGGCCCTCCCCGACGGGCAGGCGACGCTCGTCGTGCGAGCAGGTGGGTTTGCCGAAGTACAGCAACCCCTTCCGCGTTCCGGAGACGTTGAAGTGGTCCTCAAACCGGCTTCGCTGACTGAGACGGTCACCGTCACACCCACGCGTTCCGAGCAGTTACTGGGAAATACCCCGGCCAGCGTCAGCATTCTGGACAGCGACGACATCCGGATGTCCCCTGCCGTGGTCGCCGACGATGTGCTCAGGCGCATTCCAACCTTCAGTCTGTTTCGCCGGACGAGCAGCCTTTCCTCGCATCCAACGACTCAGGGCGTTTCGCTGCGTGGTCTTGGACCGAGCGGCACCAGCCGGACGCTGGTGCTCGTTGACAACGTTCCGTTCAACGATCCGTTCGGCGCCTGGGTCTACTGGACGCGCGTTCCTATGGAAAGCGTCGACAGGATAGAGGTTGTCGATGGCTCCACTTCGAACTTGTACGGCAGCTTCGCGAGTGGTGGCGTCATCAACATCGTCAGCAGCCGGCCGGTCCGTCGGACCATCGAGCTCCGGACGCAATACGGCAACCTGAGCAGCCCCAAACTCGACTTTTTTGGCAGCGATGTGTGGGGCAAGCTCGGGGTGGCCGCCGAAGGCAGCTTCTTTGACACCAATGGCTTCCCCATTGTGATTGAAAACGAACGGAGGCCATCCGACGTCAACCCGGGGCCTGGCGTGGACACGAAAGCATGGGTGAATTTCGAGAACGTTAACGTCAAGGTCGACTACGCCCCAACCAGCCGCGTGAGCGCGTTCTTTCGGGGAGGATATTTTCGCGAGGAACGTGACAATGCGAAGGTGACCACGATCGCCGGCGCTCCGCCGACACCCGAGGTCAATGACACGTCCTGGAAGGCGGTCAACGGCGGTGTCCGTATCCTCATGGCCGATCAGAGCGATCTTCAGGCTCGAGTGTTCGGCGACTTCAACACGTTCCGGAGCAACTTCCTTGCGGTGTGTGGAGGTCCTACGGCATGCCCACCGGGTGTAGCGACGCCGCCCCAAGCGCGAAGTATCGGCCGAATCACGCTCAACCAGCGTGCTCCCGCCGACGCCTTTGGGGGCATGGTGCAGTGGTCCAAGGCGTTTGGCACCCGTCAGCAAGTTACGGCCGGGACCGACTGGCGGTGGGTGGATGGCGACAGCAATGAAGATGTGATGAATACGATTGGGACGACGGTCACCCTACGCCGAATTTCGGGCGGGACGCAGCGAAGTCTGGGGGCGTTCGTGCAGGACATCTTCACGCCCACAAACAAGCTTGTCGTCACCCTGGGTGCCCGCATCGACAACTGGCGTAACTACGATGCCCACAATCTCGAAACGATTCCGGCAACCGGCCAGCCCGGTCCAGGCAATCAGCCGAATCTCCCCGACAAAGAGAACACCGTCGGTAGTCCGCGCCTGGCGGCTCTCTACCACTTCACCGATCGTGTCACGGCGTGGGGTGACATCGGTTGGGGGTTTCGTGCGCCCACGCTCAATGAGTTGTACCGACAGTTCTCTGTGGGGCTTGTCAGAACGCTCGCGAACCCCGAGCTCGGGCCGGAGCGCCTGTTTGGCGGCGAGGCGGGCTTGAACCTCGTGCCGATGCGTGACATGACATTTCGCGTCACGTGGTACGACAACAAGATCACCGACCCGATCGCGAACGCGACGATTGCCACTAACATGCTGCAGCGACAAAACCTCGGTCGTACGCGGGTTCGAGGCGTTCAAACCGACGTGGAGTATATGGTTGCGTCGGTCTGGCGCGTGTCGGGTGGATATCTCTTCAACAGCGCCAAGGTGACGGAGAACGACAGGAACCCGGCGGTGGTCGGCAAATATCTCCCGCAAGTTCCGAAACATCGCGGATCCATTCAGCTTGCCTACGTGAACCCACGGATCGCGAGTATCGGCATTGGTCTCCAATTCATCGGCCGGCAGTTCGACGATGACCTCAACGTGCGTGTCGTGCCAGGCGAAACCGAACCGGGGTTGCCCGGCTACACGATGGCGGATTTCACGGCCTCACGGGACATTATGCGGAATTTCGAGGTGTTTTTCGGAATGCAGAACATCTTCAACGAGGAGTACATCGTCGGCACGCTGCCCACGACCATCGGCTCGCCGCGCCTTTTCCACGGAGGGATCCGCGTGAGGTGGACAGGGCGGTAGGAACATTGGTGACTAGCGATTTGTGTATTGGTGATTCCTTGGTGATTGGCGAGTGGTGATTTGGGATTGAAAGCGATTCGCGATTACCAAGAAACCGCGAATCATAACTTCGGAAATCTTCAACGATTCACAAATCACAATTCACGAAGGCCTTTGCGGACTTCTCCAGAAGTCCATCGTGGAAACCCGGTGCACACACCCGATCGTGCAGAAGGGGGCGCATGATTTCGGTGTGTTGAACGCGCGGCGGATGTCTTCGATGGTGTACGACTCGAGGGGGACTGCTGGATAGCCGCGCTGTTGCGAGCAGTAGTGCACGAGCCCGAACTCGTCCACGTACAGGTACCGGGCGCCCGCCCGGCATCGCCACTCGTTCGGTTTCCCTTCGGCCAGGTTGTCCTCGAACGTACGGATTCCCGAATACAGGTTCTTGAGGATTTGTCGCGGAGCATTGATCCGCCTGGACACATCGTCAAAGACGGCGCGTTCGGTGGGACCGAGCGGCTTCAGATGGCCGGAACCATCGTGAATGATGCCGATCGAGGTCGAGAATCCCAGCTCGCGCGCACGATGATTGATCGTCCGTGCGTCCTCAGGGTTGCGAATGCCGCCGCCGAGCACCGAGTTGATGTTGACGTCAAACCGGGCGTGCTCGGCAAGCCACTGGAGTTTCTTGTCCAGGAGCCGCAGGCTCTTCTTGGAGACGTCATCCGGTTCGACGTTATCGATGCTGATCTGCAGGTAGTCGAGGCCGGCCTCATTGAGCTCGCCAATTCGCTTGGGCGAGAGAAAGTATCCGTTGGTGATGAGTCCCGCCATCATGCCCCGTGATCGAATGTGACGGATGAGCGCGTCCAGGTCGGGATGCATCATGGGCTCGCCTCCACTGAACGCCACGACGGACGTGTGCAGGTCGGCCAGCTTGTCGATGCGAGTCCGCATCGTGTCGAACGGGATCGGCGCCGAGACTTTGTCGTACTCGTTGCAGTAACCGCAGTCAATGTTGCACCGGCGGATGGGAATGACGTGGACGAGCAGCGGATGATCGGTGTCGATCAAGCCGCTCAGAAAATGCCGGGCTGCGCGGCTCGTTCGAGTGACACGGGTCAGAAGCCGTGGCATGTAGTCAGTTCGATAGGGGGGCGGGAATCCGCTCGGGCTTGCCGCTGGTCACCGCATCGCGAAGCCGCTTGACCGTCGTCCCGATGCGGAACGAAGCGTCGAAAATCGTGCCGACGCTGAGTCCGCCCGGAAGCTTGTGTCGCGCCACCGCTGCGAGACCCGCTGATGCCATACATCCGCAATTCTCGCAGTCGGGTGTTCCACCGAACTGGCAGGGCGTGATGGGTCGTTCGAAGTCGGCCGACAGGCATGCCGTGGTTTTGGCGAACACACAGTCCACCGGCGTGTGTGGCGGCTCGTTATACGCCTGGATGAGTCCTTTGGGCATCGCGAGCTTGGGGAACCGTCCCCGCAAAGCCAGCAATTCGTCCACCACTTGGCCACGGTCCTCGATCGTCAGTCGTTCTTCGGATCGTTCACCGACCTGTGGGGTGTACAAGCTGACCCAAATCTGCCGGGTGTCCTTGTTTGCCGACCAGAACTGCACGAACTCCTCGAGATAACCCTGACGTTGAACCTGTTGTCGGGTGATCGTGCAGTGGACGGTAATCTGGTGCCCCTCGATGTGCTTGAGAATGCGGTCGTAGGTCGCCGGCTTGCGCCGTACGTCGTGTTCCGGCTGGAGACCATCGATCGAGACCACGATCTGCAGTCGCCGCAGCGACGCCCAGTCGAGGGGAATCGGACGCACCGCGCTGGTGACGAGCTGGGTATAGATGCCCATCTGAGCCAGTCTTGGAAGCAGCGCGTCGAGTTCGCGATAGCGAACGAGCGGCTCGCCGCCAACGAGCGACACGTGGAGCGGTCTGTACCGTCGCACGATCGACAGCACACCATCGACCAGGTCCTGGCCTTTTCGATCAGTAAGCTCACGCAGCGTCAGCGTCCCACCCAGGTGACTGTCGCCATAGGCATAACACCCGGGACAGGTGAGCGGACACTCGCGCGTGATTTCAATTGAGAGGTTTGGCTGGTAACCAGCCAGAATCTTGCCCCAGGCCCGGACGAGCCCTTCCATTCAGGTCCTCCACCCGCATCACTCCTATCGTGAAACGGGTCGAAACACTGTATCAGAGACTTTTGGCTATGGGGAGTCTGGATGGCCGATTGGGCCTATCGGTCCAGCGAACGGCCGTTTGACTGGGTGGGCGGTCGTCGGGTGACGCCCGACAACCGGATTCGTGCTACAACAGAGCGCGACGACCGCACGGTTTGTTTGAGGTAGCCTGTCAGGCTGCACACGACGACGCGGCGCTCGAGGTTCCATGGCGACGGCGGCGGGAAGGCCCAGCATCAGGCGACAGCGCTCGAAGCTCCACGGCTGGGGCGTCGTTGCCACCAAACCTATTACCAAGAACACGCGCATTATCGACTACGCCGGGGAACGGATTTCACATCAGGAAAGTCTGCGGCGCGAGCGCCGGTACATGAAACGCGGAGAGATCTGGTGTTTCCAGATCAATCGGCGATGGGTGCGGGATGCCGCAGTCGGTGGCAACGTCGCGCGGTTCATCAATCATTCGTGTCATCCGAACTGTTATGTGCACATCCTTGGAGACACGATCTGGATCCGGGCGGCGCGCAACATCAAAAGCGGGGAAGAGTTGACCTACGACTACTGCACGGACGGCGAAGGTTGCATCCGTTGCCGCTGCCGGGAAGACTGTCAACGGTTGTTGTGAAACGAGCTCACCACACTGGAGACGTGAGCCCTGACCCTTGAGCCTTGCATGATCCGGCACGCGTTGTACCTGCACGGGTTCGCGTCTTCGCCGCAGTCAACGAAGGCGACGGTCCTGGATGAACGTTTCAGGCGCATCGGCGTGAGGCTGGTGACACCCGATTTCAACGAACCGGATTTTTTCACGTTGACCGTGACCAGGATGCTCGAGCAGACCGACCGCGAGATCGCAGCCCTGCCGCCTGGTCCCGTAGCACTCATTGGGTCGAGCCTTGGGGGCTTCGTAGCCGTCCATGCGGCAGGCCGACAGTCCGGGAACACTCCGCACCCGGTCGGTGCTCTCGTGCTGCTCGCTCCGGCGTTTGAATTCGGCAGCAATCGGATGCGCGACCTTGGACCCGGAGGGCTCGACGAGTGGAAGAGAACAGGACGACTCGAAGTGTTCCACTATGCCTATGGCGGTGTGCGCCAGGTAAACTACGCACTCTATGAGGACGCTCAACGCCATGATGCGTACCAGGTAAGGCTCGGTGTGCCGACCGTCATCGTGTACGGCAGACGAGATGAATCAGTGGATCCAGCCAGCGTAGAGCGCTGGGCTGAGGGTCGTCCGAACGTCACCTTGCGGCCTGTCGATGACGGTCATCAGTTGACCAACAGTCTCGACGTAGTCTGGCAGGAAACGGCGAGACTGGTGGGGCTCACGCCATGAGGACGCTGGTGGCTGCAGTTTGCCTGTTTGCGCTGACATCGTGCAGCGGGCAGTCTGGCGGAAAAACGCGCCTGTCCATTGCAACCGGCGGCACCGGAGGCGTGTACTACCCGTACGGGGGAGGAATTGCCAAGATCATCACCGAGTACATTCCGAACGTCGAGGCTACGGCAGAGGTAACCGCCGCCTCGGTGGACAATCTCAAGTTTCTGCGCGATCGCAAGGCCGATCTGGCATTTACAACCGCCGACATGCTGGCCGATGCTGTCAACGGCACCGATGCCTTCGAGGGCAGCAAGCTGTCGTTGCGGGCTCTTGCGGTCCTGTACGCCAACTACATGCAGGTGGTGACCCTGGCCTCGAGCCCGATCAACACCATTGCCGATCTCAAGGGCAAGGTCGTGTCGACGGGTGCCGCGGGAAGCGGAACGGAGGTCACGGCGTTTCGGGTACTTCAGGCGTTTGGAATCGATCCATCGACCGGCATCGTAAAGCAGAGTCTGGGCGTCGCGCAGTCAGTGGATGCGCTCAAAGACGGGAAGGTCGCGGCGTTTTTCTGGACCGGGGGACTGCCGACGGGTGCCATTCTGGATTTGGCGCACACACCTGGGATCACCATTCGCATGCTTCCGAGTGACACGGCGGTGCCGGCATTGCGGCGCACCCACGGGGATTCGCTCTATGCCATCCGGCCGGTGCCCAAAGCCACCTATCCAGGCCTGTCCGAAGATGTGCCGGTCGTCTCGGTTGCGAACATTCTCGCCGTCCACCAGAACCTGCCGGACCAGTTGGTGTACGACATCACGAAGACGCTCTTTGAGCATCAGGCGGAGCTTGCGGCAATCCATCCTGAAGCCAGGAATCTGTCGCTTCAATCGGCTGTTCAAGGATCGCCCGCGCCATTTCACCCTGGCGCGCTTCGGTACTATCAGGAAAAGAACGTCTCCCCGCAATGATGCCGCCCGCCGATCAAGGTGCGGACCCCAACGGCGCCACGATCGAACGCATCACCGAATCATTCGAATCTGAAGCTCCAATTCGAGCGCTGTCCGGGACGTCGCGCCTCGTGGCCTCGGCCCTGGCGGTGGGCCTTTCGCTCTACGCCCTCTACTGGGTGGTTGCCATCATCGACCCCCAGGTATATCGCGTCAGCTTCCTCTTGGTTGCTCTCGTACTCTCCTTTCTCGTGTATCCGGGGTTGCGCGGACGTCGCCTCGGCGTCAGCGCCCTCGATTGGTTACTGATTGCGACCACGATCGTGGCGCTTTCCTGGCCGCTCGTCGATTTTGGACGTTTCGTCTATCGCGCTGCCGAACCGCAGGCGATTGATCTCGTCTGTGGGACGTTGGCCATTGCCGTCATTCTCGAAGCGACGCGGCGCACGGTCGGCTGGATTCTGCCTGTTTCGGCCCTTGCGTTCATTCTTTACGGCTACTACGGGCCGCTGCTCGATTTCGTCGGACTGGGTCTATTCGCGCACCGTGGATACGCGCTCGACCGTCTGGTGGGATCGCTCTACATGACGCTCGAGGGCATATTTGGTGTGCCGCTCGACGTCGCGGCCACCTATATCGTGCTGTTCACGATTTACGGCGCGGTACTGCAGTTTTCGGGCGCCGGCCGCTTCTTTCTTGATTGGGCGATGGCCGCCTTCGGGCGATCCGGTGGGGGGGCAGGGCCCGGTCGAACGGTAACGACGGCCGGTTTCCTGCTCGGTACGGTTTCAGGCAGCGGCGTGGCAACGACCGTCATGCTCGGCTCGGTTGCATGGCCGATGCTCCGCCGAGCCGGTTATCCGGCCGACGTTGGCGGTGCGATTCTCTCGGCGGCGGGGATCGGCGCCATTCTCTCGCCGCCAACACTGGGCGCGGCAGCCTTCCTGATCGCCGAATTTCTGCAGATCTCGTATCTCGACGTGCTGGTGATGGCGATCGTGCCAACGCTGCTGTACTACCTGTCGATCTTTCTGATGATCGAAGCTGATTCGCGACGCCTGGGCACGAAGGCCGTCGTTGCAAGCACGTTGTCGCTTGGCCAGCTCACATGGCAGTACGGCTATCACTTCACGTCGCTGGTGGCCATTGCTGCTTTCATGGCTGTGGGCATGACCGCCTTCAGGGCGGTGTTCTGGGCGACCTTGCTGGCGATTGCTCTGAGCTTTCTGAGATCAGAGACCGCGCTCTGGCCGCGCAAGTTGCTTCGAGCGCTCGAGACCGGTGGGACGGGTGTCCTGTCGGTTGCCGCCACGACGGCGACGGCCGGCATCGTCGTGGGTGTGGTGACGCTGACGGGTCTCGGTTTGAAGATCGCGGGAATCATCGTGAGCCTTGCGGGAGGGTCGCTCTTCCTGACCGTCATGTATGCCGCGATTGCCGTCTGGCTTCTGGGCCTGGCGGTCCCCGTTACGGCGTCGTACATCATTGCGGCAGTCATGATTGCGCCTGCGCTGACGCAGATGGGCGTGGCACCCACAGCCGCGCACATGTTCATTTTTTACTATGCCGTGCTTTCGGAGGTGAGCCCGCCCACGGCGCTCTCGCCATTTGCGGCTGCCGCGTTGACCGGCGGTAATCCTTTTCGAACGATGATGGTGACGTGGAAGTACACGCTACCGGCGTTTCTCGTGCCGTTTGTCTTTACATTGCAGCCGGACGGGATGGGCATTCTGCTCGAGGCGCCGCCGTCGACGATCGTGTTGACGTCTCTCACCGCGGCCGCAGGTATTGGCAGCGTGGCTCTCGGGACAGGCGGTTGGCTGCGGCGGCAAGCCACTGGCCTCGAGCGGTTCATGGCAATCTCAGCCGGACTCCTTCTCCTTTATCCCGCGCTCGTGGCGGACATGGCGGGCCTGGTCGCTCTGATTCTGGTGATTGGTCTGCACTTCGGACGAACTACACTCTCAAATAGTCCCCAGTCCATGTCTTGATCATCTGCTTGATCTGCTTACGGGCGCCGATGTTCTCCTCGAGTACTCTGCGGAAGAGTCCCGGCAGCTCCTCGTCGCTGGCGAAGCGCAAGGCGACGACCTGATCGATCGACAGTTTGTCGATGTAGGGGTGCTGCTCTCGCGGCAGCAGCCGTTCGAGCCTCAGCCGCATTTCGAGCCGAATCACCCGGTCCTGGACGGTCAATGCAAACACCCGCGCACAGAAAAAGAGAATGAGGAGTGCGATGGCGACGAGCGTGTTGATAATCGTGCCTACCGAAGGGGTCTGCCAGAGCAGGTAGATGCACCACAACAGGTTCACGACGAGAATCGGGAAAGCGACGATGTGATAAGCGGGAACGATCCGCGTATGGTTTGCGTAACTCTGCGGCGCTGTCGCGGCCATTGACCACTCCTTAAACGGGGTCCGACCCCATTTCTACGAAAATCGTCAAACGACTCCGCTCGCAGGCGGCGGCTTGGCCGGTGCGAAATCGGCCAGCATGACCGGATCACGAAACCGGATGCCGCGCTGATCGAACGCCTTCTTGATCCGTCTGCGGAAATCCCTGGCGACATCCCACTGTCGAAGTGGGATGGTCTTGATCCTGGTGCGAATCGTGATCTGGGCGTCTCCGAGGGCTTCGATTCCAATCACTTCCACGGGCTCCAGCACGCTGTCGCGGAACGCCGGATCTGCCTCCAGCGTCGCGCCGATTTCTTTGAGCAGCTCGATCACAGAGTCCGGGTCTTCCCGATATGCAATGCCGACGTCCACGACCGCGTAGGAATAATCCTTCGTGCGGTTGGCCAGTGTCGTCACGGCGCCGTTCGGGAAGATGTGGACCATACCCTCGCCGTCGCGAAGGATGATGGTTCTCAGGTTCACGGCCTCGACGAGCCCGTTCACCCCGTTGATCACGGCCGCATCACCAACGCGGACCTGGTTTTCGAGAATCACAAAGAATCCAGAAATGATATCCCGGACCAAGGTCTGCGCGCCGAAGCCGACCGCGAGGCCGACGATGCCGGCGCCCGTGAGAATCGGCGTGATGTCCACTCGAAGCTCCCGCAGGATCATCAACGCTCCGATGGAGACGACGATAACAGTCAGGACTCGTTGGACGAGTGCGCCAAGTGTGCGGGCCCGCTTGCGGTGTTCGATCGCATCGATGCCGGCAGCCGTTTGGTGTTGGAGCGCCGTTTCGAATCGACCGGTGAGGGCGCCGATGGCTTTGACCAGTAGATACGTGACGATCGCGAGCAGAACGATCCGAAGACCCGAGTCGAAGAGCCACCCCGTGAGCGCGCGGCTTTCCACGCCGATCGTTGGCCTGACTCCCAGCAGATTCAAGGTCGGCCGGGCGAGCACAGCCGCCAGGAGCACGAAGGCCACTGCACGGACGATCCGTGTCGGGCGTTCGACGATGAGGTTGGCGGCCTGGCCCGCACGATCCCCGTCGAACAGGAAGAGCAGGCTGGCACGTGAAAACCGGGCCAGGATTGCGGCCAGGACGTAGGCGACCCCGAGCGCTCCTCCGATGACGAGGAAAACAACCGACCAGTCAGATGACCCAAGCATCTGGCGAAACATGCACCGCCTCCAGCGAGAGGTCCCTCGTCCGAGCGGCCTCTGTTCCCGTTTTTGACACCCGATTATCCTCCAGCTCCTTCAAAATGATTCAAGTTTGGCCCCGGTCGGGGCTCTCACCGTATAATCGAAGGTGAAGCCATCCAGGCGAGGGCGGTGGTCGTAGAGAACGTACGGGCCTAGGGTCGTGCCCCGTAACATCTGGAAGCAGAGGATTTTTATGTTGATCAAGAACGCCCCTGACATCCCTTCCTCGGAAATTACGCCCGAGAGGTTGTACCTGCGGCGGCGAGAGTTCCTCAAGGCTGCTGGTTTCTCCGCTGCGGCAACCGTTGCGGGTGTGTTCACGGCGGACTGCGGTGCCGATGCGGCACAAACAGGACCCAAGCTGAACGTGGCGAAAAAGACGGTGACGCTCGACGAAAAACTCACGCCGTTTGACGATGTGACGAGCTATAACAACTTTTACGAATTCGGTGTCGACAAGGACGATCCCTCCAGGAACTCCGGCAAATTCAAGCCAAAGCCCTGGTCGATTGTGGTGGAAGGGCAGTGCGCCAAGCCGGGGACCTACACGCTGGAGGACATTCTCAAACCGCACCCGCTCGAGGAGCGGGTCTACCGGATGCGGTGTGTCGAAGCGTGGTCGATGATCATTCCCTGGGTCGGGTTTCCGCTTGGAGATCTCCTGAAGCGATTCGAGCCGAACGGCAACGCGAAGTTCGTCGAATTCACGACCATCATGCGACCTGACGAAATGCCAGGACAGCGTCAGCGCTTTCCTCCGATCCTGCCGTGGCCCTACCGCGAAGGGCTCCGCATGGACGAGGCCATGCACCCGCTGACGATCATGGCGGTCGGCCTCTACGGTCAGGCTCTGCCTAATGCCAACGGCGCGCCTCTTCGGCTCGTTGTTCCCTGGAAGTACGGCTTCAAGGGTATCAAGTCGATCGATCGGATCAAGTTCGTCGACAAACAGCCCTTGAACACGTGGCAGCAGATGAATGCCGGGGAGTACGGCTTCTACTCGAACGTCAACCCCGCGGTCGATCATCCGCGATGGAGCCAGGCGAGCGAACGTCGCATTGGCGAGTTTGCCAAACGCAAGACGCTCATGTTCAACGGGTACGGCGATCAGGTGGCCTCGCTGTACTCCGGTTTGGACCTCAGAAGAAACTACTGAAACTGCGATTGGAATCGCAGGACCAGAATTCAGGAGGCGGCATTCGGCGGCAGAGTCCGCTGAACGCCGCCCTGGGAGAGGGTGCACGCGCACGCAGCCATGACCCGTCAACGCGTCCTGCGGTGGGTCCTCAAACCCCTGGTTTTTCTGGCCGCGCTGGGCCCGCTGGCTTACCTCACCTGGGCAGCGCTCACCGATAACCTCAGCGCGAACCCGATCAGCGATATCACGCTCGAGACCGGAACCTGGACGCTGCGGTTTCTCGTGATCACGTTAGTCATTACACCTCTGCGGCGCCTGACGCATTGGAACGACGCGATCAAGTTTCGGCGCATGCTCGGGTTATTCGCGTTCTTCTACGGTACGCTGCATTTCACGACGTACCTCTGGCTCGACCAGTTTTTCGACTTCTCGGGAATTGCCAAGGACATCTGGAAGCGTCCGTTCATCACCGTGGGCTTCACCGCCTTTGTGGCCATGCTGCCGATGGCCATCACGTCAACAGCGGGGTGGATCCGAAGACTCGGTGGCAAGAATTGGCAGCGTCTTCATCGACTGATCTATATCGCGGCGGTCTGCGGCGTCGTCCATTACTGGTGGCTGGTCAAGTCCGACATCCAGCGCCCGTTGATCTACGGCTTCATTGTCGCCCTGTTGCTCGGCTATCGGATCGTCGCGGCGGTACGCCGCCGCGCACCCAGGCCGGCAGTCGCGTCCGGCTCGTCGGCGTCGGCCGATCTGCTTCGGCGACCCTCGTGAACGATCTGCAGTTCGTCCTTCCTCCTCAGTTGAATGCCGCCGTACATGCCTCGCTCGAGGCCTGTCAGACCAATCGTGTCATGCCGCGGATCTGGACGGGCGACGCGTCGGTCTGGACCGGCGCGGACGAAGAACGCTGGCTGGGCTGGCTTCATATCATCGAAGATCAGCTGGGTCGGCTCGCCGAGTATGGAAGCCTTGCCGACGAGATCCGGGCGGACGGTCTGACTCGCGTGTTGCTGCTCGGGATGGGTGGGTCGAGCCTCGCGCCGGAGGTTCTCAGTCGGACGTTTGGCCGCCAACCGGGATCGCCTTCGCTGATGATCCTCGACTCGACCGATCCTGTACAAATCCGCACCATCGTTGGGGACGATCTCCGTTCGACTCTCTTTATCGTGGCGAGCAAGTCGGGCAGTACTCTCGAGCCAAACATTCTGAAACGCTACTGTTTCGAACGTGTTCGTGACATGGCGGGTAGCGAAGCCGGTCGTCACTTTGTGGCGATTACAGACCCGGGATCTCAACTCGAGGACACCGCTCGTCGAGATCACTTTCGCCGAATCATCCCGGGCGTGCCGAGCATTGGCGGAAGGTTCTCTGCGTTGTCCGCGTTTGGGATGACACCTGCTGCACTCGCCGGAATTGACGTGGCTGAACTTCTCAGACGCGCAGCCATCATGGCGGGCCGCTGCGGTCCCGACCAACCGGTTTCGGAAAACCCTGCTGCGGTCTTGGGAACCATCCTTGGCGAGGCCGCCCGGGCCGGACGCGACAAACCGACCATCATGGCTTCTCCTGGCATCGAGGGGTTGGGTGCCTGGTTGGAACAATTGCTCGCAGAGTCGACCGGGAAGAATGGCAAAGCGCTGATCCCCGTTGATGGCGAATCGCCGGCGCCGCCGGGCTACTACCGGGACGATCGCTGTTTCGTGCAGCTGCGCCTGCTGTCATCGCCCGACCGCGAGCAGGATCGCGCGGTCGATGCCCTCGAACGCGCGGGCGAGCCCGTCGTTCGCATCGACGTCACCGATCGGCATGAGCTCGGCGCCGAGTTCTTTCGATGGGAGATGGCTACCGCTGTTGCCGGTGCCATCCTTGGCGTCAATCCGTTCGATCAACCCGACGTGGAAGCGGCAAAGGAAATCACGCGACGACTGGCTGCCGAATACGCGGCGAAGGGAAGCTTGCCGCCAGAGGAACCAGTGTTCCGTGACGAGGGGATTGCTCTCTACACCGACAGACGAAATGCTGCAGAGCTCGAGCAACTGATGGGGGCTGATGCCCGCGCGCCTCGATTATCGTCATGGCTGCGCGCTCACTTCGCCCGTCTCGGTCCGGGCGACTACGTCGCCATCCTCGCCTACCTGCCGATGACCGCTTCCATTGAGTCCAGACTTCAACAAACCCGGCATCGGATTCGTGACGTGAGGCGGATTGCCACCAGCGTCGGGTTTGGTCCCAGGTATCTGCATTCGACCGGACAGGCCTACAAGGGTGGTCCAAACACTGGGGTATTCCTTCAAGTTACGGCCAACGATGCGCAGGACCTGCCTGTCCCGGGGGAGCCGTACACGTTTGGAATCATCAAGGCTGCGCAGGCGCGCGGGGACTTCCAGGCACTCACCGATCGGGGACGCCGCGCGGTCCGCGTGCACCTGGAGAATCTCGACCAGGGGTTGGCGGTCCTGGATCGGGCCGTCGCTGAGGCGCTTCGGGCGTGACGACTGACGGGGACGCTGCGGGACGAGGCGAAGCCCCCGCGGCGATTGGGTCAGGCGGAGCGACGTGAAGGTGCTTCAGTCGATTCCACCCGTTTGGCCCGCAGGCGTTGCAGGCCCATAAGGATGGTGGTCAGCCCTCCAACAAGCCACATGAACGGTCCACGCTGGTTCGCATAGAGTCCGAGAACGTAGGCCCAACCGATGGGGTAGCCGCGACGCGCCCGTCGAGCCTGGGCGCCAAGGCGCTCGAAGCCACGGTGCTCGAGCTCAACCCGGGTGCGCTCCCCGGCTGGTGCGAATCGGACGTCAACATCCTGCGCGGTTGCCGGCGCTTGTCCCGGGTGCCAGGTGAACGCGACTCGACGCGGCGGTTCCCAGGCCGTGATCGTTCCCCAGACGACCTCACGGCCATCACGAATTCTCTCGACGATCCGACCGCCCACGCGCCCCTCCATGACGACCGTTTCAGCCTGGTCCTCGCCGACCGAGTGCGATTTGAGTGGCCACCAGACGCCGATCTCCTGGGTAAACCGTCGAAATGCCTGTTCCGGGGTCGCGCGAACCGTTACGACCTTCACGATGGGACTGAAAGGGCTGGCCGCAGAAGTGTTGGTCACGGATTTACTCCTCGAAGGATCGCGCGTACGCCTCCAGCGCATCCCCCCACATCCGATCCAGATATTGCCGCAGCATGGCGAGGCCGGCCGGATCGAGCTGATAGAGCCGGCGTCGCCCGACGGCGCGTCCCCGGACCAGGCGCGCGCGCCGGAGCACCGCGAGATGCTGAGAAACCGCCGGCTGGGTGACGCGCAGGTGCTGCGCCAGCTCACCCACGGCGCGCGGGCGGTGTCGCAGCCGTTCGACCAGCCGTCGCCGGGTCGGGTCGGCCAGGGCCGCCATGGCCAAATCATAAGCCATTACTAATATAAGTATATGCTTATTTGTCAGAAGTCAAGCGTGGATTTCCAGCGCGACACGCCCTTCACCACCGAGGACACGGAGAACACAGAGAACCTGACAAAATGTCCCCGTGAAGTCTGTCGTCTACCTCTCCCGAATCCGTCAGGCCGCAGGGCCGCGGGCGCGTCTGGTGTGATTGAAATATTCGATGACGATGGGGATGAGCGAGAGAATGACGATGGCAATGGCCACCAGCGAAAAGTTCTCTTTGACAATGGGGACGTTACCGAACCAGTACCCGGCGCCCACACAGAGTCCGACCCAGAGCATTGCTCCCGTCACGTTGTAGAACGCAAACGCAGGATAGGACATCGACGCAGCCCCCGCCACGAAGGGCACGAACGTCCGGACGATAGGGACGAACCGGGCCAGGACGATCGCCTTCCCACCGTACCGCTCGAAGAACTCGTGCGCGCGATCCAGATGATCGCGATTGAGCAGACGTTGCCACCAGGCAGGCTGCTCCGACGGCCGGAACACGCGCTCGCCAACCATGCGTCCCATCGAATAGTTCACCGCGTCGCCCGCGATGGCGGCGACTATCAGCAACAGCGCCGTCAGCCGCACGTCGAGCGCGCCGGTGGCCGCAATGGCACCAGCGGCAAACAACAGCGAGTCGCCGGGAAGAAACGGTGTGACCACGAGACCCGTTTCCGCGAACACAATGAGGAACAAGATGGCGTAGACCCACGCGCCATAGGCAGTCACCCACTCGAGCAGATGTTCGTCAAAATGAAGAAACAGATCGATGAACTGTTCCATCCCGCCCTCAGCGTCCCGTCCAGACGTTAGACATCGTTTGAATTCGCGAGACGCCTTCGCGGATGTTGGCGAGCGAGTTGGCGTAGCTCAATCGAAGGTAGCCGGCGCCATGAGCGCCAAAAGCGGTCCCGCTCAGGCAGGCGACGCCGGCCTCGTTGAGGATCCGATCCGCAAGCTCCGGTGCCGGGAGCCCGGTCCCCGTGATATTGGGGAACGCATAGAAAGCGCCTGCGGGTAGCGAACACCGGAAGCCCGGGACTTCGTTCAACGCCCGGACCATGGCGTCGCGCCGACGCCGGAATTCACCGACCATTGCCGTCACGCAATCCTGCGGCCCCTCGAGCGCCGCGACGCCGGCACGCTGCGTGAAGCTGGCGGTGCACGAATTGGAATTGACCATCAAGAGAGTGACCGCATCGGCCAGCCATGTTGGCATGACACCGTACCCGAGGCGCCAGCCTGTCATGGAGTACGTCTTCGAAAACCCGTCGAGGATCACGGTTTTTTCGAGCATGCCGTCGAAGCCGGTAATCGAAGATGGCTCCGTCTCGTACCAGATCCGCGAATAGATTTCATCGCTGAGAATGACGAGGTCCCGTTCTCTCAGCAGATCGGCCATCTGCTTGAGATCTTCTTTCGGAATGATCCCACCCGTCGGATTGGCCGGAGAGTTCAGGATGACGAGCTTTGTCCTGGGCGACAGGCGGCTGGCCAGCACATCGAGGTCAAAAGAAAACCTGCGGCTCTCGAGCAGAGGAATGGGCACCGGCGTGGCACCCAGGAAACGAATCATGGAGTCGTAGATGGGAAAGCTCGGATCCGGATAGATCGCTTCATCGCCCGCATCGAGGAGTGCCATCATCACGAAAAACATGACTGGTTTGCCGCCAGGCACGACGCACACGTTGTCCGACGAGACTTTGATGGCACGCGTGCGCGAGACGTACGCAGCGATGGCCTCACGCAGTTCCGGCAATCCTCCAGTGGGTCCGTACTTCGTCCAGCCCTCATCCAGGGCGCGCTTGCCGGCCTCGATGACGTGCGGCGGGGTAGGGAAGTCGGGCTCACCGATCTCCAGGTGAATGATGTTCTTGCCTTGTCGTTCGAGAGACCTGGCCTTCGCCAGGACTTCGAACGCAGACTCGGTCCCGAGGCGGGACATCCTGTCGCCCAGCTGCATAAGGGTCAGCCCAGGTTGATTCTTGCTTGAAGTTCGCTCTTGGAGACTTTTCCTGCGCCCGTCCGTGGCAGCTCCGGCACGAAGTACACCACTTTTGGCACCTTGTAGATGGGAAGACGATCGCGGCAGAACTTCCTGAGCGCAGGTCCGTCAACCACGGCGCCCGGTCTGGCAACGACAAAGGCAATCGGGATTTCGCCCTCGATGTCGTCCGGGGCGCCGATAACCGCGGCTTCCAGCACGTCCAGATGCCGGCAGATCTCCTGTTCGATCTCGACCGCGCTCACACGATGACCGCCGACCTTGAGGATCTCCTTGACGCGCCCGGACAGGAACACGAACCCGTCAGCATCACGATGGCCAAGATCGCCCGTCCATAACCAGCCGTTCTTGAGGATCTCGGCGGTGCCCTCCGGATCCCGGAAATATCCCAGGGTCACGTTTTCCCCGCGGGCCACCACGTGCCCTTTCACGCCATCGGCACAGCGGGCACCGACTTCGTCGACGATCTCGAGTTCCACGCCGGCAATGCCGCGCCCGATCGACCCTTCCTTTTCGACGGCACATTCCGGAGGCAGATAGGAGAGGCGCGCGGTGGCTTCCGTCTGCCCGTACATGACGTACAAGCGGGCGGGCGCGAATGCCTCCCGTGCCCAGCGGATTGTTTCCGGCTGCATCCCTCCGCCGGCCTGCGTGACATACCGCAGCGTGGTCAGGTTCATGGCCTTCACGTTAACCAGCCGTTTGAGCAGCTCGAATGTCAGCGGCACGCCAGCAAACCCGGTGCACCGTTGCTCTCGGATGGCTTCCATGACCAGGTGCGGATAGGTAAACCGATGGTCGAAGTAGATAGATCCGCCAACCCAGAGATGCGTCTGCAGGAGACTCTTGCCGTAGCAATAGTAGAGGGGCAGGATGGACATCACGCGGTCCTGAGGTCCAAGCTCCAGGTACTGGCAAATCGATCGGGTATTGGCGTTGATATTTCGGTGGGTTTGAATGACCCCGCGTGGTCCCCCCGTGCTGCCTGACGTGTAAACCAGCAGGGCGGGCGAGTCTGGATCGAGATGCCGTTCAACCGCGGACGGGTCACCGTCGATGCCTTCGATATCACCGTCTTCAGAAATCCACGAAAGGGCTTCGCGCTGCGGTGCCTCGTGCGTCGACTCCGGCTGTGTTGATGAGTGAACGATGAAGAGCCGTTCCCAGTTGTGCCGCACCTGCGCCCACTGCAGCGCGTTCCTGCCAAGGATGACAGCGAACTGTGCACCCGTTTGACTGGCAATGGCCGCAACGTGGTCTGTCCCCCAGTCCACATCCAGTTCGACAGCGCAGGCGCCGACGGCCTGAATGGCCAGGCTCACAGCCACGGCTGCGGGACCGTTCGCCAGTGCCACGAGAACGCGGCTTTGCGCCGCCATGCCCGCCGCCCTGAAGGCTGTCGCCAGGCGCCGGACTCGCTCGGCCAGCTGCTGGTACGACAACCAACCGGTCGGCGTACCGACGGCCGGAGCTTGCGGAGTGCACTCGGCATGCTCGAACAGCCAGTCAAAGGCAAATGGACTCGAAGAGCTCATAACGAGGCGCGGGGTACGTCAGCATAACACCCGCCGGGAACCCCTGATAGTTATCGGCCGGTCCCATTGTCTCCTTGAGCGGACAATGAGGCGTCCGGTCAGATCAGAAGGTCGACTGCAGCTGGCTGAATGTCGATGGACACGACGCCAAGTTGGGGCGATCTGAGAAGACGATCGTCAACGTGTATCTCCTCGCAGCCGCCAATCTCGACGTGACGAACGAGCTGACGTGGTAGGGACACCCGACAGTCTCCGCCCTCGATGAGGCACCGCAGGTAGCCGTCCAGTTCTTTCCGATGCTGTTCTTTCGCAATGACCACCGAGAGATACCCGTCCGAGGGATCGGCGTCCGGGAACAGGACGAGGTTGGGTCCGACTGAACGAATATTGAGCACCTCGAGAACAAGGAACTCATCTTCCATTCTGGTGCCATCAAGGGTCAGCGTCCAGCGACGCGGCTCGAGACGAGCGAACACTTCGTGAAAGCCACGCACCGCGCGTGCAACCCGCGCGTCGGCATGCTGCTCATCGTCTTCCAGCTCCTCCTTCATGGCGGAAATCCCCGCGGGGATGAGGCCGCTGCCGACTCCCTCGAGAAAGTGATTCTGGCCCCAGGATCCTCGAACGATTCCGAGATCGAGCGGGCGTCGATTGGCGTCGTGCCAACGTTCGATGAGCTGAGTGATTGGACCCTCGATGCCCACGCTCCTTGCAACGTTGTTGGCCGTGCCAAGGGGCAGGATTGCCATCGGGATTCCCTGCCCTGCAATCGCTTCGACAGCTCGTCGAACAGTCCCGTCTCCGCCAGCCGCCACGACGAGTTCTGGTGAGTTGGCCAACACATCGTGGAAATCACTCTTTTCAAACAGGTGAACCGGGCCATGGCCGTTCTTCTCCATGGTTTCGCAAAGCCACTCGCTCGAGACGCCGTCACCAGCTGACTCATTGAAGAGGAGTGAGATTCTCATGTCGGCCTTCGCGTCGGCGCTGTCGCGAACGGGTTCAAGATCTGTGCCTGAATGGCGGAGGCATGCTTGACTGGTGCGACAGGCCCGCTGGCGGAGACTTTGCACCGGTCTCGAGCACTATGAGAATTCTCGTTTCCAATGATGACGGCGTGTACAGCCCGGGAATTGCCGTCCTGGCAGAAATCGCGTCCGAGTTTGGCACCGTGCGGATCGTTGCGCCCGATGTCGAGCGCTCATCATCAGGCCACGCCATTACCTCCTCCCGTCCGCTTTCTTATCGCCAGACTCACATCAAAGGCCTGACCGCGTACCGCGTCAACGGGACGCCTGCGGACTGCGTGGCGCTTGGAACCCATCAATGGGAGAAGGTCGATCTCGTACTGTCGGGACTGAATCTCGGCTTGAATCTTGGGAACGCCATCTGGCATTCGGGGACATTGGCGGCCGCCAAGCAGGCCGCCCTGCTCGGAGTACGGGGGGTCGCGCTGAGTGCCCCGGCTGGCGAGCCGGATTTTGAAACGCTGAAGCCATGGATTCGACAGGTGCTCCAGGCCCTCGTTTCGGAGACGGTGCCGCTCGTGAACGTGAACTTCCCGCGCCAGCCGCGAGGCCTCGTCTGGACGCGCGTTTCCGTGCGTCGATACGACGGTCGCATCGTGCCGACCAAGGATCCGCTCGGTCGTGAACTGTTCTGGTTTACCGTCGTGCCGATTGAAGGAGCTGAGGAAGGGACCGATCGCTGGGCAGTCGAGCAAAGCTGGATCTCGTTGACGCCGCTCCGGCTCGATTTGACCGACGAAGAACAGCTTGCAAAAGCGTATTCGCGACGTCCGCTGGATGAAGCGATCGCTGCCGCTGTCTCGCCCTCGACGTCCTCACCGGAAGCCGCGCGGTCGGTTCGCGAAGATGAAGCCCTGGCCCCGCTGGCCGAGACAGGTCACGTGGAATCCGCTAAAGTTGAGCGCACTCATTAGCGTGCGCTGACTCATGACCGACCTCGTCTTCTCCAGTACGACACAGTTGGCTGCTGCCATCCGGACCCGCCAGGTGTCGGCAAGCGAAGCTCGAAGCGCATCTGGTGCAAAACCGACAGACACACCGGGATACTAACGAATAGATGCCCAGACTTCGCCGTTCTAAAAAGAAACTCACACGACCTGCTCATCGCCGTTCGGTCGACACACGACTCGTCCGAGAGTGGCTCTTTGCAGCCGAGCGTGGCGACGTTCCGGCGACCAAGCGCCTGCTATCTGCCGAACCACGACTGCTGGATGCGTCGGGCCAGGGACCGTACTGGGAAGGAAAGTTCCGCGCGTTGCACTACGCCGTGGCTCGTGGCCACCACAAAATGATCCGTTGGCTGCTTTCTCGAGGAGCATCTGCCACGGCTGTGGCCGGGGATGCCGATTGGGCACCGATACATTTTGCGGCCATGCCTGCAAAACCCAGACTAGTCCGGTTGTTGATCGACCACGGTGCGCAGATGGACGTGTTTGCCGCGGCTGCAATGGGTGACGTTCGTGTCGTTCGCCGGATGCTGCAGGGGAATCCCAACCTGATCGCAAGTCGCGGACCCGATGGCGGAACGCCACTCCATTTTTCAGGATCGCCGAAAGTGGCCAGAGTACTCCTCGCCGCGGGGGCCGACACCGACGTTCGAGACAGGTTTCATCGTCAAACACCCGCGGAATGGGCTGTTGACAATCCGAAAGTCGTTGCGGTCCTGGCTGAGGCCGGAGCCGATGTCGATCTTCACCTGGCGTGTGCGTTGGGAGATCTGAAAAGCGTCCGGACGTTCATCCGACGCGATCCGAAGAAGGTGAATGCCGAAGTATCGGGAAAGAAACGGCTGTTTGGCGCGAACGGGGAAACACCGCTGGGTATTGCCGCCCGCTACGGTCAGCGAAAAATTGTCGATCTTCTTCTTGCGCGGGGCGCGACGGCAACGCGTCATCCCTCCCCCTTGCCGGACGCGGTCCGCAGGGGAGATCGGGCAATCGTGAAACGACTGCTTGAAGCAGGCGCCGATCCAAACGCATTCGGTCCCCATGGCTACGCGGCGCTGCATGCGGCCACGATGTCCGGCAATCTCGCGATGATCCGCCTCCTGATGTCGAAGGGTGCACGCCTCGACCTGAAGGACGAGGAACACCACAGCACCCCGCTCGGGTGGGCAGCATACTTCCACCAGAAGCGTGCGGTGGCCTACCTGCGCGCACAGAGTCGAGCCTAGCCTTCGTTTTGACTTTCCAGCCGTGCGGTGAAACAGTTATGCCCCGTTCCTGAGGGGAATTGTTTGACTGCCTACGCGATAGCCTTCATTACGTTCGCTTGTACGTTTGGCTTTGCGCTGCTGGGCGCATATATCCGCGACAGGTTGCCCCCTCCGCACCTCAGCAAAGAGTCCCAGGATGTTGTGCGGCTCGGGATGGGGCTGGTTGCAACGATGACGGCGCTCCTGCTGGGGCTGGTCACGGCTGCCGCGCGAGGCACGTTCGACGCCCAGGACTCGGCCATTCGGACCAGCGCCGCCAACATTCTGACGCTCGATCGTCATCTCGCCAGATTCGGTCCGGAAACGGCGTCAACGCGTGACCTGCTCCGGCGTGCGGTTGCGGCCCGTCTTGAATCCATTTGGACAAACGCCCAGCCGCTCCTGGACTCTGCGAGTGCGCCACAAACCAGTCCTCCAGTCGAGGAAATCGAGAACCAGATTCTCGACCTCTCTCCTGCGACTGAGGCGCAGCGCTGGTCGAAGACAGAAGCCCTCAGACTGAGTGAGGACGTCGTGAAGGCGAGATGGCGCGTGTTGAGTGCCGGTCGGGCAGTGCCGCCCGCGTTCCTGGCTGTTGTGATCTTCTGGCTGACTGTGACCTTTGCAAGTTTTGGGCTGTATGCGCCTCGAAACGCCACTGTGGTCAGTGTGCTCTTCATTGCAGCAGTGTCGGTTGCGGCAGCCGTGTTCCTGATTCTGGAATTGGACGATCCGCTCGAGGGGGTCATCAAGGTGTCGTCGGCGCCGCTGCGGTTTACGCTAGACAACCTCGGCCACTAGGACTGTCGCTCAAGGGTGAAGGGAACCAATATGACGCACGACCATCGCGATGCGCGTGCCTTTTGGGTTGCGCTCGGTACATTTGCGGTCTGCGGTGCGAGTCTCTTCGCGCAGAGCAGTGTCCCTCCATGGGCATACGGATATTTCAGCCCCGCTGCGGCTGGAGAGCAGGCCCCTGCATGTACGGATCCTCAACGCGCAGTCAGTTGCGCCCGTCCTGCGGCGCCCGTGCCGGACGATGGGGTGCTGAGAAAGCTGCCCGGAACGGATCGGACGTTTACGCGTAATCAGTCGTACTTCGACTACGGTCCTGCCGATTGGTACCCGGGCGATCACCCGTCGATGCCCCCGATTGTCGCAAACGGTCGCGAGAAAGAGGGCGTTCGCGCTTGTGCGCTTTGCCACTACCCGAACGGCAAGGGCAAGATGGAAAACGCGCAGGTGGCTGGCCTGTCCGCAGGCTACATCCTTCAGCAGCTTGCCGATTTCAAGAACGGCGTGCGGCGAAGCGCGGATCCCCGGAAGGCCAATACCAACGAGATGATTGCAATTGCGAAAGCGCTCACCGATGCCGAAGCCCAAGCCGCGGCCGCGTATTTCGCGTCCATGAAATGGACGCCGTGGGTCAGGGTGGTCGAGGCGGACGACGTGCCGAAGGTGCGTGCCACGGAGAACGGCTTGTTCCTGCCGGTCGCGGGCGCCGGTACCGAACCACTAGGCGAGCGGATCATCGAAGTGCCTGAGAACCCCGATCGCACCAACATCATGCGTGATCCGCGATCGGGTTTTGTCGCATATGTCCCGCGAGGCAGTATCAAGAAGGGCGAGGCTCTCGTCACGACCGGCGCCGGGAAAACCACGGAATGCGCAATCTGCCACGGCGACGATTTGCAGGGGCTCGGGAACGTGCCAGGGATTGCCGGCCGGACGGCCAGTTATACCGCGCGGCAACTGTTTGACTTCAAGGCGGGGACGCGGAATGGCACCGACGCTCAGTTGATGAAACCTGTGCTGGCCAGGTTGAACGACGCCGATCTTCTTGCGATTACGGCGTATCTTTCGTCACGTTTGACGGCTTCGCAACCAACCTCGCCATAGCATAGGTGTGTGGTGGCACGCGCTCAGCGCGCACGCGGCGGCGCCGGGAAGCCGTTATGGTACAGCGTAAGGTACCGAATGCTGTTGCCGTTCTCGTCGATCCATCCCAGAGCTTGCTGAAACAGGCCGGGCTCGGGATCGCCAGCGGGAACGGTCGCCTCGCCAATGTAGAGTTTGTTTTCGTGCATGAAGATTGACACGTAGGTTCGAGACTGGTCCCGGTTGCTCAACTGCAGCATGTGTCCCTCGACCAGATCGATATTCGTCCAGACAAGTTCCGTGACCTTGCCGTCACGCTTCAGGAATTGCCAGGTGGCATATGTGATGGCGCCGGCGACGTCAGCCTTCCAGTAACCCGCGCCGGTCGAACTGCCAGGATTGGTTCCTCCAAGACAGGTCTCCGCGCCCTCCGGACAAGCTTTCGCTCTCTCCGTCAAGATTTTCTCGACAGGGCGATAGTCGACCACTGTTAGCGAGAAGCGGCTCGACCCGAGCGTGGCGCTGTACACGCGCGCCGGCAAATCGGCGCCGAACTGCGATTTGAACGTCGTTTGGGTGATTTGTGGCTTACCGGGGAAGTTGGTTGAAAACCGATCCTCCCGGCTGACGAATTCGGTCCACTCCTGAGCGGAGGCGGGGAGCGACAACAGGAACACCGTCCCAGTCACGGCTCCAAAGAGGCGCACACGGCGGCTCGCGCTGCTCATGACATCCACCGATTGTCGTCATCCTGCCACCAAACACCGCAAATCCCAAACGCTCGGTGACTACACACTGGCGTTCCTCTCGGCGGCGGTGCTCGGCTTCGTGGCCGCCGGGTTTGCCATGGGCATCACCAGGCTGCGACTGGTCACCGTTCCAAGTGCTCCGTGATCCCTCTGTTCCTCCAGGTGAGCGCCAGCAAGCCGGGCGCCCATGCAAACGCCCAAGCAGCAAACTGCAAGAGATAGTTCCGTCCCTCGCGTGGCGGTTGCCCCCATAGAAGGTTCATGACGAGAAGGAATGCCATGCCCCCCACGACGGCCGCGACCGTGCCTCGAAGGGCGATCTGTGACCAGGATCGCCGATCCGGTGCCCGAAGCCACCGCCCATCGAGTGCTGCGAGCAGCAGCCACATGATCACCCACGCGACGGGAATCGCCGTGCCATAGGTCCGAGAGTCCATGACGAGAATGAGGCCGTAGTAGCTGAGGGCACCTCCAATACCCGCAAGCGCACCAATCGGCAGTCCTTTTACCAGCCGGCCGCTCGCCCCACCCAGCACGGCCCCGAGTACAGCGAGGAGTAGTGCGCCGTGCAGGATGCCCGCCGTCAAGGTGTGCCGGATTCCGACGGTGTACCAGATCAGGTCGCCCAGGGTAGCAGCTGCGGCAATGACGGCAATGCCCGCGATCGCATGCATATGGTGCTCCGGGGGGCATTCTACCGGTTGGAGCTGCAAACGTGGCAGAGGAACAAGCCGTATGGGGCCCACGTCTATAGCCGTAGAATGAAACGGCTTGCCGAGGTGTCGCCCCCTCTTGAAGGCCAGGGCTGCGGGCCCCTTCTGGCTGATGGTCTTCGTGGCGGGTTCGCTCGCCCCTGGTAGTTCGCGAAGACGCAGCAGTAGGCAAGGATCGATCACAGAGGGGAAAGGCCATATGGTTGATGCTCAGCGCTACGAACGAATGTCTCGCAAGCCGCTCCGGCTGTGGCCGGGTGTCGTGGCCGTCGTGCTGCAGTGGCTCATCAGGTTCGCCCTTCCCATCGTTGCGCCCGAGCGCGCTGGAACCGCGATTCTTGGCGGGATCGCTCTGGGCCTGGCTGTCGTCGTATGGTGGTTGTTTTTCAGCCGGGCGCCCTGGGTCGAGCGTGTGGGCGCCCTGGTTCTGATGGTCGTCGCCTTGTTTGCGACGTCGCAGGTCGTTCACGAGTCCATTTCGAACGGGATGATGGGGATGATGCTCCCCATTTTCTCCATTCCACTCCTGAGTATGGCCCTGGTGGCCTGGGCGGTAGGCAGCCGTCACCTCTACGGCGGACGTCGATACACATCGCTCGTTGCCGCCGTTCTACTCGCGTGCGCGGTAATGACGCTGCTGCGGACTGGTGGCATCAGCGGTAGTGCGGTGTCCGACCTTCACTGGCGGTGGACGCCAAGCCCTGAGGAACGACTCCTGTCCCAAGCCGGTAACCCTTCGACGCCATCTGCTGCGGCGGCTGTGGAGTCGACAGCTTCGGTGCCGGCGCCGACCGCGCAGAAGCCTCCCGATACAGTGCCCCTCAACTCTGCCGGGGGTAGGCCACCCGAAGCAGTGCCGGGGGAATCTCCCGACTCTGCTCGAGCCAGGGCTACGGCAGGTTCTGCCGATCCAGTTCCCGAAAATACCGAAGCCGATTGGCCCGGCTTTCGGGGACCGGCGCGCGACGATATCGTTCGCGGGGTCCGCATCGAGACCGACTGGTCCCGCAAGTCACCGGCGGAGCTGTGGCGCCGGCCCATCGGGCCGGGCTGGTCGTCTTTCGCCGTCCACGGCAATCTCGTGTACACCCAGGAGCAACGCGGCGACGACGAGATCGTGTCGTGCTACAACCTGACGACCGGTGCGTCGGTGTGGATGCACCGCGATGCAGCCAGATTCTGGGAATCGAATGGTGGCGCGGGTCCTCGCGGGACACCAACTCTCAGCAACGGTCGAGTCTACACGTTTGGTGCGACCGGTATTCTCAACGCGCTGGACGCCCGCACCGGATCGGTCGTGTGGTCCCGCAACGCCGCATCCGACACGAGCGCCGCGATTCCAGGCTGGGGGTTCTCCAGTTCGCCGTTGGTGATCGACGACCTGGTCATTGTCGCGCCCTCGGGCCGGCTTGCGGCCTACGATCTCTCGACCGGCAAACTGCGTTGGTCCACCCCTCCTCGTGGGGGGAGCTACAGCTCGCCGCATGCGGCGACGCTCGGTGGCGTCGCACAGGTCCTGCTCCTCGCGGGCACTGGAATCATCAGCGTCGCGCCGGCTGACGGCACATTGCTCTGGGAGCATCGATGGGAGGGGTCGGGCGTCAGCATCGTTCAGCCGGCTGTAGAGGCGAACGGTGATGTCCTGCTCAGTGGCAGCGATGGCATGATTGGAACGGGCCTCCAGCGTATCGAGGTTTCGCGCGGACCGGGCGGATGGACCGTTGAAGAACGCTGGACGTCGCCGGGGCTAAAGCCCTACTTCAACGACTTCGTCGTGCACAAGGGCCATGCCTTCGGTTTCGACGGGAGCATTCTCGCGAGCATTGACCTTACCGATGGCAAGCGCAAATGGAAGGGCGGTCGCTACGGCCACGGTCAGCTCGTGCTGTTATCCGATCAGGACTTGCTGCTGGTGCTGTCGGAGGAAGGTGAGCTGGCGCTCGTCAGCGCGACCGCCGACCAATTCAAGGAACTTGCACGCGTCCAGGCAATCGAGGGGAAAACCTGGAACCACCCCGTCCTGGTCGGCGACGTCCTGCTTGTTCGCAACGGCGAGGAGATGGCCGCATTCCGACTGTCTCTTGCGGATCGATGACAAAGAGTTGTCAGTTTTCAGTTGTCAGTTTTCAGATCGACACACTGATAACTGATAACTCCACCAACTCCACTAACCCCCGGTCGCCGGGTTGCACACCGTACAACAGCGCCTCCAACGCCCGACCAAGCATCAGCGAGCCAACCACACCTGAGCCGAGGCCTGCGATGGCCGCAATGACCGAGACCGTGAGAAGCGTGGCCCACACCGACCGAGTGTTGTCAGCCTGCAAAGGGGTCAGGTTGACAACGAACTGATTGAAATTCACACGAAAGCCGGACTCTACCTTTCTGGTAATTTCCTCGAGCTCCGCTCGTGCAGGCGAACTCGTCCATTTAGCGGACCCGAACTCTTCCATACGCGACCCTGCAGCTGAGCGACAACTGCAGAGGTGGCATGTCGCGGGGACAACAATCTGTCCCAGCCTGATGACGCGGATTCCAATTGCACGCTTGTTCCGACCGTTACTGGCCTCCTCGCTGGCATCATTCCTGCTCACCGGGGTGCGTTCACCACGAGCTTTTCCCGCGAGGTTCACGAATGAAGGTGTGTTTCTCAACACTGTTGACGTTGTGCCTTGCCGTCCCCGCGGTCGCGCAAACGAGCGGGGTCGCCGGCCTCGTGATTGACGATCGCACGGAAAAACCAATCAAGGGCGTGATGGTCTACGTGGAAAACCAGTCGAGCGGGGCCGAGACAGACGCTGACGGCCGCTTCAGCCTGGTCGTGCCTCAAGGGCGCCAGACGATCGTCGCCTCAGTAATCGGGTATGCGGTGCTGCGTTCGGACATCGACGTCGCGGCTGCGCCCCTGGACATGACGATCCGCCTGTCCGAGGGTGCGGGTGCCTACACTGAGCGCGTGACCGTATCCGGATCCCTGCGAGGCGAATCTGATTCGGTGCCCGGAAGCACATCGCTGTACGGCCGTGAGCTCGAAACACTCCGGGGCGCGGTTCTCGATGATCCGTTACGTGCGGCGCAGGCGTTGCCGGCCGTCACGGCAACCGACGACTTCTATAGTGAGTTCGCGGTCCGCGGCAACCCCTTCCGCTATGTCGGGCTGGTGGTCGATGGCGTTCCGACTCGGTATCTGATGCACTCGGTCAATGGCATCAGCGACGGCGGGTCCGTCACGATGATCAACAGCGAGACGCTCGGGAGTGTCTCATTGCTCCCGGGCAGCTATCCCCAGCGCACAGGGCGCCAACTGGGCGCCGAGCTCAACCTTGCGACCCGGGAAGGCAGTCGCGACGAGTTTCATGGACGTGCAGGCTTGAGCGGCACCAGCGCCACCTTTCTTGGTGAAGGGCCGCTTGCCCGCGAAAAGGGATCGTGGCTCCTCTCGGTTCGACGAAGCTATCTCGACTATCTGATCAAACGAATCGATCCGGCGGCTGGATTTGCTTTCGGCTTTGTGGACGCGCAGGCCAAAGCCACGTACGACTTCAATGCTCGGCATCAGGTCTCGATCACGATGCTCCTGGGGCGCGCGAAATTCGAGGAGGGGGATCCCGACATCGGCGTCAACGAGATTCGAACGGGGATCAGCCGGGCGTGGTTGACGTCGCTGTCATGGAGGTACCTTCCAGGGCCGCGTTTTGCGATCACACAGCGTCTGTATTCGACCGGCCTGAGGTTTGACAACGACAATCGAAACGGCGCCACGATCGACAGCGCGCGGTCTGCCGAGCTCGGATGGCGGGCCGACGCCTCATTTTCGCCCGCGCCGCGCGTGGTCGTCGAGTTCGGCGGCGATGCCCAGCGGCTGCAGGGGAGAAGCACCTTGTTGCGACAGTTGTCGGCAACGACCGCTCAGGTTGTGCTGAACGACTACGACGAACGCGCAGCGGCTGGCTCGGCATACGGACAGGTTCGACTTGGTCTTGGCGCGCGACTGACCGTCACACCCGGCACACGCGTCGACTACTGGAGCCTGACCGGCTCAACGACAGCATCACCGTGGGTCAACGCGTCGTTCCATCTTTCAGAGCGTACGCGGCTGCGGGGTGGCAGCGGTATCTATCGGCAGTTTCCCGATCTCGATGCGGTCTACGGCATTCACGGTGGCGGGCGACTTTTGCAGCCGGAGCGCGCGCTGCATCTCGATGCCGGAATCGAGCACAGCCTGCCTCACCAGATACGTCTTCTCTTCACCGCCTACTCGCGTCGGGAGAGGGATGTGCTGTGGACGCCAGCTTCCGAGCCGCGGCGGACGCCGGTTGGTACGATTAGCCCGGGTTTATTTGGCGTTCCATGGGTCAATGGACTGCGGGGGGAGGCGCGCGGCGCCGAAATCGTCGTGCGGCGCGAGGCGACAGATGGATTTTCCGGCTGGGCAGGCTACGCCTTTGGTCGCCTGAAGTATACGGACACCCAGACCGGAGAGAGCTTCTGGGCGGATGCCGACCAGCGTCACACGCTCACACTCTATGGCAACCATCGGCTGTCGAGTCGCGCGAGTGTGAGCATGAGATACAGATACGGGTCGAATTATCCACTCGTGGGATATATCGGTGAGCCGCCATCCTCCCTGGGCCAGAACCCCACTGTGGATGGCCGCCCTCTCTTCTTCGGCCTGGCAGGGCAGCGCAACACGTTGCGATTGCCAGCGTATTCACGCCTGGACGTCCGCGCGGACCGCGCGTTTAACTGGTCCGGCAGCCGGCTCGTCCTGTTTGTGGAGGTTGCGAACGTCCTGAATCACACGAACGCGCGCAACGCGAGCTATTTCGTGGACCGCGCTGGACGGGTATTCGAAACGATGGAGTCGCTCATGCCCATCGTGCCGTCAGGTGGGCTCGTGATTGAGTTCTGAGCCAGATCGACCACGAACAAGTTAAACCACCAAGGCACATAGATTGAACCACGAAGACACAAAGAACACGACGTCAACACGTGTTTTTCTTCGTGATCGTCGTGTCTTCGTGGTT
>DATBJG010000422.1:0-7968 GCA_036556585.1 Vicinamibacterales bacterium
GTCAGAATGCCGAGCGGCTATTCACTGCGCCAGGGCGGCGAAACCGAGGACCAGCAGGAGATCTTCACGCAGATTGGCATGTCTCTCGGGATTGCCGCGCTGCTGATGTATTTCGTGCTCGTCGTGCAGTTTGGGTCGTTCCTCGACCCGCTGGCCATCATGCTGTCGCTTCCCCTGTCGCTCATTGGCGTCATGCTGGCGATGCTCATCACTGGATCGGACCTCGAGATCATGAGCATGATTGGCGTCATCCTCCTGATGGGGATCGTCGCCAAGAACGCCATCCTGCTGATTGACTTTGCCAAGTGGCTCGAGGAATCGGGCCTCGAGCGGCGGCAAGCCATCGTCGAGGCTGGCCGTGTACGGCTGCGACCGATTCTGATGACGACGTTTGCGCTCATTGCCGGCATGGTTCCAATCGCCATTGGCGCGGGCGAAGGCGCCGACTTCCGGGCACCGTTGGGGCGTGCCGTGATCGGCGGCGTGATTACCTCGACGCTGCTCACCTTGCTCGTCATCCCGACGATCTACGACATCCTCACAGAGGGGCGAGATGGGTTGCTCGCGCGGATTTCGGGAAAAGCGCCGAAGCCCCACAAGGCGCGAGTCGAGACGCCGTCGGGTGCGGCTGAGCCTGCGATAAGTCGGTCGTCGGTGGTAGCGGATCAGTCCTAACGTCATTGGTGACTCGGCGATTTGTGATTGGTGATTCGTTGGTGATTGCCGATTGGTGAACCGGCGAATATTGGACTCACTAATCGCTCCTCACCAATCGCCAACCATTCACGAATCACAAGTCGCAACTCGCCAATGTCTCTGTGTGTGTCTCAAAGGGCGGAACACACTGTGCCGTTCCGGCACATGGTTGGCCCCCTCGCACTCGAGCCCCCTGGCCTGCAAAACACGCCATTTCAGCTTTTTACAGGAAACCGCGCGGTTTGGCTGCGAGATTGCTGTCCATGTCCTCGTCTTGCCTTTCTACGAACCCGGCCAACGGCACGATCGGCGACTCTGGGGTCGTGCTCCCCTGGGGATCGGTCTCGATTTTGCGCGGCAGGTTCACCAGATTGGCCGGCCGGTCTCCGAGGTCCGACTTTCAGAGGTGCTGGCGGGATTGTCGTATGCGCTGGATCTGACCGAGGGTCAGCGTCCCGGTCATGCTGTTCGGACCTGCCTGATTGGGATGCGCGTTGCCGACGTGATCGGTCTCACACACGACCAACGCTCGGCGCTGTTTTACGCGCTGTTGATGAAAGACCTCGGATGTTCGAGCAATGCCGCACGATTTGCGGCGTTGTTCGACGCCGACGACCACCATTTGAAAGCCGACGTCAAGCTGATCAACTGGCCGTTTGCGCTCGAGTCGTTCCGCTATGTGGCCAGGAATGCAGCGCCGGGACAGTTCTTTCTGCGGCGTGTCTGGCGAATCCTTGCGGTTCTGTTCAGAGGTCCCTCGGGCGCCCGTGACGTTGTTCGTACGCGCTGCGAGCGTGGCGCGGAAATCGCACGCATGTTGGGGTGCGCCGACGAGACGGCCCAGGCTATCCGTTGCATCGACGAACACTGGGACGGTCGAGGACAACCGTACCGCCTGGCCGGCGAACAAATCTCGTTGCTTGGACGGATCGTAGGACTGGCGCAGACGGTCGAAGTATTTTTCAGCGCGTATGGGCTTCGGACCGCGTACGAGATGGCCAGCACGCGGCGCGGTCGCTGGTTCGATCCGTCGCTGGTTGATGCTCTCGAATCAATCCGCGGGGATGCCGGCTTCTGGCAGTGGGTTGGAGAAGGTGATGGTCTCGACTCGGTGGCCTCGCTCGAGCCAGCCGACCGCGTCATGCTTGCGGATGAAGGCGATCTGGATCGTGTCGCCGAGGCATTTGCGCGGGTCATCGACGCGAAGTCGGCCTGGACCTACCAGCATTCCAATGGTGTCGCACAACTAGCGGTCGAGCTTGGTACCCGTTTGGGAATGTCCCAGCCAGAGCTCCGAGAACTCCGACGAGCTGCGCTGCTGCACGATCTGGGCAAGCTCGGGGTTTCGAACCTCATTCTCGACAAGGCAGGCAAGCTCACGGAGGATGAGTTTGCGGTGATGCGCCGGCACCCTGAGCATACGGGACGAATTCTCAGCCGTGTGGGATGTTTCCGTCATCTGGCCTTTGTGGCCTCGTCGCACCACGAACGTCTTGATGGACAGGGCTACCATCAACGGCTTGGCAGCGGACATCTTTCACTGTCCACCCGCGTGCTCTGCACTGCCGACATCTGCGATGCGCTCCGCACATCGCGGCCCTATCGATTGGGGCTGTCGTCCGAGCGCGTGCTCGACATCATGGGGCGCGAGCTGGGAACAGCGATTGATCCCGACTGCTTCGACGCGCTCCAAACCGTTCTGAACGGGTTGCCCGAAGACTCGACCGGCACGCCGGCGGTGCATATGGTCCCGGCGCTCCAGAACGACTACCATCAGGCGGCATAGAGTCGCTACCAGCCTTCAGCTCTCCTTCAGCCTCCAGCCGTCCGCCATCAGCGTTCAGCGCGGTTCCGCCTATCCAGGCTAGAATTGCGGGCGTCAGCTGCAAAAAGGAGCCGTTCATGGACACGAGACTCTCTCGCCGTGATTTCATCAGGCAGGCGTGCATTGTCGCGGCATCCGGCGCTGCCTTCAGGAGCGCTTACGCAGAATCCCGGTTCGTCACAGCCGAGACGGCCTTTGGCAACGTTCGTGGTGTGGAAGTCGAGGGCATCAAGATCTTCAAAGGAATTCCGTACGGTGCCAGCACGGCCGGTCACCGACGCTTCATGCCGCCCGTCAATCCGGCCAAGTGGACCGGCGTGCGTGATGCGTTGGAATGGGGACCGAGTGCCCCGCAACGTGAGCCCGGTGCCAATCGCGCGGCTTCCTCGCTGGCAGTTGCAGCTGCCGGTCTGCCATCTGAAAGTGAAGACTGCTTACGTCTCAACATCTGGACACCGCAGACTGGAGGCAACACGAAGAGACCCGTGATGCTCTGGTGTCACGGCGGTGGGTTTTCGACGGGATCGGGTTCGTCGCCTGTCACCGACGGGACCAATTTGGCGAAACGTGGCGATGTCGTGGTGGTGACGATCAACCATCGGCTCAACATCCTCGGGTACACATCTCTGGCGGCGCTGGGTGGCGAGGAGTTCGCGCAGACGGGGAGCGCTGGGATGCTCGACATCGTGCACGCCCTCGCGTGGGTTCGGGACAACATCGCGCAGTTTGGCGGTGATCCCGGTACCGTCACGATCTTTGGGCAGTCGGGCGGCGGCCGCAAGGTCGCGACTCTGCTTGCCATGCCCTCCGCACGTGGACTGTTCCACCGGGCCATCATCGAGAGCGGTGCGACGATCAAGCTGGTGGCCCCCGAGCAGGCGGCCATCGTCGCCGGGGAACTGGTCAACACGCTCGGATTGACTCAGCCGAAGGTTCGCGATCTGCAGCAACTGCCGCTCGACCGGATCATGTCCGCGTATTTTGCCGTGGTCCGCAAGATGAACGTGGACCAGATGACCCAGGGATTCTCCCCGGTCGTGGATGGGAAGGTCATCCCCGCGCACCCGTTCCATCCGACCGCCTCGGCCGTCTCGGCAGATGTCCCGGTGATGCTCGGGTCCACGCGAACCGAACTGACGTCGAGCGCCGACGAGCAGGCATTCTCACTTTCCGAAGACGGCATGCGCGGTCGAATTCGCGATCTCCTCGGGGACCATGCCGCTTCGGTGATCGATGTCTATCGCAAATCGAACCCGGGCGCGACGCCATCGGATATCTATTTCCTCATTGCCAGCGACCATCGTTACAGCGGACCGGTAATGAAGATTGCGGAGCGACGGGCGGCACTCCGCAAAGGCCCGGTCTACTTGTACTATTTCCGGTGGGAAACGCCGGTCGATGGCGGCCGCCTTAGATCGCCGCATACGATCGAAATTCCCTTCGCGTTCGACAACGTCACGATCGCCAAACGCCTGACGGGCGGCGGACCCGACGCCGTGGCTCTTGCGGACAAAGTCAGTGACGCCTGGATTGCATTTGCGCGCACCGGGAATCCCGACACGCCCAAGCTTCCGCGCTGGACGCCATTCAATGCCACCGACCGCCCGACGATGGTGTTCGACACCAAGAGTCGAGTGGAAAACGATCCAATTCGAGACGCGCGACAAGCGATGTTCAAGGTTCTAGGGTTCTAGGGGGACCTTAGAACCATTTTTGTAAACGTCTCAGAAATACACACGGTGCCCGATTTTTAATATAAGGATGGCGTGCTGATCGGGCGCCTGATGCAGATGTCCGCTCGCGCCGACACCCAGCTAGGGAATGCGAAAGGCTGGGTGTCACGTGCGAATGCGCGCAACCACGCGGCAACGTTTCGGTAGGTGGCGTCCCGTTTTCATCCTCACGCTGGTGTGGCTGGGTGTCTGCAGCCGCACAGTTGATGCGCAGGAGCGTTACCACGCGGCGCTCGACCCTCGGTATTTCCCCATCCCGAAAGTACTCGAGCCAAACGTCGCGTTCTGGCGCGATATTTTTGGCAAATACCTTTCGACGCAGACGGTGATTCACGACAGCCGGCACCTCGATGTCGTCTTCTCCGTCGTGGACATGAGCGACCTCGAACGAATCCGCAGCTCGGCAATCGTGATCGAACGCGCCCATGATCAGCGGGTCAAGAACGAAGTCCAGAAATATCAGCGGGTGCTTCGGCGTCTTGCCGGCGACACACACGCAGACGCAAACGCTGCCGACGTCGAACGGGTGCGAGCCATCTATGCCAAATCGGCGCGGCGGGCGACGGACTATCGCGCTGCCGTCGAACGGGTCCGCGGACAGGATGGCCTGAGAGACCAGTTCGGGGAAGCCATCCGGATTTCCGGAATGTTCATGCCAGGGATCGAGCGGATCCTGAGCGCACATGGCCTGCCGCTCGAAATCAAGTGCATGCCGTTCGTCGAGTCGAGCTTCAACTATCGGGCCCGGTCGAAGGTCGGCGCGTCTGGGGTATGGCAGTTCACCGCCTCGAGTGCGCGGCTCTACGGACTGATGAAGCCAGGCGTTGATGGACGGCACGACGTCTGGCTGGCCGCAGATGCTGCAGCCCGAATGCTCAAGGCCAACTACGCGAGCCTCGACAGCTGGCCCCTTGCACTGACCAGTTATAACCATGGCGTCGGAGGAATGGCCCGGGCGGCACGCCAGCTCGGAACCACCGACATTGGCGTCATCACCGACCAATACAAATCGCGGAGTTTCCGATTCGCGTCGCGAAACTTCTACGCCGAGTTTGTTGCAGCGGTGACGGTCTATGCTGATCGCGCTGTTCTGTTCCCAGGGGTCGTGCCACTGCCTGCACTCGCGTTCGACGAATTCACACCGGGACGGTATGTGTCGCTGGTGGATCTGGCGGGCTTGACCGAAACCGACGTGGAGACACTCGAAGACCTGAATCCGGCACTTGACAAGGACGTGTTGCGGGGCCGGTTGCTGGTTCCCGGAAGTTACCCGCTTCGCGTACCGACCGGCACACAGGCGGCGTTCCAGCGTGCGTACGCGCAGCTGCCGCCCGACCGCAAGCGCGATCGTCAACAGACTCGGACGTATCGGGTCGCTCGCGGCGATACGCTGGCAACGATCGCCAAGCGATTTGGCACAACCCCTGCCGCGTTGCAGCGCGCAAACGGCCTTCGCCGGTCCAGCGGCCTCCGGGTGGGAAGTATGCTGTCGATACCGGCCACTAACCACTAACCACGGCAGGCCTCAAGGCCTCTGCTACTGGCGACCGACCACTGATCATTCGACAGGTTCAATCCTCAGAATCGTTCCGTCGAGAATCTCCTGATTCACGCTGCCGGGACCGTTCTGACTTTGCCTCTCCGTGGCGAGATAAAGATAGCCGTCAGGTCCTTGGACGACGTCCCGGAATCGCACGTCGAGCGAAACGAGCAGCGACTCGCGTCGCTCCTGCTGCGGCATCGGCTGATTGAACGCCACGCGCTGCACCTGCTGGCCACTGAGCGCGCCGATGAACAGATGTCCCTTCCACCCGGGGAAACGGTCGCCCGTGTAGAACATCACGCTCGAAGGGCTGATGGCAGGCATCCAGAACATGACGGGCATCTCCATGTCGGGACGCCACCACGATTGCTCCGAGACGTGATTGCCGGTGTACATCTTTCCCAGTGACACAATCGGCCAGCCATAGTTCAGGCCAGGACGGAGGATGTTGAGCTCGTCGCCGCCCATCGGGCCAATCTCGACTGCCCACAGCGCGCGTGTTTCTGGATGCCAGGCCAGGCCGTGCACGTTGCGGTGGCCGTACGTATAGATCTCTGGTTTGGCATCCTTGCGCCCGACGAACGGATTATCTGGCGGAGCGGTTCCGTCATCCCGCAGCCGTAAAACCTTGCCAACGTGCGAGCCGAGGTCCTGAGCCAGGATGCGCGCGCTGTTGTCGTCGGTAAAGACCAGGCGGTCACGATCGCCAACGGTCAGATAGACCATTCCGTCCGGGCCGAAGGCCGCTCGTCCGGCCGGGGCCCCGGTCCCCCACGCGTCGGCGACGAAAATTTCTTTCACATCGCTCAGCGTCGTGCCGTCGAAACGTCCGCGCGCGAGCGCGATGGTGGTGCGCTTCTCGGTACCTTTCGAATATGAGAGGTACAACAACTGGTTTTGCGCGAATTGTGGATGGACGAGAACGGAATTCAACCCTCTGGCCTCCAGGGCGGGGACCGGCCAGCCGGCGACAGGTTGTGGATCGAGTTTGCCGTCACGAATGATCCGTAACCGGCCGGGGAGTTCGGTAACGAGCATGTTGCGTCCGCCGGGCAGGAACGCCATGTGCCAGGGGCGTGAAAGGCCCGTGGCCACGGTCGACACGCGGATGCGAACCCGCTCGCCTCGGGCGCATCCTCCGTGCTCTCCTCCGGTCGGGGAGCAGGGGCCTGGGGTGTACGAGTCGAACACGGGCGATTGTGCCGGGGTCCCACCGGAATTCTGTTGCGCGGAGGTGGCAACACCTAAGAAGCACACTCCGAACAGCACGAGGGGAAGCGATCGACCGGCCCGCATGATCACCGTGCTCCCTTCCGCGCGGCCTCCTGGGCGGCGCGCTCTTCGGCTCGATGGCCCGAGAGAATGTTGAACATGCCGTAGTTGCCTTCGTGACAGGCGACCTCGAACACGGGTCCCTTGGTGCGTTCCATGGAAATCTCCACCGTCCAGGGTTTCGTAAAGACGGTGGGGTCTTCAATGGTGGCCCGATACGTAAGCGTGTTGGCATCCGTGCGTGCGAAACGCTCCACGACGCGCAGGTTCTCATCGCTCAACCCGTTCAAGTACTGCACGCCAAACCGGCTTTTGCTGTTGAACTTGAAGTTGGTCGTCTCGACAACGAGCGTGTCACCTTCCCAGCGTCCGCGCGAATCACCAGTCCATTGGCTGACCTTCTGTGACAGTCGCGGCCGTCCATCAAGTGAAATGATGCGCGCGTCGTGATTCATTTCGGTGAGGATGGTTACATATCCTGGAGACTGGACGATGAGATAGTTGTTGTTGTACGGCTCCGGAAGCATCGGCACAGTGGCCCCAAACAGGACACAGCGCTCGGTTAGCCATCGATCTTCCGGGCCATCCGCCGGGCTGCGCGCTTCTTCCGCCTGACGCGCGTCGAACCGCCGTTGCGCTTCCGAGGTGAGCGGCGGAATTCTCCCGTCCGGGGGGTCGATAATCAAAGAAGTGCGCCGGTTCTTGGCCGCCTTCCCTCGCTCGAAGAACGCGTCGTTGTAGGCGCCCACCTCGCCGGGACGCAGGGGCCGGTCGGCATTGGTCTGCTGGATGCGCTGCTTCTCGAATGCCGCCGCCTCTTCGGGCGTAAAGAACTCTTTCGTTCCGAGTTCTGGCGATCGTTGGAACGTCGTCAGCGTGGCATTCGTCCAGATTCCTTC
>DATBJG010000423.1:0-8487 GCA_036556585.1 Vicinamibacterales bacterium
TCCCGCTGAACCTGTTGCCGCCGTCCCGCGGGATGAAGTTGATGCGCACCCCGCCGGTTGCCGCCTGTGCATCCACACCAGACACGTCGATTGCGAACTCTGCAGTCCCCGTCGCGTTCGGCACCGCGCCGCCGCCCCACCCGCCGGCAATCATCGAGCTGAGCGCCACGCCGTTGACCATCATGCGCTGGTCCGACGTCCGGCCGCCATTGGCTTCGAGCGACGCCACTTCCTGAACGACCGAGCCGCCGACGTCCTGGCCCGTGAACGCCCCTTTCCGGACGCCGGGAATCAGCACGCCAACGGTGAAGGGCGTGCGCGAGCTTGGAATAGCCGTGACCACCTCCTGGGTCATCGATACCTGCCTCGTCGTGCTCTGGACGTCGACAATGGGGGATTCACCGGTGACGGTGATGGTCTCCTGCACGCCGCCAACACGCATCTCGACGCCAATCGTGACGACTGACGTTCCGATAAGCTCAATGCCTTCCCGGACCACGGTCGCAAATCCGGGCAGCGTGAACGTCACGGCGTATGTGCCGGGTCGCAGGTCCAGAATCTGGTAACGGCCGGTGCCATCAGTGGCTGTCGTCCTCACTTTCTCAATCAGGACGGGGCTTGCCGCCTCGACCGTCACACCAGGTAACACTGCGCCCGACGCGTCCCTCACGATGCCACTCAGACTTGCCTGAGCGAAAGCCGTTGCCGGAACGAGCAGGAACGCTGCGACCACGAAACCCTTCGCAATTCTGCCCATGACGTGTCCCCCTCCCTTGGTTGACGGGGCGTGCGGTTCAAATCCTTCCAAAATGGTCGAAGCCGAGTCGCACAAAACCCGACGGACGCCCGTTTCTTCCGGCGCCGACGGCTGTACCGGCCGAGTCTGGGTTACCGACCCCACTGTGTGATGAGACGAGGATATTCTAGGCCCGCATCTTCATCATGTGCAATCACAAATGAAGCAAATTATCGGCAAAGTGATGAAATGGCTGAGCTTTGATGGGGGCTCGGGATTCGGGTCGGATGGGGATCGGGGGTTCGGGATGGGGGATGGGGTGATTACTGATTGGTAGTCAAACTATTTCACGAACCCTCCCCAAAAGGCCCGCTCCGATGACCCGGAAGCGGGCCTTATGCATCTGACATACATGGCCGGAAGGCCGGCACGAATCGGACAGGGCAGGTCTGAAGACCCGCCCCTACCCGGTTTTCAGAAGTCGAACTGCGCGCCAATCTTGAAGAAGCGCGCCTGCAGAATGCTCGTAGGAGTCCGACCGATGTTCTGGTTCGGGTTCCACGATTCGTATTGTGCGTTCTCTGTGAGAACCGGATTCGCGTTGAACAGGTTGTAGAGGTCAAAGTTGACCTGTGTGCGGGTCGTCCCAAATCGGAAGATCTTCGCCACGCGGAAATCCACCTGGTTCAAGCGATCCCCGACGAGATCTCCTTGATTGACGATTTCGAAGGCTCGGAACGGTCCAAAGCCGAACGGCCGCCCGAGCGTGCCGGTGTTGAACGAGTTGTAGTTCACATCGAGGACCGGCCCCGGATAGCTCTGGAAGGCCGCACTGAGCTGGACGTCGATTTTTGGAAAGACATACGACGCCAGGGCTTTGATTTGGGTCAGGAATCCATCGTCGCGGTGGCATTCTGACAGTGGCCGAGCCGGGAAGAAGAACAGGCGCGTATTACTTCCGAGGAAATCGTGGAGCCTCTCGGGCAGCACCTCCACAATTTCGCAGTCATCGCGAACCAGGCGTCCGACGCTGAAGCCACCTTGAAGGATGAGGCCGTTCTGGAGTCGAGCGTTGGCACCAACGTCCACGCCGTTCCAGTGCTCGGTCTGCTTGCCGTAATTCTTCGCGAGCGTGACGAAGTTATCTGGAGCGCCGAACACCTGCGGAAATCTGAGGTCGACCGCGGTAACTGGGTACCCGCCGCCATTGGGCAGGCGAGAATCCGTCGGCGCAAGGAAGCTGAACCGGTCGTAATCGGCCGGACTCAGAGATCGGTCGTCCATCGTCTGGAAGTTGCCGTACCACCGCCGGAAATAGAAAACGTCCACTGACACGCGAGGCATGAGCTCATGTTGAACGCCCGCTGAGAATTCCCAGTTGAACTGCCGTTTGCCCCAACCTTCCAGCAGGTCCGGGTCATAGCTCGTCCCCGGAATAATCGTGCCGAAGTTCGGGTTGTCCAACGCGCCACATTCACCGTTCTCGGCAAAATTCTGCAGGTTGCAGTCGGGTACGAAGTCGCGGTCGGCATCGACCCAGGTACGGGTTGCATTGTTGGCCAATCGGAAGATGGGGTTCGGATCCGACGAGAGACCGTTTTCGCCAAACGCAAAGGTCCCATAACCCAGCAGGTACTTGTTGAGCGTCGTTTTTAGCGCCGTTTTGCCGTTGCCGAAGAGGTCATACGTCGCGGCCAGCTTCGGCGTGATGTCGTGCCAGGAGATGTTGTTAATCCTTGGAAAGCTCACACTGCGGTTCGGTGTGAAAAAGCTGGGTTCGAGAGATTGTTCCGGAAAGCTGTTCTTGAAGTGGTCGTACCGGATCCCTCCCGAGAGGGTCCACCTCCCGACGGTCCACTTGTCCTGCGCGAAAATGCCGAGGTCGCGGTCCACCTCGACCTTTGTCGTGTAGGGGGCCGCCTGGATGGTGAGTGAGACCGGGACGCCCGCCGCAAACGTGTAAAACAGCGGATTGAGGCTGTATGCCTGATTATCGTGGTACCCCCAGGCATTGTTGAAGCCGACCTTGAACACATGAGATCCGGTGATGTACGACACCGCGCCCCGATAGTGCAGGTTCTTATTCCAGGAATTGTTGTAGGGCGGACTCCCTGGCGCAAGACCCTGTGCCGCCGCGCGATAGGTGAACCCGGGTGGCGGAGCGAGCGCGACATCCACGACACCAATCATCCGTGGATCGAGGCCGGTGATGTTTTCGCCGCTGCCAGTCTGAAGGTGCATGCCGCCCCATCGCTCGACACGATGGATGACGCTGGCTTCCACCAGAAGCCGCGAGCTGACCGGGGAGTTCCAATCCACCTGAATGAAGCGTTGCAGTGGAAACCGCCGATCGGTCCCTGCCTCGGGCGTCCGCGTCGCGGAGACGTTATCCGGGCAGAAACAGTTGCTCTCCCAGTCGTACGTCAACCCAAACTTGTTTTTCGCGTTGGCCTGCCATGTGAACCGCGCCTGGTAGACGTCGAATTCACGCGGAGACGTCGCCGGCCGACTCGTGTCCGGATCGTACGTCCACGCACTCGGGTTGTTCGCATTCCTGTTGTGGAACATTCCAGGCGTATAGAGATCCGCAATCTGATAACGCCCTGAGAGGAAGAACCAGATCTTGTCCCGCTTGATCGGCCCGCCGAACCCGGGATTGAAATCGCCGTTCACCTTGATCTGACCTGGTGTCAGCAGCCCACGCGCTGCAAGGTCGGCGTCGAAGTTGTCGCTGGCAAAGCCCTCGGTCGCATAGCTGCCGAAGATCGTGCCACTGAACCGGTTGCCGCCGTCCCGTGGGATGAAGTTTGTCCGCACGCCTCCGGTCGCCAGCGACGCATCCACGCCCGATGTATCGATGGCGAACTCAGCCGTGCCGGTCGCGTTCGGGACCGCTCCGCCGCCCCATCCGCCACCGATCATCGTGCTCAATGAGACGCCGTTCACCATCAGTCGCTGATCGGACACCCGGCTGCCATGCGCCATCAACGCCAGCGTCGTGGGGCCCAGCGCGCCTCCGACGTCCTGCTGAGGGCCAAAGCCGTTGCTCACCGTCACACCCGGAATGAGGACCCCCACGGCAAACGAGTTCCGCGACGTCGGCACCGCAGCGACGATTTCCTGGTCCATGACCGTCTGGCGCGTCGCGGTCTGCAGGTCTACTGTCGGCGTGTCGCCGCTGACGGTAATCGTTTCCTGGACCCCCCCGACGCGAAGATCGACGTTGACGGTCGTGACCGCCGTCCCCTGCAACTCGACGGCTTCCCGTCGGACTGTCGCGAAGCCGGTCAGCGTGAACGTCACCGTGTAGACGCCCGGCCGCAAATCGATGATCTGATACCGTCCCACACCATCGGTCACTCCGGTCCGGACCTTCTCAATCAGGACTTCACTGGCCGCTTCAACCGTGACGCCGGGCAGCACCGCTCCCGAGGCATCTCGAACGAGGCCGGCGAGTGTGGCTTGCGCATGAGCCACGGTGGGGATGAAGACTAGAGACATCAGTAAGAGCAGCGTTCGTGTCAGTCTTGCCATGGCTTTCTCCCTTTTGGCCGATGGTCGACAATCCAAACAGTTGATGCTGCTGGCTCAGAAATACGACTTTCTGAACGCCGGTCGGGTTTGCTGGCAGAATTTCTCCAGAAAATCGACGGGTCCAGTCCGAGGCGGACTTCAGGCCTGCAAACCGAAGTCCAGTTTCCTGTCGAGAAACGCTGCCATTCTAGGACCGCCAGCCACTTGACGAAACCGCAAAAAAGCGTCAAATTTCGCGGCGTTAATAGCAGTGGCTGAGCTCAGTTTTGGTCCGTTTTCGGTGGATGTGGCCGCCACACGCGTGTTCCGCCAGGGCACCGATATCAGGCTCCGTCCGAAGGCGTTTCACGTCCTCAAGGCACTCGTGCTTCACAGCGGGCAGTGCGTCAATTACGAGCAGATGATTGCCGAAGTGTGGGACGGCATCAGCGTGTCACGACACACGGTAGACGTCACGGTTGGCGAGGTCAGACGCAGCCTGGGCGAGTACGGATCCTGGATCAGCCATCGACGGAAGCTGGGATACTGCCTCGAGGTCCCGACATCCGAAGATCTCATTCGTCGCGGATGGCACTTCTGGAGCCGCGTCACGCGTGAGGGGTTCGAGCGCGCGGTGAGTTGCTTCGAACAGGCTGCAAGCGAAGACGATGGCAACTTCAGGGCGTTCGAGGGCCTGTCGGTCAGCTACCTCATGATGGCGACGTACGGCATGCGTCCGCCGAGCGACATGTATCCCCGGTTCCTCGAGGCACATAGCCGCGCCGAAGCCCTCGCCGGGCGCACGCCGGAGCTACGCTCCAACCGTGGACATGGTCTGCATATGTTCGAGCGCCGACTCGAAGAGGCCGAGGCGGAGTTCCGTCAGTCGCTGCGCGAGAAACCAACGTTAGGATTGGCGTACATCAACCTGACGATGCTGCATGCGACGTGCGGGCGGCTGGAAGCGGCGTTGGAAGTCCTCAACGACGCCCATAAGGTGGACCCGCTCCTGCCCGTGCTGCCGGCAACCGAAGCGTTTGTTCGACTGTGCCGTCGGGACTACGAAACGGCTGTCGTGTGCGGCAGGAAAGCACTGGAGCTGCATCCCTACGTCCAGCTGAGCCGCGTCTTTCTGGCGCACGCGCTGGAGTATTCGGGGCGTGTTGAGGAAGCGCTCGAACAGTGGCAGCACGCCCGCGTGTTGTGGCCCGACCTGCTGTGGCTGCGTCCCCTTGAAGGGGTTTGCCTCGTCAAGAATCGACGTCGGCCGGAGGCCGAAGCGATCCTCGAGGAGCTCCATCAGATTCGCAAGTCAGACTACGTGGATGCGTACTTCACCGCCTTGCTGCTCGATGCGCTGGGCATGCGTGAAAAGGCGTTTCAGGAATTGGAGCGTGCGGTCGACGAAAACTCCGCCGCTCTGTTCACGATGGACGTCGACCCCAAGCTGGACGCGTTCAGGGGCGACCTCCGCTTTTCGCGCTTACGGAATAAAGCTTTCTCAATACACTAGAAACGTTCGGAACGTTCGGGACGTTCGGATCGTTCGGGACGTTCGGATCGTTCGAGACGTTCGGATCGTTCGAGACGTTCAGATCGTTCGACGATGGATCCAATTTGAACGATCCGAACGATCTGTCTTTATTTGCAGGCGAAGTTGGAGGCGTCGTCTGTGCTGCCGGTGCCTTTGTATCTGGCCACCTGAGGGTACGGACAAAGAGGCCGCGTTCGATCGACTTTTCCATCTCTCACCCGCGACGCGGGGATCTGTGTGGGCGCCTTGCCCTGCTCGACCCATTGCTCCATGACGCTGATCATGTCGAACGTGCTGGTTCCCTGACCACCGCCGCAGTGACCCATTCCAGGCACCATGAATAACCGCACGGAGTTCTGAGCGCTCTGCTCACCCAGCGTCGAGACGACGTTCTTGTAGTACTCAGTAGTAAAGCCAGGAGGAATGCCGGGGTCGCCCCATCCCATGTACATGAGCAGCTTTCTGCCCGCTGAGGCGAACTTTCTGAGATCCGCGTCAATGGCGATCAGAGGCGTCGCCTCTTTCTCTGCAAGCGCCACGTCGTTGTCGAAATTGAGCATCAACGGATCCCAGTTGGGATCCTTGAAGACGACATACTTGTAAAGATCGCTCGCATAGCTGACAGGCTGGGCGCCGGCCGATGCGGCCCAGCCAAGCTCGCTTCCTGGATAGAGGCCCGGGAACACTTGTTTCCCCGTGCGGGGGTTGACCGGGCCCGCGTAGATCTTCCGGGCTGCTTCCACCTGCGGAGCCGTCAGACACTTGGGGCCGTCTTCGCCAGCCTTGCACTGCACCACTTTGGGATCGAACCTGCAACGGGTGGGGTCCTCGAGGACTCCATCGGTCACGCCATCGAGCGCGTCGCAAGCCGCCAGTACCGCGTCGTGCAGGACCGCGTACTTGCTTTGAGGAATGAAACTCGCTTCGTCCTGGTGCGTAGCCTGCCAGATCCAGATCTGTCCGGCGGTTTGATGTGACCCGTGAATGGCTGGCGCACCGCCAATGATGCCGTTGAAATCGTCCGGATAACGCTGTGCCGCAGTCAGCGCTTGCCGGCCGCCGGTCGAGCAGCCGTTGAAGTACGCAAATCGCGCAGGGCTCGCGTAGTGTGCTGCCACGATGGCTTTGCCCTTGGTGGTCATCTCGTGAATCGCGCGGTGGGCAAAGTCTGTGAGTTTCTCGGGATGACCGATGATGAACGACCCGTTGTTCACCGTGTGCCCGGTGTCGGTGCTGGCGGCCGCGTAGCCCCGACGCAGGCCGTCTGCCAGCGCGGCGTACCCGATCGCCCCCGCCCAACCGCCGTTGCCCGTGGCGAGAAACTTTCCGTTCCACCCAGACACCGGCATCCAGACCTCAATCCTGATTTCGGAATCGCTGGTCGGCCTGAGTGTTGCCGCCACGCGACAGAACGCTGGCAGGGTGGCGAAGACGTTCGCGGCTGCGGGTCCGCCCCTGCCGGCTCCTGGTCCGGCCGGGGGCTGGAATTGTCCGGCCGCAACGGTTCCGGCCAGGGTGATGGTAGATGAGGGAAGTGAAAGCGACGCCAGACCTTCACAGGTCGCGGCCTCTGTCGTCGAATGACAGAAGACGATGAGCACGCTGGCTAACGCCCAGAACTTGGGAGGCATGGGTAAGCCTTCAGCTATCAGCCTTCAGCCCTCAGCCCGGACAGCCTGGAGCCCTATTTGGTTCGGCCCGGCGGATCTGTTTGACAGGGCGATGGACTCCACTTCGACCCGTTAGGCTCCAGCTTGAAATGAGTGCTCGTGTAAAAAGGTTGATTCAGATATTTCGGATCTTCGATGGTCGTGATCACCATCAGCCAGACGTCGCCATTTGGATGCGGTGGAAGCCGGTCGAAGTACTCGGTAATCGATGCACTCTCACTGTAAGGCACGCCGTTTTTCCGCAGGTACGCTTCGCGGAAGTTGGTCGTGACGACCTTCAGCGATCCGCCGCGGGGAGTTGGCGCAGGCCGCCCACGGGGACCGGCCACGTTTCCGCCACCTCCTCCACCACCACCTCCGCCAGCTCCTCGGCCGCGCGCGACGGGGATCTCCCATTCCGCGATCGAGTGTCCCTGCCATGTTTTTTCCGCAGGCGGCTGTTTCGATTTGTCGAACTGGAGCAACCGCGTTTGCGTGCCGGCGTCGAAATCCACCTTCAGCGTCGAATCATCCTGCCACGTAATGTGCAGTCGTCCGGGCTGGCGCATGATGCCGCCCACGCCAAACGCTTTGCACTGATTCCCGGACTCGTTGTCCTTTGCCAGGTCCCACATGTCGGCAACGCGCCGCCCTTCAGGACTGAGCGGGACGCTCGCATAGTCACCTTTTGGTGGCGTGACCATCCGCCAGCGCCAGTCCTCAGTCACCACGGCCACCCAGTATCCCGTCGGATCGAAGGGCGCACTAGCCCTCGGCGAGCCAGGTGCCGGTTGCGCCGGGCCCGCTTGAGCCGGGGCCGCGGGCGGTTGCTGTGCTGCAATACCAACGTCGTCCTGCGTCGCGGCTGAAAACAGGAAACCCGCCAGCAGAACGCCCGATGGTGCCACTCGTCTCACAAAAGGCCTGCGTGTCATGTGTGTTCTCTTGTTCTGAACGATCCGAACGACCCGAACGATCCGAACGATCCGAACGATCCGAACGATCCGAACGATCCGAACGATCCGAACGATCCGAACGATCCGAACGATCCGAAC
>DATBJG010000424.1:0-8955 GCA_036556585.1 Vicinamibacterales bacterium
GTGCCACAGGTTCTGACGGTGGACTCGACGGCGTTTCCTGCGCCACGGGGTCGGCCGGCGGTACAGCAGGTTCCTGCGCCGGCGCGGGTTCGACCGGAGGGGTCACTTCCGCAACAGGCTCAGCAGGAGGCGAGCTGGGAGCCGGCTCGCTCGGCGGCTCCTGATTCACAAGCGGCGGTTCGGGCGCCGAAGTTTCGGTCGCCGGCTCCTGCGGCTCGGGTTCGGCCGGTGGCGCCGCTGCTTCTGGCGATGTCTCTTGCGGCACAGGTTCGACTGGCGGTGATGGCGGTGGTGGCGGAACCTCGGTGTTGTTTCCACTCGCGGGCGGAGGCTCCTGAGGCTCGGGAATCGAGGCCGCAGACGCCACCGAAGACACCGCAAGAACGCCAAGACAGAAACACAGGAGCAGAGCAATCACGCGATTCGTAATTTTCATCGTGCCCCTCTATTGGAAGAGAACAGCAATTCGGGAGCTGTCAGCTGACGCGGCTTTGTGGCCGCTGAGGATCCCACATGACCACGCGCTGCCCGACCACCAGCTTGAGCGCGGCAATCAAGGCGGCCACGTTCACCGCAACAAAAAAGAAGGGAAGCGTCAGAATCTTGGTTCGCCCGAACCTGGTTCTGGAGAGGGCGAGGCCAAGCGCGGCACACCCATACACCAGGAGCTGGCCGAGCGCGACGGTTCCGTATACAGGACCGTCGTTCCACAGCATGAGGCTGCCCACCAGCAATACGAGGAGCGGGAGTGCGACGAGCCGTCGCACGACCTTGTGGGAGAACAGCTGAATCGCGTAGAAGCCATACCGGAACGGGTTGAGCAACGCTCGCATCACCAATACGCTCTGAAAACCGCGCGTGATGACACGTACTTTGCGGCCGAACTCAACGCCACCGGATCGGGCGACGGGCTCGAACGCGATAGCCGCCGGCGCAAACACCAGCCGGTACCCCTGCGCGATGACTTTGGTCGAGGTGACAAAATCGTCCGTGACACCTTCTGGAACCGGTGAGAACAACGAGCGCCTGATGGCGTAAATGGCCCCGGTTGCCGAGGTCACGTTGCCGACCTGGCTTTGTGCTTCTTTGAGCATCCGGTCCAGGTCCCAGTACGTGCGCTCACCATCGGCGGTAATGGCCGCACTGGAATCGGCGAGATAGCGCTGATCGCCTGCCACACCCCCGACGGTTGCGTCCGCGAATGGCCTGACGAGGGCACGCACGGCACCTGGGGCGTACATGCTGTTCGCGTCGGAAAACACCAGAATGTCCCCACTCGACGCGGCAACGGCGGCGTTCATGGCGTAGGCTTTTCCTCTTCTCGGAAGAGCCAACAGACCGACGCCCTTTCCTTCGAACTGTCGAACGATGTTTTCCGTGTCATCGTCCGAGCCATCCGAAGCGATGAGGACTTCAAGACGATCGGACGGATAGTCGAGCGCGAGCAGGTTCCGAAGTTTTTCGCCGATACTGCTTTCCTCGTTGTGGGCCGCGACAACGATGGTGACGCGTGGTGTGATGTCATCCTGCGCGAACGGGCGCGCCCACAGCCGACCTCGAAGCAGCACGATCAGCGGGAACAGGATGTAGGCATAGACAATGGCGCCCAGAGCTCCCCAGAAAATCACTACGCTCACAATGCCCTCTCAGCTGGCGCGTTGACGGCCGCCGGAAGCCGTAGGAAAGTGTTGCCCCCGCGAGTCGCGACAGACTTGAAGAGCGCCGCCAGGGTTGCCGCGTTCTTGAACAGGTCGAACTCCAGCAGGACTTTTTGTCTTGCCGCTTCGCCAAGGCGTTGGCGGAGTCCGGCGTCGTTGTGCAGTCGCTCCAGGGCTTGCGCAAGTGCGCCCGCATCACCCGGAGTCACCAGCAGTCCAGACTGTTCGTCCGCTACCAGTTCGGGGATTCCGGACAAACGACTCGCGACCACCGCGACCCCGCAGCTCATCGCTTCCATCAGGGCCACCGGAATCCCTTCCCTGCGGCCATCTCTGGTTGGAACGCTCGGAGCCGCCACGACGTGCGCGCCTTTGAGGAGTTCAGCGACCTCCCGGTGAGTCTTGTTTCCATGAAATGTGACGCGGTCGGCAATCATCGCCTCGGCCGCTTGTGCCAGGAGCGCCTGGCGATCGGGCCCATCACCGATGAGATTCAGGGACACGTCGATGCCGCTCCCAACCAGCTGCTCGCACGCCTTGATGAGAAACGTCTGGCCCTTGACCTCGTGCAGGGTTCCCACACAGAAGATGGTGAACGGAACCGGCCGCTCATCCGCAGCGGATCCGCGCTGAAAGAGACGCGTGTCAACGCCGCAATGGACGATCCGGACTTTCCCGCGATCGCCATCACGCTCGCAGGTGGCCATCATCACGTTGCGGTTGTAATCGGAGATCGTGACCGCGAAGGCCGCCTCGGCAATTTTCTGTCCCAGCATTCGCTGATCGCGGTGAAGGTCTGATCCGTGAGCCGTGAAGCTGTACGGGATTCCGACCAGCCGTCGAATGACGATGGCCGCAACAGTCGGGTGCGAGGCGAAATGCGCGTGCACGTGGGCGACACCTGTCGCTTCCATGCGTTTGGCGAAGAACACGGCTTTCGGGAAAATCGCCAGCGCCCCCAGGAAAAATCTGAGACTGCCTCGTGTTCCACGAAGCACGGCAGACAACGTACTGAAGTACTTTCGCGGATGACGAAACAGCAATCGGCAGTTTGCGCCGAGCACCGCAAGGGAGAACGACCGCTGAAAATTTGCGCGTTCGACGAAACGTCGAGCCTCAGGATGCGTGACCCTCGCTCGCTCGCGCCAGAGCGGATACACATCCACGTCGACTCCCAGACGCTCCATGGCTGCCATTTCGTGGAGGATGAACGTCTCGGTGAGCTTCGGGAAACGCGACATCATGTACGCGATGCGCAGTCGTCGAGACGGTGAGTTCGAAGAAGTGTCGGTAGTGTCGTGCACGGCTTAGCGTCCCGGAGCGCCCAGAAGCTGGCGCATGAAGGGCACCCTGAGGATTTCAGGGAACGTTCGTTGAATGTCCAGTAAATCGCGATTCAGCCAGAAGACGAGAAGCGAAGCGATCGAGGCCAGGCCCAGCCCGGGAACGAGCGGAACGGTCACGACCAGTTGAATAATCTGCAGGCTCACCATCGCCAAGAGCACGGTCGTATATGCCCTGCGATAGCGAAGCGGCAAAACGCTGATACCAGTAACCCGAGAAAGCGCACGGTGGTAGAGCGCGGTCTGGATGACGAGCGTGCCACCCATCGCGAGCGCTGCACCCACAGCACCATAGAATGGAACCACCAGAGCGGTCAGCAAGAGGGAAATGCTCGCAGTCGCGAGGTCAATCGTCACGATCGATCGCACGTTGCCAAAGACACGCAACGTCAGGCTGTTGAAGCCCATGGCTGCGTGGAAGTAGTACGCAAGGGACAGGATCGCCAGAACGCTGCCCGCTCCGGCGTATGCCTTTCCGAACAGGAAGACCGATAGCGGTTCCGCAATGAAGTAGGTCACCGCAAATATCGGGAAGGACAGCAGCGAAACCCATGCAGCTGTCTGCCAGTACAATTCTTCCATCGACGATCCGTCGTCGCGGGCAAAGAATCGGGCGGCCGCCGGGGTGAAGAGAAGCCTGAAGCTCTCTGTGACCACTTCGTTGAGTCTGGCGATCGGCAGCACGGCTCGAAAGACCGCCACAGCCTCGAGGGCATGGAAGTACTGAAGCACGACAACGGTGATGAAGTTTCGCAGCGCCAGCGTCAGATCGAAGCTGAGGAGCGGCAGACTGAAGCTAAAGACTTCCTTCCAGGGTACCGACGACTGTCGAAGGTATGAGCGCTTCAACAACCCCCTGTCCCGAAAGATTCGGATCAGCAACACCGCCGACGTTGACGCCCCGAGGAGACCGGCAATGACGTATCCAAATGCGAGGAATCGAACGTCGGCGTGTGCCCCAATGAGCAACAGCACGACCATCAGCTTCAAACAGGGTCCCAGAATATGTCGACGAAAGAAGATAGCTCGGGCGCTCGCAAAGACCGCCAACAGGACGCTGAACAGGTTCTCGAGCGCTTGCGTGGGACAGAGAACCACAAGGATGACCAGGAGGGATGCGGCCAGTGGATCTGCCCCGCGGGACTCAACAAGGACATTTTGCAGCCCGAAGATCGACAGGATGACGACCGCTCCCAGGAGCAGGATCGTTCCCACGCTTAGCAGAATCGCACCAACGATTTTGGCGTGCTCGTCCCGTTCCTCGTAGATCGGGAGGAAGCGGCTCATCGCCCTTCCCAGACCGAGCGCGATAGCGTTTGCTCCTGGCGCGACAAACGCGAGCGCGTAGGCGAACGCGCCGTACTCAGCTTTCGCCAGATAGCGGACGGTCAGCACCTGAACGGCAAGATTGAGCAGAAGGGAGACTTGCCGTCCAATCAGGAGGAGGCTCGAGCCTCGAATGTGGGTGCGAACCGGTTCGGTCCCTGGTGCCGCGGCCCGAGCCGCGGCCGGGGAGGAATCGATGTCCGTCGAATTCATCGGGTGAGGCAAGCCTCGAACTAAGGTTGTGGCGCGCGACGGTAGTGGGTCGTCGGCACCAACTCGGTGAGCGGCTTGCCATCCGCATTGCCGTTGCCGTTGCCATTGCCGTTGCCGTTGCCGTTGGCATTGGTATTGGCGGTCCCGTTGCCGTTGGTTGGGACGGCGGCAACAGCGGTCACCCGAGCAGTCTGGGCGGTCGCAGGCGTCGAAGAATCAGCGAACTTTCTCAGTTCGGCACCGGAACCGCGATCCATGCCAGCCTGTGCCCGCTCCATCAGCTTGACGAACGTCACCTCGTCTTCGGGAAACACCGACGTTCCAATCGCAATGTCGAGACCCAGCTCCGACTGCGCCTTCGAGCGGAGTTTCTTGACGAGGCGGTTTGCCTTGTGGCGTCCGGTTTCCGGCAGAAGCATCACGAAGTGATCGTCAGCTCGCGTGATGATGTCCGAGCCCTTGGTTCCGGTTGACAGGACCTTGGCCAGCTTCGCCTGGACGTACTGTTCGGCAGCTTCGCGGTGGGCTTCTTTCGTAAAGCGATCCAGCGTCACGTTGGCGCTGTCAGTCGTTGGAGCAACCGTGAGGACGGTCAGCGGACGGTTGAAGGCACGTGCGCGCCGAACCTCGCGATACATGTCCTCCAGCCCCTTCTCAAGTGGCCGCGTCTGGTCATGCAGGTGGCCGATCAAGGTGCTGATGACCGCATTCCTCGCATCCTCCAGCTGCCGTCCGACATGATGGGCCAGCGCGACCGTGAGACTCACGACGCACAAATCCATGACCGTGAGTGGCAGACTCTGGCCGCCAATCTGGTAGCCGAACACCGGTTTCAGCGAGACCAACACCACCAGGAGGGGAGGCAACAGCTTCAAGAGGGGCACCTGGCTGATTCGCGGCACAAGAATCAGCGGCGCCGCACTCAGGCAGGCAAACACATAGACGAAGGACGCGATATTGAGTGGCTCGTAGAGGCGCTCGATGTTGTACAGGACGAACAGCCAGCAATAGAAAGTTGCGCACGACAATCTCAGACGTTTCATGGCCGCGTCCTCTGAAGTGTCAAGTGTGTGCCTAGTAGGCGCCTCGTCGCGTGAAAATCGCGACAACCGTGCCAACCAAGATTCGAATGTCCAACCCGATGCTTCGATGTTCGATGTACTCGATGTCCAGACGCAGGCGATCGTCGAAGTCCACGTCGCTGCGGCCTTTGATCTGCCAGAGACCCGTGATGCCGGGTACGGCCTCGAGACGCGCGGTGTGCCACAAGTCGTACGTGCTTGCCGAAAACGACGTGGGCCGTGGACCGACGAGGCTCATCTCGCCCTTCAAGACGTTGAACAACTGCGGCAGCTCGTCGAGACTCGTCTTTCGCAGGAACTGTCCCATGCGGGTGACGCGCGGATCGTTGGTGATCTTGAAATCGGGCCACGTATGCTCGTTCAGGTGGGCGTACACCTGCTTGAGCTCCTCGGCATTGACCACCATCGTCCGGAATTTGAGCATCTTGAACCGTCGTCCGCCCTGCCCGGTCCTGAGCTGTGTAAAGAAGATCGGCCCCGGATCGTCGAGCCACACGAGGACGGCACAGACGCCAAGAACGAGGAGCACGAACGGGAGGGCCGCCATGCACAGGATCACGTCGAGCAGGCGCTTGGTCAGCTCGTAATTTTTGTCGATGATGCCAACCGGCCGATTGAGGGCAATCTGCATGTCGATTCTCTGTCCTTCGAAGCCTAGGTCGCGCGAGCCCGGCTGCCCTGCCCGTAATACTCTTGATGCTCCTTCTGGTAATACGGGTAGTAGTAGTGTGGATGTTGTTGTAGGGTGACTCGGTTCAAGACCACGCCAAGGATTCGCGTCTCCGGTCCGTTCATCTGGTCGAGCGCAGCGCGAGCACTGCGAAGACCTGTCTTGTCGGCCCCGATGACCATCAGAACGGGCGGACCTTCCCGGGCAATGACGGCGGCGTCCGAAACCGCAAGGATCGGGGGCGAATCGATCACGACGATGTCGAACAGCTGGTTCAACGAGCGAAGCACTTTCTTGAACGAGGCTGAGCCGAGCGCATCCGCGGCGTTGGCAGTCGCCTTGCCGGCAGGCAGGACACAGAGGCCGGGCACCTTGCACGGTCGCACGACTTCCACGACTGGCACCGTGCCCTCGATCAGCTCGGCCAGACCTGGCCCCTGTGGGACTCCCAGGACTGTATGCACGCGAGGGGCGCGAAGATCGGCATCGACAATCAGGACACGTGGCACCATGCCCGCGCCGTTGCCCTCCGCAAGCCGTGTCACGTCGGCGAGCGCAATGGCCAGGCTGCAGGCAACGGTCGTCTTGCCTTCTCCCACGTTCGAGCTTGTGACGAGCACTGCAGACGGCACGGGGTCTTTGGCAACGAGGGAAAGCACGTTGGAGCGGACAGTCCGTATGGATTCGGAGAACTGCTGGGATGCGTGGGTGTCGCCACCGGGTCCGAGTGCGTCCATCGGGACCATTCCCAGAGACCGCAAACCGAGCCCCGTGCGAATCTCGTCCACCGACCGAATCCGATCGCGGCCGTACTCCAGAGCGAACGCGCTGCCAAGGCTGGACAGGGCGCCCAACACCGCTGCGAGAACGAGGATGACGCGCCCCTGCGGACGCACTGGGGACAGCGGGATTTCGGCCACGTCAACGACCTGCACGCTGGTCGGGGTGAGCTCACCGGAAATCTTGGTTTCCTTGGCGCGCTTGAGCAGCGTCTCGAGAATGGTCCGGTTGGTCTGGGCATCACGTTCGAGGGCCCGGTACGTGATGCTGTTGCGATGCTCTGCGAGCTCGGCGTTCCTGAGTGTCTCAAGCTGGGCCTCGAGCCGGCGTTCGCGATCCACACCCGCCCGGTAGTCGTTGCGCGCCGATTCAACCACCGTTGCAATCTCTGCGGTGAGCCTGACTCGAGTGGTCTCGATGCCGGTTTGGGTGCGAACCACCTCTGGGTGCAACTCGCCGTACCGCTGTGAAAGCTCAGCAAGCTTCAACTGCATCGCCGCCAGTTCAGATTTCAGAGTCTGCACCACCGTGCTCCCGACAATCAGGGATGTTGCTTCGAGTGCAGCGGGGTCACCCTTGATTGCTTCGAGCTGCTCGTAGCGGACCTGCCGGCGCATGCGTTCCGCCGTGGCTTCCGTGAGTGCCGCGGTAACCGCCGTCAACTTCTGAGTCACGATGCTCTGACGGCTATCGACGGTCGCGACGTCGTTCTTTTCCAGGTACTGCTGAAGGGCCAGCTCGCTCTCCTCGACCCGGCGACGCTGCTCCTCCAGCCTGACATCGAACAAATCGGCGGTCTCCTCGAACGGATTCACGCGCAATTCGACGTTCTGCGTTGCGTAAATCCGCGCCATCGTATTGGCGACTTTGGCGGCAAGCTTTGGATCGCGTGCTTCGAACACGATGTCGACGAGACGGCTGTTGACCTTGTACGAAATCGACAGGCGGGCCAGGAACTTGTTGATGGTCCTCGTGGTCGCATCTTCCGACGTGGTTTCCGTCGACCCTTCGGAAAATTCGGGATCGTTCCAGAGCTGGAGCTCGTCGATGGTGCGACGGGCCAGCGTTCGACTCTTCAGAATCGCGTACTGGGTCTGGTAGTACGGCGTCAGATCCCGTTCGCGGAGGCCGCCATCGTCGAAAGCTGCGAGCTTGGGATTGTCCGGTTCGATCATCAACTGCGTTCGAGCTTCGTAGACTGGCTCGGCGGTGAAGACATAGGCCGCGGCGATTGCCACGACGGTCACGAAGATGGCGACCATCGCCCAGCGATGACGATAGAGACCCCGGATGAGATCGTGAATCTGAATAGCAGCGGTAGAAGCACTACTTGTCGGCTCGAGTTCGTAACGTGAACGGTTGTCTTCCATGAAGTTAGAATCCGTAGCTTGCGGTTACGCCGGCTTGAAGCGCCTCATAGTTGCGCCGGTCAATGGATGACGTTCTGTTGCGGTGAGCCAGATCAAACAGAATGCGGCTGTTCTGTCCCAGTGCGTAGCTCAACCGGAAGCCGTACAGGTGGACGTACTCGGGTGGTGTGAACGTGACTCCCGTGGGTGAGGCGACTGAGTAGTCGAGCTTCTCGAGTCCTCCCCTGCCTTCGATTTCCCATCCGATTCCAAGTTTGTGACGGACTGCTCCGGTCCAGCTCGTCAATAGGTAGTAGGGCCTGACCTGTCGATAGGAGTACGTCAGATCGCGGTCGAAGATCAGCGAGAACTTGGTCGCCTCCCGAAGCGTGTAAGTCAAATCGCCCGATGCGACGAGCCCATTGAAACCTGGAAGATCTGGATGGTGGCTGTCGAACTTTCGGTAGCCGACAAATGCTCGCCCGGATAGAAGCGCTGTGGCATCGAACTCCACGCCTGGGAAGACGACAAAGC
>DATBJG010000425.1:0-3145 GCA_036556585.1 Vicinamibacterales bacterium
GACAACCGACGTCCGCTTCACGCGCTCGGGTGAAATTGGAAAGAACCGCACCGGAATTTCCAGTACTTCGGCTCGGTCGGTTAGAAGTGCGGCCAGAAGCTGATGGTTAGCCAGCTTATGCGCCGGGTCGACATTCAGCGCGCGTACGTATCGGGCCCGAACCGCACGCGCGCCCGACAGCGTATCGGTAATGTATTGCCCGAACAGCCCCAGATACAGAACGCTGAGCAGATGGCTGCCGAAATGACTCGCCATTTTCAACAGCCAGTTGTGACTGTACCGCAGCCGCAGCGCCTCGTCGACGTCCTTCATGGACAACCGCCGACTGCCCCAAACCGCATCGAGCCGGACAAACGCGAGCTGTGATGCCAGCGCTACGATATCTTCACCGCGATACATCCCTGACGACTCGAAAAGAATGACGTACTCGAAGCCACCCGAACCCAGCAACTCGAGTACTTCGTGCCGCGGAACCGTCCGCACGACGAAAGGCAGCGACCCGGCGAAGCCTTCTTCAATGGGCTGACTGCTGTGCACCACTGTCAGCGTCAAGGGCAAATCGCCGACTCCGCCGCGTACCATTTCGAGCAGCGTCTGGGCCAGTTTGTTCGGTGAATCGGCATCGTGAAGGTACACAGCCACCGTGGGCTCACGCTCGGACCCGAGCAGGGACATGACGAAGGGGGTGAGAATCTTCTCCGCGTCGTGGCGCCCGGTTACACCTTCTTCGTAGTTGCCGATTCGCACGAGTCGCGGATCCTCGAGCGCTTCAACTGCCCCGAGAGGCACATAGGCCGCCGGCGATTCACGGCCCGGATCGTTCAAGAGGTAGTGCGTAATCAGGCAAGGCGTTGGATCGGTCAGGCGGCCTTTCTCCCGGAGGTAGTACAGAGCACGATTGATGATATCAACCGCACTGCTCCCGACGATTTCTGCATCGCGCTGAAGGTTGGTGACAAGGAGCTTGATCGCTGTCAGATTACTCGAAATGGCCTTGCTCAATCCCGGCGTGATGTACGAGGGGAACAAGCTCGAGTGTTGCGTCCCCGGCGCGTAGATAATCAGGTCCGCTTCTCGAAGTCGCTCGACGATGACCGGATTTACGCGAACCGTTGCGGAGCGACTCTCGAGGTAAGTCCGGCGGTCCGGGATTGTCAGGGCGCCAACACGCTGCTGTTCGGCGTGATCGAGAGGTTGTGCCAGCAGGTAGATTTCGTCAATCCGGTTCTGCCGCTTCGCATCAACGACGGTCTCCTCGCTCGCCAGGAGCACGCCGTTTGTATCCATGGCCACGAGGTAAGCATTTGTCCCGTCGGTCACGTTTTCGATGAGCCCCGCGGGAAGCTGCAGCAGGTTGCAATAATCGGCAACGGCTCGGTTGAACACGTGACCAACCGAGAGAAAGGATCCCGCAAATACCAGGTTCCCGAGACTGCAGTCCGCGAACTCGAACGGCCGGCGCATTCGATCGAATTCATCGACGAATGCTGCCAACCGATGGGCGATTGTTCCCGCCCAAGGCCGCTCGTCGGATGGGTGCGTGAGCTGCCACACCTTGAGCGCCGGCCCGGCGCCTGGCATCGGCGCGTCGAGTTGCGTGGCAGCGAGGATCGCACGGCCTGTTGCCGCGTCGCACGGTTTCGGCAGCCTGTAGTCGAGCAGCGCGACGAGCTCCTTCGGTGCTGTCCCCAGCTCGGTGGCCAGGCGAGACGCGTTCTTGCGAAAGTCGGAGGGTCCGAGGCTGTCGACGAGAAACCTTCGCACTTCGCCGGTCGACGCGCCATCGTCGTACCCGTTGATCGCAACCGTCAGATCGATAGCCGGATGGCGGATCAGCTGGTGTGCGAGCGCACCCGACCCCCTGCCGCCCGAAAAAAGGACGACGCGAAGGCGGGATCGCCGACGAAACACGCTGTGGTGAAGACTCGTCATGTCAGTGCGGCTGACACTCCCAGAGCTTCCTGAACCAGTTCTCCGCTGATCACGCGGAGAATGCAAAACATCCCAAGAGCGACACCCTTCTGCAGCCTTCGGGGGGTCCGCCCCGGCGCCCGGAGCACGATGATGCTGCGCTGATGCACATTCACCCCACGCGTCCGTCTGGCCGACTTGAGAATTTCGACGACGGATGTCAGAACCGAACGGTCGCGCGCATCGATATCGTCGCTCTCATCCAGCACGTCCCGCACCTTCAGCTCAAAATCAGGTGGCGCGAGATGTCCCTCGAGCGAAATGAGGGCTCGGCCATCGGGCAGTGGCACCAGCGACACGCCCGGGATTCGTTTGAGCACTTCAACCGGTGTGATGACAATGACGGCGCAGTCGCCGTACTTGGTGAGCTCAGCGGCCGGTTTGGGCACGGCATCCGCCACCAACGGCTGTGTCAGTCGAACGACAGCCCGGCTTAGATCGTCGTCAACGGCCGTCAGTGCGGCAATGACATCTTCGGGCAGCGTCAGTGTGATGGCTCGTGACGGACGTCCAAACTTCTGCGGCCGCCCGCGACCGGCACGTACGAGCTTCATGATTTTGGACATGATTGACCGTTCTCGCCAGAATTTCCTTGAGCTGAATTGAGACACTCAGGGCGTCGCGCGCGCCTTGACCTCCCCAAGACTCTACACGGTTTCCCCCTGAGCGCCGAAAGACAACGTATGCCGCCGGCTGGTGTGAGGCTCTGGATGAGGTGTGACTTGAAGGAGTACGTTGCATTGTTACTCGTAATCGTAGTTGGAGCAGCGTGCGGAGGCGACCGAAACCCCGCGTCGCCGAGTTCCACCCCGCTTCCAAATCCCAAACTGACGGCGCCGGCGCCCGAAACACCCGGAGATGGTTCCCAGCTGGATACCTTGCGACCGACGTTGACGGTCACCAACGGCACCTCTGACCAGACCGGGGTCCGGACGTACGACTTTCAGATTTCCGACAACGAAAATTTCTCGACGAGCATCGGCTCGTTCATCACGTCTTTTGTGGTCCTGGTCGAGAAGCAGGGCGTTCCCGAAGGTACCGGGACCACCAGCCTGACGCTCGAGGAGGATCTTCAGCCCACTACCCGCTTCTTCTGGCGCGTACGGATGAGACAGGGATCGACCGTCTCCGAATGGTCGCCAACCAAGACCTTCAAGAGTCGGCTGATGGGATT
>DATBJG010000426.1:0-3292 GCA_036556585.1 Vicinamibacterales bacterium
GCCTGTCCGGGGTCGAGCTGTCGGCGCAGCAGCGCCCGTCGGTTGCAGCGCAGGTCCATTCGTCTGAGGCGACCGATCACCGAGCGCTGCACGACACGGCTTCCGACGGCCACGACAACTACCTCACGATAAACGTCGCCATATCGGCTGCTGGATTCGAGCCGTCCACCGTGTTCATTCCGGCCGGACAGCCCGTGCAGCTCATGTTGCGGAACCGAGGCACGACCGAACATCACTACCGGGTCGTGGGACTCGTTCCTGACGATCTCTGGTGGGTGTCCCGGGGTGAGAGTCATGCGCAAGAGAGTGTCTCGGATGCCGGTCATGACCACCACAACCGGGCATTCGTGCGAACGCGAGGAACTTCTCCGGCGGGCATCACACCGACCGGTCGTGAAGTGCATGGGTATGTCTCGGCGTCTACTAATGTGGAGGTGGTGCTCTTCACCGCAACCGAGACCGGCACGTTCGTCGTGCAGTGCGACCTTCATCCCGAGAGAGTCGGACGTCTGACCGTTTTCAGGAACCCGACAGAGCCGGCGACGGGTCTTTCTGCACCGGCAGGCCGGTCGCTTCGCGCGGCGCTGACCAGGGCGCTTGGACGCGTGGATTATCCGGACACTCCGGGCGTGCACGTGGAAGCGATGTACGCGCCCGCCGAGTACGCAGGCCAGTCCATCGCCATCCTTCTGACCGAGCGCCTCCACACCGCCAGTCTTCCGCGGACCACGCAACCGCCCGACCTGTCCGTCAGCGGAACTCGTCTGCCGTTGATCGACTCGAAGGTCGTGACCGATTCCGTGCACCACAGGGCTATCTCCTACCGATTTGCGCGCGATGACACCTTTGGACACGGACATCAGGTCATGACGCTGCGGCTGGCCTCGGGGCAAGAAGCCACGTGGCACCTTCCTCTTGTGCTCCCCGATGTGTCAAACGGCATCGCGGCGCCACCCGGGCCTGGCGAGCGGTGGGGATTGATATTGGCCCTTCTCGGCGGGATGCTTGCCGCCATGTGGCCGTGTCTCTTCCAGTTGACCGTGTACTTCATCCCCGCGCTGGCTGGCGTCGCAATGCGGGAAAGCGGTTCTTCCTCGTCGGGCCGCCGGCAGCAGGTGTTGCGTGCAGCGTTGTTCTTCATTCTTGGCTTCACGTTGATCTACACCGCGACTGGGGCGCTCATCGGGTACGCGGCGCAGCGGTTCGGCGACACGTCGCAGTTCGAGGCCTGGCAGCGATACCTTGGGGTGGCGGCCGGTGTGGTCGTGATTGGACTTGCCCTGCGCGTGGCCGCAAAGGTGAGGGCGCCTCTCGTGTGCCGGATGCCCATCCTTTCCGGTATGGCGCGATCGACGAAGCCAGCCAGCCCGCTTGAAATGATGGTTGCCGGCCTCGCGTTTGCCACGGGCTGCATGACCTGTTTCGGATCGGCGCTCGTCGTCGGGATGGTGGTCTACATCGGCCTCGCGCAATCGGCGCTCTACGGTGCGCTGGTGCTCTTCCTCTTCTCGCTCGGCATGGGTATTCCGCTGGTGATAGCGGCCGTGGCGATGGCAAAGGCGCTACCGTTCCTGTTGAAGCTCGAAAAGGCAGTTCCCTGGATGGGTCTGGCCAGCGCGCTCCTCATGGCCGGATTCGGCACGCTGCTCCTGAGCGGCAACTACATGGTCGTGTCGGAGTGGGCCTACCGCCTTGCGAGTGAATTCAGCAAGAACTTCGGTTCATGAACCGGGCACACTCGCCCCGGTGGCGAGTATGCCCGACCTGCGTTCTGCTGCTAGTCCACGTGTTTCGGAATCGTGATTTCAATCGTCCGGTCGTTGCCGCTCGTCGGGTGCTGGATGTTGACCCAGGCTCGGCGCTTGTTGGTTGGATCGAAGTACAGACCCGTGAACTCCGAGCCCGGTGTGCCGTTCGACGCCCACCGTCCAATTCCCTCGCCCGGATCGGTGAGATCGCCGTCCTTGTTCAGGTCCCTGGCGAACCAGATATCGTCATCGACGCCACCGTTGCGGTCTTCGATGATGTAGATGTTCCCTTCATGGTCGATCGCGAGGTTGTCTGGACTGGCGAGCGCGGAGCCCACGGGAAGCCCTGTCGCGAGGTCGATGGTGTTCCGGTTCGCGAAGACGGCGATCGTGTTGTTCTTCAGATCGAGCCGATAGACCTCGTTCGTAGTGGTTGTTGCCACATAGAGATACTCTCTCCCCTTCACCGTCTGAATCTGCAGGTCTTCGGGACGCTGGTAGTTGGTGCCCTTGAACGCATCCAGATCGGTGGTATTGCGAGCATCGACCGAGGTCACACCTTTGGGGTCGGTGATGGTCAGCGCCCCCGGCAGCGCATTGCCGTTCAGGTCTGTGATCGGGACCCAGGAGTAGGCGCCCGTCGCGTTGTCAGTCGATCCGTTGCCGACCCGCAAGACGAAGGTCTGGCCTGCCGCAAAGTAATCGGCACGCCCCCCATGCCAGTCATCCAGCCAATCGCCCAGCCAGCCGTCCAGCAGTCCATCCAGCCAGGCCGTCAAGAGGACCCTCGCGAATTTGGCGGCGGACGTGTACTTATAGAGGCTTCCACCGTTCAGCTCATCGATGAAGTACATGTTGCCCGCCTTATCCCATTGGATGCCTTCATGAGATGTGCGCGGAATCACGTTTTGGTGCACAAAGTCGGCGCCTATGTTGCTGTTCGGTGTCAACGCTCCGGTGATACCGGGCGCATCATTCGGGTTCTTCAGCTCGAACAGGCGGCCATGGAAATTGGAGGTGCATCCTGGGGGGGAAGCGGTGCACCAGCTTTCTTCTGCCGTCACCAGGGTTCCCCAAGGAGTCCAGAAAGCTGGGTCGAAAGCGATGTGGTCTCCGAAACTCAAGCTATGCCAGATCGTCTCGGTCACACCCGTCCGCAAATCGTGGCGCTGCACACCCGATTGGTCGGATTCAAACACGGTGAACAGGTAACGTCCCTTGTGGGGGCCCGTCTCGTTCACGGTGTTCATGTCCCAAACGCCTGAATTCGGTACGTCGTCCGCCAGTTGACTAAAGCGGTCGGCAATGGACTGCTGCTGAAAGACCGGATTGCCAAAGGTAATTGGCGTGGCTTCGTTGCCGGTGGGACCTGCTGAGCTGGTCAACGGCGTGAAGTCAGAGAATCGGGTGCCGTCGGCAACGAGGACAGCACTCGCAAGTACGACACCACCAATAGCAGCCAGCCGCTTGCGGTCCAATGACAGATTCATGTGAACTCCTCCACTCTCCGGCCAACCAAGGTCGGCAGTATTTGTTCGGGCCGG
>DATBJG010000427.1:0-9815 GCA_036556585.1 Vicinamibacterales bacterium
GTGCGAGGCCCAGCGCGAAGCGGTGGCATTGGCCGAACTGATTGGAGGCGTGGTCGACAGCCACACCTCGCTTTGACACGGCCCCACTGAGATAGCCGCCCAGTTGGGTGGCAAGATTACGTGCACCCTGGGTGAAGTCAAAAATCGGGCGGATTTCATCGTCTACTGGGGTGGAAATCCAGCGGAATGCCATCCGCGGCACTTCTCGAAGTACACCCTTACCCAGAAGGGCAAGTTCGTTCCGGAAGGTCGCAAGGGCCGCACCATGGTCCTGGTCGACATCCGGGAGACTCCCAGCGCAAAAGCCGCAGACATCTTTTTGCAGATTCGGCCCGGCAAGGATTTCGAGGTGGCGACCACGCTGCGAGCGCTCGTCAAAGGGCACCCGGTCGACCGAAAGAGGGTGGAAGAAACGGGTCAGACCGTCGAACAGCTGCAGGACATTGCCGACCGGATGAAGCGCGCGCGGTTTGGTGTGATTTTCTTCGGGATGGGACTTTCGATGACCCGCGGCAAGCACATGAACTCGGGCGCCATCCTGACCCTGACGGCTGAATTGAACGCATTCACCAAGTTCGTCTGCATGCCGATGCGCGGGCACGGCAATGTGACGGGTTCGGATATGGTGCTGCGCTGGACGACGGGATATCCGTTCGGTGTCAACTTGTCGAGAGGCTATCCGCGATTCAATCCGGGAGAGTTCTCGACCGTGGATCTCATCGTCAGAGGCGACAACGATGCGGCGCTCATCCTGGGTGCCGACCCGGGTGCAACCATGCCGCAGCCCGGCATCGACCACCTGGCCCGGATTCCAACCATCGTGCTGGATCCCAAGGTGACACACACCAGCCGTCTGGCGCGTGTGCACATCACAACAGCCGCGACGGGGATTAGCGCTCCGGGGACCGCATATCGCATGGACGAAATTCCATTGCCCTTGCGGCCGGCTCTCAAGTCGCCGTACCCAACCGATGAGGCCGTCATCCGCCGAATTCGGAAAGCAGTCGCGTCGCAAATCTCGTAATCCTTGTGATCCTTCGTAACCTTTAGTCCTTCCTTCCTGCAATTCTGCAATCCTGCAATTCTGCAATTAAGATAGGGGGCCATGATTCGTATCACCGGGGGAAAGGTCTATGACCCCACCAATGGTCTCGACGGCGCCATCAAGGACATCTGTGTTGCCGACGGTCGCGTGGTGGCGGACGTGGAGGGCGGACGAACAATCGATGCCACCGGGATGGTCGTTTTTCCCGGCGGCGTTGACATCCATACACATGTTGCCGGAGCCGCACTGAACTTTGCCAGAGGTCTTACCCCGGAGAACATGCGCCGGGCCCTTCCGTTCAAACACACGTCGGAACTTCGCGCCGGTCTCGGGGGAATCACTCCAACCACGTTCGCAACCGGATACCTCTACGCGGGAATGGGTTGGACGACGGTCAATGAAGCCGCCGTGCCGGTGCTCTCAGCCAGACATACGCACGAGGAGCTGCACGACACGCCAATCGTGGACAAGTCCTGTCTGGTGCTGATGGCCAACAACGAAATCGTGCTGGATTTACTGGAAGCGGGGGAAGTGGAGCGGGCGAAGCACGTTGTGGCCTGGCTCATTTCGGCAGCCAAGGCGTACGGCGTGAAGGCCGTCAACCCCGGCGGCGTAACGGCGTGGAAATGGGGGAAGAACGCGAACAAGCTTTCCGAGCCGGTGGAAGGCTACAGCCGCGTGACACCCGCAATGATCATTGCCAGCCTTGGCGCCATCATCGACGAGCTGGCATTGCCGCATCCACTGCATATCCACTGCAACTGTCTGGGGGTGCCGGGCAATTTCGCGACCACGCTGGAGACGATGAAGGTTCTCGAGGGACGGCGTGCGCATTTCGCCCACTTGCAGTTTCACGCGTACGGCGGAGACGACTGGCCCACAATGCGGTCCGAGGCCGCAAGTCTTGCCGAGTATTTCAACGCCCACAAGAACTTCACGACCGACGCCGGAGCGGTGCTCTTTGGAGATGCCGTCACGATTACCGCGGACGGCCCCTGGCAGCATCAGCTTTATCAGTTGACCGGCCACAAGTGGGGCAACCTCGATGTCGAGAACGAAACCGGATGTGGCATCGTGCCCTACGTTTACAAGGAAAGCCGTCTGGTGAATGCGCTTCAGTGGGCTGTGGGGTTGGAACTGCTGCTGCTCATTGACGATCCGTGGCGGGTCTACCTCACGACTGATCATCCGAACGGGGCGTGCTTCTGGCGCTATCCGGAGCTCATTCATCTGCTGATGAATGCGGATGCCCGCAAGGAGGCCTTGAAGAGATTGCCGGAGGAGGCTCGAAAGCGAATCGTGCTGTCGGAATTGGATCGACAGTACACATTGTCTGAGATTGCGATCATCACGTCGGCCGGCCCGGCCCGGGCGTTGGGACTGACGCGGAAAGGGCACCTCGGCGTTGGCGCGGACGCAGACCTGACGGTCTATCAGGAAAACCCGGATGGCGACCTGCAGTTCGAGTATCCGCGCTACGTCATCAAGGGCGGAGAAGTCGTCATCGAAGAAGGCGAGATACGCAGCGTCGTGGAGGGCCGCCAGTACATCGTCCAGCCCGCGTACGACGAGAAAATTGAGGAGTTTCTCCGGCCGTTGTTTCAGAAGGTCTACACCATGTCGTTCGACAACTATCCGGTTGAGTTGGAGCGCATCAGGCGACCCGATATCCATATCTGCAAATGATTGTCCTGACCTTGAAAGAACAACCCAACGTGCCGCTCGAGGCCGAAACCGTCTCGCCGGATGTGTTCGCGTCTCACACGCTCGACGAAATCCGATCGCTGCCGGTGTATCTGGGGAAGCGCGAGCGTCGCGTTGACGATTTTTTCGGCGTGGACGGAGACGCCGGCGACGAAATTGAGATCCGCGGCGATGCCACCAGGGTGAAATGGATTGGCAAAGGCATGACGCGCGGGCGTATCACCATTGTTGGCCATGCCGGGATGCACCTTGGGGCACAGATGAAGGGCGGCACGATCGAGGTGTCCGGCAATGTTGGCGACTGGCTCGGCGCCGAAATGTCCGGTGGATTCATCAGAGTCCGCGGAAACGCCGGGGGTCAGGTGGGGGCGGCGTATCGCGGCAGCCTCACGGGCATGACCGACGGGACCGTTCTGATTGACGGGTCGGCCGGCCTTGAAGTCGGAATGCGGATGAAGCGGGGGACGATTGTGGTTGGTGGGGCGGCGAGAGACTTTACCGGACTGCAAATGAAGGGTGGAACGATCGTGCTCCGAGGAGGCGCCGAGCTTCGGACCGGTGCCTGGATGATTCGGGGCACCATTATTTCGCTCAAGCCGATTCCGCTTCTGCCGACCTTCGCGTACGCGTCAACGTACAACCCCACCTTCATGCGACTGTACGCTCGACACCTCGGAGCGCTCGGGATTGACATCCCACACGACGAGCAACAGGGCGCCTATCAACGCTACACGGGCGACGCGTCAGTGCCCGGCAAAGGCGAAATTCTGGTCTGGGAAAAACACTGAAAATTGCAGGATTGCAGGATTGCAGAATTGCAGAAAGGAAGGTTAAAAGGATTCGCTAGATAAAAGGATTCGTTAGATCCTTTCTGCAATCCTGCAATTCTGCAATCCTGCAATCTCTTCAGAAGGGGTAGTGGCGCGGCGTTGTTTGCACCGTGATCCACCGCATTTCGGTGAACTCGTCAATCGCTCGCTTGCCTCCGAAACGGCCGTATCCTGAACCTTTCACACCACCAAACGGCATCTGCGCTTCGTCGTGCACGGTCGGACCATTGATGTGGCAGATTCCGGTGTCGATGCGCTTGGCAATCTCGAGACCTCGAGCGATGTCGCGGCTGAAAATGGCCGCTGAAAGCCCGTACTCTGTGTCGTTGGCCAGCCGAACGGCCTCGTCCTCGGACTTGACGCGCGTAATGGACACTTGCGGACCAAACGACTCTTCACGAAACAGCGTCATGTCTGGCGTCACCCGGTCGACGACGATGCCCTTCATGACCGTACCGTTGGCTTCACCGCCCACAAGCACCTTGGCCCCCTTGGCAACGGCCTCCGATACAAGACGCTGCACCCGTTCGACCGTGGGTTTGCCGACGACGGAGCCGAGCACGACTTCGCCCTCGCGTGGATCGCCACTCGGCAGCGCCGCGACCCGCTTGGCAAGCTTTGCGGCAAAGTCGTCCGCGACCTTCTCGTCCACGATCACCCGCTCGGTCGACATGCAGATTTGACCCTGGTTGGCAAAGGCTCCGAACACTGTGGCATCGACTGCCGCGTCGATGTCAGCATCGTCGAGCACGACGAGCGGTGCCTTCCCTCCCAACTCGAGCAGAATCGGCTTCAAGTGCCTGGCCGCGATCTGTGCCAGGATTTTTCCAACACGAGTGGACCCTGTAAAGTTGACCCGGCGGACGGCCGGATGAGCGATCAGCGCTTCGGCAATCGCCTCCGCGTCTTTGGGATCGTGCGTGATGACGTTGACGACGCCCTCACCAAGTCCTGCTTTGTTGAGCACTGTACCAATCAGGCGGTGCGTGGCAGGACAAACTTCAGAGGCCTTCAGAATGACCGTGTTGCCGCACGCAAGCGGCATGGCAATCGCGCGCACGCCGAGGATTACGGGCGCATTCCAGGGAGCGATGCCAACGACGACCCCCACAGGCTGTCGCACTGCCATCGCGAGACTGCCTGGAACATCGGAAGGCACAACCTCGCCTGTGATCTGCGTCGTCATGGCGGCCGCCTCACGCAACATTGAGGCGGCAAGGTGCACATTGAAGTGGCCCCAACCCATGGTCGCGCCGGTTTCCGACATGACCGTGGTGGCGAACTGGGGCGCGTGAGCCTCGAGCAGATCGGCGGCTTTCATCAACCGGGCGCGGCGCTCGTTTGGTCCGAGAGCCGACCACTTCTGAAACGCCTTGGCTGCCGCATCGACGGCGGCTCGCGCATCCTCGACCGTCGCAGCCGCTGCTTTGGTCGCCACTTCTCCCGAGATCGGATTGTTACGACTGAACGTCGCAGATTTTGCGGCCGGGACGTCGCGATCGCCAATGAGCAGTTGAACCTCTTCCATCTTCGTCTCCCGATGCCGCGATTGCGGCTCGCGCAGGTTAATGAATTGCCGGACCCGGAATCATAGCTCGAATCGGTTTGCGAGTTCCTTCGCCGTGCTACGCTACGCCGGACCTGAAGGTCCGGCCTGCGTACCTACGTAGCGAGGGGCTTTAGCCCCCGCCGGGATGACTAACGAGCGGGAGCGAACGTGGAAAGGCGTGGCGTAAGAATAGTCGACACATTTGCCGAGGCGTTTGGCATGCGTGCCGCACGAGTCATCATTACCGCGCAATCGCCCGGCTGGGCTCGTACGGCCGCTCAGTCGATGACGGGATTTGCCACCTCGGTAATCGGGTGCAAGGTTGAAGCGGGTATCGAAGCGGAAATCCAGCCGCAGGAAACGCCCGACGGCCGGCCGGGCGTGAGTGTATTGGTCTTTGCCTTTGACGCCGAGGGATTGGCCAGCCGGTTGGTGGAGCGCGTGGGGCAGACTGTTCTCACGTGTCCAACGACGGCGTGCTTTGACGGCTTGCCACAGGCAACCGATCGAGTCATCGTCGGAGGACAGCTACGGCATTTTGGCGATCGCTTCCAATCGAGCAAGTTCCTGAACGGCAGTCGCTATTGGCGGATCCCCGTCATGGAAGGGGAGTTCCTCGTCCAGGAATCGGTGGGTATCCAGAAAGCCATTGGCGGTGGCAACTTCCTGATCCTTGCCGCAAACCAGTTGGCTGCGCTCTCCGCGGCCGAAGCTGCTGTCGAGGTCATGCGCAAGGTGCGGGGTGTCGTGCTTCCGTTCCCAGGGGGCATCGTGCGGGCAGGCAGCAAGGTGGGTGCGAGACGATACAAGAAGATGATTGCTTCCACCAACGATGCGTATTGCCCGACGCTGCGCGGACGCGTTGGCGTTACGAGCGAGCTGCCCGACAACGTCAACTCGGTCTTCGAGATTGTCGTGGACGGACTGGATCGTCCGGCAGTTGAAGACGCGCTGCGTGTCGGCATCGACGCGGCCTGCCGTCCCGGGGTCGTGGAGATTTCAGCGGGAAACTACGGCGGAAAATTGGGGAAACATCACTTCCGACTGCGCGAGATCCTCGGATGAGAATTGCAGAATTGCAGGATTGCAGAATTGCAGAAAGGAAGGCCAAAAGGATAAAAGGATTCCTTAGATCCTTGCTGCAATCCTGCAATTCTGCAATCCTGCAATTCCGCAATTTACATTCTGCAATCCTGCAATTCTGCAATCCTGCAATTTCATGTAAATCTCCTGTTCCCGTTCCAGAGCGCCAGCGTCGCGCCTCCAAGGATCAGCAGCCCTCCCAGACCCGTCCAGGGCGTGGGACGTTCCTCGCGGAAGAGGAAACCAAGCAGGACAGCAACCAGTGGCGTGAATACCGCAATAAAACTCAACGTGGTGACGCTCCAGGTTTTGAGGAGCCAGAAGTACACGAGGAACGTGAACACGCTCCCCACAATCGCAAGGTAAAGGACGGCACTCCAGGTTTCCGTATCGGCAGGGAACCGGACATTCTCGCCAGCGACCAAAGCCACCACGAAAAGGATTGCGCCCCCGATGAGTACCGAGGGTGCGTTGAGCGCAACGGGATGCAGGGTGGCGCCATAGCGTTTTGTCGCCAGGTTGGCCGCCGTTGCACACGCTGCGCTACCCAGGATCGCGAGCATCGGGAACGTCTGTGTGGCATCGATCGCGAGACGGTCTGCAAAGAGTGCAACGACGCCACCAAAGGCGAGTGCCGTACCGACCAGCGTTTGGACGGTCAGTCGTTCTGCCTTGAGATAGAAATGCGCGGCGATCGAGGTCATCACCGGCAGGATCGCAAAGATAATCGCTGTCAGGCCACTGTCGAGCCACTGTTCGCCCCAGTAGATGAGGCCGTAGTCGGCGCCAAAAAGCACAGTCCCGACAAATAGGATGAGCCACCATTCCGTACGCCCGCGAGGCCAGCGGGCGCCGAACAGAGGCACGAGCGGCAGGAGAATGACGCCAGCCACCAGGAATCGAACGGCTGCAATCGTAAACGGACCAAGATCGCCGTACCCCACCTTGATGACCAGCCAGGTGGAGCCCCAGATGATGCACAGCAGCGCAAACAGTAACGGCTTCATGACACCATTATCGTAGCCGGTTACGACAAATTCCTTTTCCCCCCGGCGTCTTGACGACAAAGGGTCCTACCGACATACTCACGACTTGCTCGCGGTCCGTTAATGATCTCTGTTGACTCATGACGAGGAGTCAAAATGAGTGACCAGTCTCTCTCGACGCTTCAGCAGAACCTCCGGGGAAGGGTCATCCAGCCACACGATACCGACTACGATGCCGCCAGAGCACTTTACAACGGCATGATCGACAAGCGCCCGAGCCTGATCGCTCGGTGTGTGGATGTGGCTGACGTGATGGCTGCCGTGACCTTCGGCCGCGATCGACGGCTCCTCGTTGCGATCCGCGGCGGTGGGCACAATGGACCCGGTCTCGGGAGTGTCAATGACGGGCTTGTGATTGATTTGTCCGACATGAAAGGCGTGCGCGTGGATCCCGCACGCCGGACCGTCCGGGTTGAAGCCGGCTGCACGTCCGGTGACGTGGACCATGCAACTCATCCGTTCGGCTTGGCTGTTCCATTCGGTATCGTCTCAACCACCGGTGTCGCCGGCCTGACGCTTGGCGGAGGTACGGGATATCTCACGCGCAAGCACGGACTCACGATTGACAATCTGCTCGAGGCCGACGTGGTACTTGCCGACGGCAGCTTCGTCACCGCCAGCCGAGATCAGCATCCCGATCTGTTCTGGGCCTTGCGAGGCGGTGGCGGGAATTTTGGCGTGGTCACGAGCTTTCTGTTTCAGGCGCACCCCGTGAGCCAGGTGTTTGCCGGTCCGATCTTCTGGGACGCGGCTCATGCCAAGACAGTCATGCGTGCGTATCGCGATTTCCTGCCAACGGCACCTGAAGAGCTGGGGGCTTTTATTGGTCTCAAAGCGGTGCCGTCGGGAGATCCCTTCCCGAAAGAGCATTGGGGCAAGCGCGCGTGCGCCGTCATTTCCTGCTACAACGGCGTCGCGACAGACGGTCAAAAGGTACTGGCGCCGCTCCTTGGAGCCGTGCCTTCGCCCATGTTCAACTGGATGACGGCCGTCCCATACCCTGCCGCCCAGGCACTCTTCGACCCGCTGTTTCCGAAGGGGCTCCAATGGTATTGGAAAGGTGATTTCGTCAAATCGCTCCCTGACGACGCGATTGATATGCACATCGCGCAGGCGGCCAAAGCTCCAACTCAGCTATCGCTCATGCACCTGTACCCGATTGACGGAGCGGTCCGCCGTGTCGCAAAGGAGGCCACCCCCTGGCAGGCCCGAGACGCAACCTGGTCCATGGTCATTGCGGGCATCGACCCGAACCCGAAAGGCGCTGACGCCTTGAAGAGCTGGGGACGGACCTATTGGAAAGCCGTTCACCCGTTCAATCTTCCCGCCGGCTACGTTAATTTCATGATGGACGATGAAGCCGAGGACCGGATTAGAACGACCTATGGCGACAACTACAAACGACTGGCATCCATCAAGGCAAAGTACGATCCCCAAAATCTGTTTCGCATCAATCAGAATATCCAACCGGCCGTCGCCTGACAGCGGGTCTGCAAACGCGTGTGCTACGATACGAGGAACGAAGAAGGAACCCTCTATGCCACAGTATGTGATCGAACGCGAAATCCCCGGTGCGGGCAAGTTCACGGACTCGGAGATCCGAGAAGCATCGATCAAGTCGCTGGAAACTCTGGGGAGCCTCGGACCGAAGATCCAATGGCTTCACAGTTACGTCACCGACGACAAGATTTACTGCGTGTACCTCGCGCCTGATGAAGCGACGGTTCGCGAGCACGCCACGCGATCCGGACTTCCGGCCAACCGCGTGTCCGCCGTGCGAAGGCTGCTCGATCCGGTCAACTACAGCGGGTAAGTTCCGGCGCGTGGGTGCTAGATTTCCTCCGCGAGCGCGAACTCGATCGCATCTTCGATGCTCATCTTCGCGCCCGCTTCTTCGGCCCGGTCGGCTGCCGCGCCAAGGGCCCGGCGGGCAGGCTCGAGATCGCGCGTGAGCTCGGTGACCTCCACCGGCAGTGGCGGCGCGCCCAGAGTCTCGCGAATTGCTGCTGCCGCTCCAGCAAGACGCACGGCCCGGTCCGACTGTCCTCGCTGAGCCGCAGACCTGGCAAACGCGGCCAGCCCACGCGCAATGCCGGCGTGATAGCCGATCTCCCGAGCGAGCCCCAGGGCCTGTGCGAGCCGTTGATGGCATGCGCGGTGTTCCCCCAGATCCGAAAAGAGTCTGCCAAGATCCACCAGCGTCAGTGCAACGGCCCACCGGTCGCCATGTTCGCCCGAGGTCGCGATCGCGCGCTCGTACATGAGCCGCGCCGCCTCGGGGTCCTTCCGCGCGCTTGCAACGTCGCCCAGGTGGCTCAGGCACATGGCGACCACGGGTCGATCGTTGAGCCGCTCCGCAATTTCCAGCGCTCGTTCATAGAGGGGCTGCGCCGCTTCCGCGTCGTCGTTGTACTTGAGAATGTGATGTCCCAGGTTGACGAGTGCCTGTGCCACGGCTCGTTGATTGCCCACCTGTTCCGCCAGCTCGACGCACTCCTGAAAGAGGGTGCGAGCCCGCTCTAATTCCCCACCAAGTTGCGCCGAGACCGCCAAGGCGT
>DATBJG010000428.1:0-11622 GCA_036556585.1 Vicinamibacterales bacterium
ACTTGGCAACCCCAAGCGTCGCGTAATAGTCCTTGAAATCCATTTAGAGTCCCAACATCGCGCTCAAACGGTCGAGTTCCTGCGCCAGCCGCCGGCGTGCATCATTTCGAGCAAGCACATCCTCTCGCGCCAGCGGCCGCAACCGCTGGACGACCTCCGCAATCGAGAGCAAGCGCTGTACCCCCGCCAGATTGATGCCGAGCTCATCAACCAGATGCTTGATCACCCTGAGTCGCTCGAGTTCCTCGGGCGAGTACAGGCGCATGGTGCCGATCCGCCTGGTGGGCTGAATCAGGCCCAGCCGCTCATACTTTCGCAGCGTCTGGGGGTGCATGCCCAGCCGCTGGGCCGCCATGCTGATGAAATACAGTTCAGAATCGTCCGCCATTTCCTTTTCCCAGCAACCGAGTGCAAGAGCCTGCTACGGACCAAATATAGGTCTTGATACGAGTCGTGTCAAGTGCCCGACCACCTTCCAGTGACACACAGGCAACGCGCAGGTCATACTAATTACACGCCCGCGACTTCGTCCCCGTGAAGTCGGCCGCACCTGATGCCCCAATTCGAACCATCTGATCTCGTCACCGTCGGCCTGCTGGTCGTGCTTGAAGGCTTGCTCAGTGCAGACAACGCGCTCGTGCTGGCGATCTTGGTCCTGGGTCTCCCGCGCCACGAACAGCGTAAAGCGCTGCGCTACGGAATCCTGGGGGCTTTTGCCTTTCGCGCCCTGGCCACTGGCGCTGCGTATTACCTGATCCAACTCAATTTCGTGAAGCTCCTCGGGGGCCTCTATCTCCTGTACCTGCCGTACAAGCATTTCTTTGGACACGGCGCCGAGGGAGGGGCCGAAGGGCGGCGGGCACCTCGCAAGGCAACCTCCTGGCTTGGCATGTCGCCGTTCTGGGCCACGGTCGTGAAGGTGGAACTGACCGACATCGTCTTTGCGATTGATTCGATCCTGGTCGCGGTCGCCATGTCTCCCAAGTTCTGGGTCATCCTGACCGGAGGCATCCTCGGAATCATCGCGATGCGGTTGGTAATCGGGCAACTCCTGACGCTGGTTCGACGCTATCCTGCACTGGTTGACGGCGCGTTCATCATCATTGCCTGGGTCGGGATCAAGCTCGTCATTGAATACTTGCACACTCTTGGCGTGGTCCCCTTCGCGATCCCCAAGTCATTGTCTCTGGGACTCATCGTGGTCATTTTTGTGATTTCCTACCTGTACGCGCGGCGGCACGGCCCTGTGCCGGACGATCAGACCTCGGAGGACGAAGCGGCGCACCTGCTGATAGACGAGGAGAATGAGGGACGACCGGCCTCCTAGTCTCTCTCTTTCAGTTTTCTCAGCGCCCGGCGCTCCCGCTTGTTCGGCGTGCGAACTGGACGGGTGCTGGCGCGCCATTGGCGCTCGAGCCGCCTCAGCGCCATTTCCTCAGCTGTCAGCGGAGGCGTTGTATCTTCGTAGAGCATGCGCGCCTCAGCCTTCGGCACGTGCCTTTCGGCAAACCCTCGAATGGTGACTGTCTGCTTGCGGCCGAACGGCCGACTGATGACGATCGAATCGCCGGCCCTGACGCTGCGGTGGGGCTTCGCGGTCGCGCCGTTGACGTCAACCTTGCCCCCGCTGCAGGCTTTCTGGGCTTCGGAGCGTGTCTTGAAAAGACAGGCGACATCAAGCCACACGTCGAGGCGCTGAAACTCGTCCGTCACGTCAACATTGTGAACAGCAGGCAGCTGTCGTGCAATTGCTAATCGCCGGCCGAATATGACGCAGTCCTCCGAGCCGGCTCTCCGAGCAGAAGGCATCACCAAGATCTATGCGGGCGCCGACGCTCCGGTTGAAGCGCTGCGCGGCGTCTCGTTGAGCGTCGCCCAAGGCGAGTTTGTGGCCGTCGTCGGTCCATCCGGATGCGGTAAGTCCACGCTGCTCCATATCAGCGGCGCGATGGATCGGCCGACAGCCGGAAGGGTTTCGATTGGCGGGCGCTTCGTTGACGAGCTCGATGAAGACGGTCTCACGGGCCTGCGAAGACGCCAGATCGGATTTGTGTTTCAGTTCTTCAATCTTCTTCCGACCCTCACAGTGCTCGAGAATATTGCGCTTCCCCTTCTCTTGACGGGTGCGTCACCGGCCGTGGCCGCTGCCGAGGCCCGGCTCGTCAGCGCACGCGTGGGCTTATCTGGTCGTCTGACGCACTTTCCCCGTCAGCTGTCGGGAGGTGAAGCTCAGCGCGTGGCCATTGCCAGATCAATCGTGCATCGGCCGTTGCTCGTCATCGCCGACGAGCCAACAGGCAATCTCGACAGCGTGACTGGAGCGCAGGTTCTGCAGTTGCTGGCTGAGCTCAATCGAGAGCGTGGCGTCACACTCGTGCTAGCAACCCATGAGGCTCATGTGGCCGCGGCGGCGCACCGGATCGTCCACATGCGTGACGGGCTTGTCGAGCGCGACGGGGGAGCAGCCGCGTGAGTCTGTTCAGGACCGTCATCTTCCGCCACCTCGTTGCCGAGCGACTTCGCACAACGACCACGATTGTCGGCATTGCCGTGGGCATTGCGTTAATCGTGGCCGTGAGGCTGACCAATGCGAGCTCGGTGCGGGGATTCCAAGCCGCCCTGGAACTGGTCTCGGGTCGAACGTCGCTCGAGATCGTGGGTGCAGGAGGAGCTTTTGACGAACACCTTCTCGAGAATCTGGGATGGCTGCGGGAGTACGGTGATGTGAGCCCGGTCATCGACGGGGAGGTTGTGGCGGTCGGAACGGCGGATCGGTCGGACCGGCTACGGCTACTCGGGATTGATGTGCTTCGCGAACCGCCATTCCGAGACTACACGTTGAGCGATTCGACCGTGGCGTCCGGCACCCGCGACTTTCTCAATCTCCTCACCGATCCTCACGCCGTGATTCTGACCGAAAAGTATGCAGGCCCCCGGGGCCTCACAAGGGGTGACGCAGTACGCCTCGCGGTCGGGGACCGAGTTCAGACGTTTACCATCCATGGCCTGTTGAAGGATGAAGGCCCGGCTCGTGTGCTGGACGGTCATTTGGCAGTGATGGATATTGCCGCAGCCCAGCTCGCCGTTAATCGGCCTGGGCTTCTCGATCGTCTCGACATCCGTTTGCATCGCGACCGGGAGGTAGGGGAGAGCGCTCGCGAGATCGGGCGAAGATTGCCGCCTGGACTTCGTGTGCAGAGACCAGCAGAGCGAACCGAGCACGTCGAACGGATGCTCGAAGCCTTTCATCTCAACCTGCAGGCGCTTTCGTATATCGCGCTGCTGGTCGGACTGTTCCTGATCTACAACACCGTGTCGGTGTCGGTGATCGCGCGACGCGAAGAGATTGGCATGCTGCGCGCGCTGGGTGTTTCGCGCCGTGCGATACAAGGCTTGTTTCTGGCGGAGGCCGGTCTGCTGACGGCGATTGGATGCGTCGTGGGAATCGTGGGCGGCCGACTGCTGGCCTACGGCACGATCGAGTTGACCAGGACGACCGTGCAAACGCTGTACGTCGCGGCGGCGGCCGCACCGCCTCGCCTCACGACCCCGGACGTTCTGCTTGCGCTGGCGTTGGGTATTCCGCTTGCCCTGCTTGCTGGCGCCGCGCCGGCGCGGGAAGCTGCAACGGTTCCTCCAATTGCGGCCGTACGGGGCACTGATCGAGCGAACGCTCTCGGCGGGCGGTACGGACTCGGCGTTGGCGGAGCCTTGGGACTGCTGCTGATAGCCGTGGTATTGGCCCGGCAGCCCGCAATGAATGGCAGACCGGTGCTTGGATGGGCAGCGGCCGTCCTGATTGTCTTGAGTGGAGCGCTCGTCGTTCCCGGTGTGCTGCGAACAACGACGGTCCTCGTGCGGAAAGTGTTGCACTCGTGGTTTCAGCTCGAAGGCTGGTTGGCCACAGGCAACCTGGCGGCGGGCATCACTCGGATTGCCATTTCGGTGGCGGCACTGGCCATGAGCCTGTCGATGATGGTGGCCGTGGCCATCATGATTGGGAGTTTTCGAGAGACCGTCGAGTACTGGATCGGGGAAACCCTCGGGGGAGACTTATACGTCTCGTCGGCCACCGGCCCCGACCGGCAGCCAGACTTCACGATTGCTCCCGAGGTCCTTCAATGGCTCCAGCAGCACCCGGGTGTTGCAGCCGTCGATCAGTTTCGACGGGAAAGTGTCATTTATCGGGGTGTGCCAGTTGCGGTGGCCTTTGGCCAGTACACCACACTCTTGGATTACGGCAACCTGGTGGTGAAATCACCGGCCGACTGGCGAACCGCGCTGCGACAAGCCATTGGCCAGGACGCCGCCATGGTTACGGAACCGTTTGCGCTCAAGAATGGGCATCGTGTCGGTGACCGAATCGAGTTGCCGACGCGGGGCGGCACCGTGGCGTTACGGATTGTGGGCATCTACTTCGACTACTCGAGCGATCGAGGCATGGTTGTCCTGGATCGGCCAACCTTCGTGCGCTATTTCGGCGATCGCCCTCCGACGAGTCTCACGGTCTATTTGCGCCAGGGTTACTCACCGGACGCTGTGCGAGATGATGCGCTCAACCAGCTGGGTAGTCGGCACCGCATTTTCATTCGGACCAATCAATCGCTCCGACGTGAGGTCTTGAGAATTTTCGACAGTACGTTTGCCATCACGTACGCGCTCGAAGCTGTCGCAATCATCGTGGCGATGATGGGCGTCGCAACGACGTTGCTGACGTTAACGCTGGATCGGCGACGGGACCTGGCCGTGCTCCGATTGGTCGGCACCACCAGGCGTCAAATTGTCAGGATGGTGGTAGCTGAGGCGCTCATGATTGCCGGCGTCAGCCAGGCGATCGGCCTGGCAATTGGAGTCGCGCTCTCATTGATTCTCGTCTTCGTAATCAATCAGCAAAGTTTCGGCTGGACCATTCAGTGGCACGTGCCTTGGGTATTCCTCGCTCAGATGTCCATCCTCACGCTGCTCGCAACGATGGCTTCAGCGCTGCTGCCCGCGCGGCGGGTGGCGAGGACCGAGTTCGTCGATCAACTAAACGAAGCATGAAGAGGCTTGCAGCGGTTTCAGCCGTGCTGGTGGCGACAATCACCCCTGCCGCTTACCCACAGTCCGATGGGTGGCGGAAGGCCACCAGCGGGTACAAATTCGCGTTCCCGCGCGATCATGCGAGCCACCCCGATTACAAGCTCGAATGGTGGTACTACACCGGCAATGTATCCGCGAAGGATGGCCGGTCATTTGGATATCAGGTCACGTTTTTTCGACTTGGCGTCCGTCAGGCTCCCGCGAACTCCTCTCGTTGGGCCATTCGAGATCTGTTCATGGCACACCTGGCCATTTCGGACATCCGGAACGGTCGGTTCCATTTTGCGGAGCTTCTCAACAGAGCCGGCATCGGTTGGGCAGGTGCGGCCGTCGAACACTATCGTGTCTGGAACGAGAACTGGGAGGCGACGCTCGACGAAGGCGGTCGGCATCGCCTCCGAGCGAGCCATGGTGACATGGCGATCGATCTGCATCTGGAGCCAGGCAAGGCTCCCACCGATCAGGGTGTGGATGGTATCAGCCAAAAAGGAGATGGGGTTGGTAACGCGTCTCACTATTACTCGATGACGCGAATGCCTACGTCTGGAACATTGACGGTAGGGGGCTCGCCAATTCAAGTTCTGGGATTGAGCTGGATGGACCACGAGTTCGGGACGAGCGTGCTCGAAAAGGGCCAGACTGGCTGGAACTGGTTTGCGCTCCAACTCGACGATGGTACCGATCTGATGCTCTACGAGTTCAGACGAGCCGACGAGCGGCGAGATCGTCATTCGACCGGAAGTCTTGTCGACGAGGTCGGTCGAAAGAGAAGGCTCGATATGAGGGAGTTCAGCCTCGATCCAGGGATGTACTGGAAGTCGGCTCGGAGTGGGGCGGCCTACCCGATCAGCTGGCGCATCTCGGTTCCGAGCCAGGCGCTCGAGCTTCAGGTTCGCGCCGCGATGCCCAATCAGGAACTCGTCACGGGTCGATCAGGCGTCATCTACTGGGAAGGTGCGGTGACTGTGGACGGAACGCGTAGCGGAAAGCCCGTCCGGGGTCGAGGTTATCTCGAGATGACAGGATACGCAGGGACCCTCACGACACGCATGCTGCAGTAGAGCTCCATTTCATCTTCGTGCCCGCGCGTACAGGATTGTGATGACCTTGCATGCGCGTGGGTAACTTTGTTCAAATTGGCGCAGCTTCCAGAGTGGCCTTGCCTTTGCCTGCCAAGAGCGGTTCTCGCGGCACCGCTGGCCACCCTGGACCATGGACGCGCGCACCATATTGGTTGTTGACGATGACGTCGTCAGTCTGTCGGCGCTTCTGGAAATTCTCCGAGACGATGGGTTTCGAGCGACAGGCGCGGCCACACTCGAAGCGGCGCTTCGGCTGCAGGCCGTCTTCCTCTTCGACCTGCTGATCGTTGATCTTCGGCTGGGTCGCGCGAATGGACTCGATCTCGTCGCACGCGCCCGGCATGAACAGTCGACGATGCCGGCCATCGTGCTGTCGGGGGCTTCAGACGTCACGGCTGAGATGGAAGCACGGCTGCTCGGCGCCGACTACCTCGCCAAGCCGGTTGCTCCCGCCGTACTTCTGGCGCTCGTTCGTCTCCGGCTGAACCGCGTACGATCGACAGCCCACCCCGAACCAATTTGAACGTCTTCGACGTATAGGCGCAGGCAGCGCTGTGTAATGTTTGGTGGAGCGCTTCTTGTATGCCCTTGGGACCAGGAGGATCCCTACATGTCCCTGCGCCATTTCTGTGTACTTCTGGTCGGATCTGTCTCGGTCCTCGTCGCCTTGTCTCCAGGTCCCGCCAGTGCACAGGTCACGCCCGGTCTTCGCGCGGGCATCTCGGTCGACCCCGATCAGGTGTACGTCGGCGGGCACATCGAGACAGGAGCTTTGGTCGACCGTCTACACTTTCGACCAAACATCGAAGTTGGCTTTGGGGACAACGTGACGCTGATTGCCCTCAACTTCGAATTTGTGTATCGATTCCAGTCACGTCGTCCCTGGCACATCTATGCTGGCGCTGGCCCGGCTGTCAATCTGTACAACTTTGACGGCGGCGACAATACCGAGGCTGGCTTCAATATTCTGTTTGGCGCTGAGAATCGTCGAGGTCTCTTTTTCGAAATGAAGGTCGGCGTCAGCCAGAGCCCCGACCTCAAGTTTGGGGTGGGGTACGCGTTTCATTGAGTTATCAGTTATCAGTTGTCAGTTGGCGGTGTCAGCTGTTACGCCGTGGTTCTGACGACTGAAAACTGATAACTGACAACTGATTTGACTTTTCATCGGTCACCGACGAAAATCCGCGCCGTGCCCCGCTGCTTGTTCCTTTACAGAGGTGCTGTTATGCACGCGATGCTGATTTCACTGTTCTTGTTGTTGCCATTCGGGTCCGGACCTCAACCCGACACGTCAATGCGTGGTCTCGCAGGCTCAATGGTGCTCGAGGCCCAGGCTCAGGCGCCCACCCGGACGCCGGACGTGATTTACGTTCCTACACCCCCTGAAGTTGTCGAAGCGATGCTCAAGGTTGCCAATGTCAAGGCCGGCGATGTCGTGTACGACCTTGGCTGTGGTGATGGCCGCATCGTCGTGACCGCGGCGCAGAAGTACGGCGCTCGGGGAATCGGCATTGACATCGATCCGCAGCGCATCAAGGAAGCCAACGAGAACGTCCAGAAGGCGGGTGTTGGTGATCGTGTGAAGATCATGCAGGCCGACCTGTTTGAGACGCCGATCTCCGAAGCTACCGTTGTAACGTTGTATCTGCTCCCGTCACTAAACGTGAAGCTCATGCCGAAGTTGATGAAGGAGCTCAAGCCAGGCACGCGGATCGTGTCGCATGCGTTTGATATGGGCGACTGGAAGCCCGAGCAGACACTCAACGTCGACGGACGAACCGTGTACTACTGGACCATCCCAAAGCGATAGTTCGAGCTGATCTCACGGGGAGGCGGCCGTCGCCGTCTCCCCAGTTCTCCGACCCGCCCTCGATTTCTCTCACTCCGCACTTCAAGCCTCGAGGTCATTCGCCATCCGTTTGCACGCCATCTCTCCGATCGGCGTTGACTCTGTGCTTTCAGAGTGATATCACTATGAAATCTAAGGAGGGCCCCAATGATTCGCGAACGGGAGCGTACCTGCATCTCCGGATGGGTCATGGTTGGTGTTCTGCTGCCGGTTCTCGCACTCGCCGTGTACGGACTCGTGATCAACAACCGAAGCCCGCAAGTGGTGGGAGCACTTGCGCTCGTCATCGTCTTCGATGCCTTCTTGTGGAATGGGCTATTGGTCGTCAATCCCGGAGAAGCCAAGGTCCTGCAGTTGTTTGGCAGTTACGCCGGCAGCGTCAAAGTTCCGGGGCTGCGTTGGGGGAACCCTCTGTACAAGCGAACGCGCATCTCACTGCGGGTCAGAAACTTTGAGAGTTCCAGGCTTAAGGTAAACGACAGCGAAGGCAATCCCGTCGAGATTGCGGCGGTGGTCGTCTGGCGCGTCGTCGATTCGGCCGAAGCGAGTTTCGAGGTCGACAACTACGAAAACTACGTACACGTCCAGAGCGAAGCCGCCGTCCGCAATCTCGCCAGCAGCTACACGTATGATTCGCACGATGACTCGCAGACGTCCTTGCGCGGTCACACCGGCGTCGTAGCGGACCATTTGAAACGCGAGATTCAGGATCGCCTCGCCAAGGCCGGGGTCGAAGTCATTGAAGCGCGGATCAGCCATTTGGCGTACGCGCCGGAGATTGCTGCCGCCATGCTCCAACGACAACAGGCTGGTGCGATCATTGCGGCGCGACAGCGCATTGTCGAAGGAGCCGTTGGGATGGTCGAGATGGCGTTGGAAATGCTTTCTCGGCGCGAGATCGTCACGCTCGACAACGAGCGGAAAGCGGCCATGGTGAGCAATCTGCTGGTCGTACTCTGCGGCGAACGTTCGACACAGCCCGTTGTCAATACTGGAACGATCTACCAATAGGACACCGTGGCCGAACGGAAACCATTCTTGCTTCGCATCGATCGCGATGTGCTCGACCGGATCCAGCGTTGGGCGGACGATGAACTTCGCAGCCTGAACGGTCAGATTGAATTCGTGCTGCGAAGAGCCCTCCAGGACGCAGGGCGGACCCCGGATTCCGCAGAAAGGCGACAGAAAGGCGCCAAGACCTGAGGGGCGACTCCGCGTTTCCCGTGTGAGACATCTGATGCTGTCGGTGTAAGATTCCGCTGGTCGTGGAAGAGAATTCCCGAAAAAGTGGAGATCTACACATGAGATGTGCTCACTGTCCAGCCATTTTGGCACTGGCCGTCCTTCTGTCGGGTCTGCTGTTGGTGGGTTCTCTCGTTGTCGCGCAGGTAAGAGGTGGGAACGGACTGAGTGTCTATCTCGTCGATGTCGAGGGCGGCAACGCGACGCTGTTTGTCACGCCATCAGGGGAGTCGCTCCTCATCGACACCGGCAATGGTGGCGCGGCTGCCAGCCGGGACGCCGATCGCATCATGGCGGCGGTCAAGGATTCGGGCATTTCTCAGATTGATCACCTGATTACGACGCACTATCACGGGGATCACTTCGGTGGAATGGCGGAGGTGGCCTCGCGAATCGCCATTCGCAACTTCATTGATCATGGTCCCAACGTGCAGCCCAACCCGAATACCGACGCGTTCCTGGAGAAGACGTATCCGGATCTGTACGCCAAGGGTCGCCACACGGTCGTCAAGCCCGGCGATCGAATTCCGATGATGAATCTCGACGTCCGAGTGCTCACCTCAGCGGGTGAAGCGATAAAAACGCCCGTTGCCGGCGCCGGCGCTCCAAATCCGCTTTGCGCGTCGTTCAAGCCGCAAGACGTCGACAAAACAGAAAATGCGCAATCAGTGGGGAGCCTGATCACCTTTGGTCGGTTCCGAGCGCTGCATCTCGGCGACCTCACGGTCAACAAGGAATTCGATCTGATGTGTCCCAACAACCGCGTTGGTACGGTCGATTTGTTCGTCGTGTCACACCATGGTCAGCCGGTCTCGAATGCGAACGTCTTGGTTCACGCCATCCGATCGCGCGTGGCCATCATGAACAATGGCACTCGCAAGGGTGGACAACCTGATGCGATGAGGGTGATTTACTCGGCTCCCGGGCTCGAAGATCTCTGGCAGCTCCACTTTTCGCTGCTAAGCGGTCAGGAGTACACGGTACCCGGACTCTTCATAGCCAATGCTGTCGATGAGGCACAGCCGACGATGCCGATTGCCGCTATGACACCTCCGCAGCCCGGTCCGAGTGTGCCGCCGCCACCGGTTCACAATGGGCCGGCGTTCTGGATCAAAGCTGTGGCACAGCAGGACGGCACCTTCACGGTGACGAACAGTCGGAACGGCTTTTCGAAGACGTATGCGGCGCGTCGCTGAGGGAGGGGGAGCGGGAAGCTGGCAGCGAACTGTGTGCGGACCTCCTAGACCGTCGGGTGAAAATGGGCGCGCTGCACTTTGTGCGGATCCACTTGCGCGGGGGGAGCCGGGGGAGTCCAATGCGCCGCGCCCACGCGGTCCCGATCCCATCGAACGACGAATATGCCGGCCAGCACGAGCACGGTATTGATGATGACAATCGCGTCGACGAATCGCTTCATAATGTCCCGACATAAAGGCAAACGACAGGCCGGATTGGAATGCGCGGAATCTCGCAAAAGTGCGCGGATTCTGATCACCTTTGTGGCTCAGACTGGAACACGCGTGTTTCATGAAATGAGACACCCATATTGCGCGTACTCCCGGAATCCTGGCGATTTTCGGCTCCGGCGAGGAGACTGAATGCCGCCCGAGGACGCGAAATCGGCTGCTGGCATCCCCCGGGCGAATTCGACCGAGCCGGCATCCCGCGCCGAGATTCTGGCCCTTTTCAAGGAGCGTCAAGAGGGCCTGGACAACTTGGACGCCACCGGGCTCGCGATGCTGTATACCGAGGACTGCACGGTGGAGAGCCCGGTGGGCGGTGTCCATCGGGGACGGGGGAACGTCGAGAAAGTCTACCGGGCATTTTTCGATGCGTTTGTCGACCTGGAGACCGAGTCCACACAGCTCCTGATTGACGGTCAGCACGTTGTGGAGGTTCTGCGGGTCGAAGGCACGAGCATTGGCGAGTTCATGCGACTTCCCGCCAGCGGCAAGCGATTTCAGTTTACGGCCGTGTGTGTGTTCGATCTGAGAGGCCGTCAGATCGCGCGCGAGCGTCGCATCTACGACTTTACCGGACTGCTGATGCAGGTGGGGGTACTCAAAGCAAAGCCTGAGGGTTTGCTGTCACTCGGGCCCAACCAACAAAAGAATCCGCGAGATCCGCGGTAATCTGCGTCCTGCGTGGGAGGCCGAAAGTATTTATGAGCTTCTGCGAACACTGCCAGGGTCAGCGTTTTGATCGTGCGCAAGTGCTACGAAAGCTGAGGGAGACGCGTCGCGACGTCCGGAGCCAGCGCGGTGGACGTCCGGCTGAACAAGCGCTGGCACTCGCGATTAAAGTCGTGCGCGCGATGGAGATTCCGCACCTCGAGCCGGAAGAAGAGCAGGTCGTTCACTGAACGCT
>DATBJG010000429.1:0-5873 GCA_036556585.1 Vicinamibacterales bacterium
TCATGGCCTGCCGATTTGCAGCCCCATTGTTCATGCACTTGTCCGAGCGCATTCGCAGGCAGTTGAAGCACCGGCCGCACGACGCGTGAAGGTTGACGATGACACGGTCACCTACCTGGGTGCTGATGACCTGCGGACCAATGGCTTCGACGATGCCGACGCCGCCATGACCGAGAATGGTGGCTTGATTGATGGGGATGCCCGGCACCAGGACCTGGTCGACGCTCGTGTAGCAGGTTTGAGCTGCTTCCTGCCGCATCAGTACCTGACGCCCGGTCAACGGGCGCACCGTGAGCTCCTGGATCGACGGCGGATCGTTGCTGTATTTGACGAAGGCCCGGAACTTCCGTCCGCCCTGGGCGTTGGTGGTAATCGCAGGCGCACCTCCCTGAGCGGCCAAGTTGCTGGCACCAAAGAGCGCGGTCGCTCCACCGCCTAATGAGGCTGCTCCTGCGGTTTTGAGAACCCGACGGCGCGAGAGAGTGGAAGGCTTCGCTACCATCCTGGACCTCCGCGGTTGACAGTGACGTAGGGACGCCGGATGCTCCCACTCTGGCCGCCCCCTGTCAAGGGGCCGTCAACTCTGCCATTGCCGCGCGCATCGGATCGCACGATACTCATGGGCATGAATTACAGCATCTTCTTCGTTATGGCGGCCCTGATCGTCGTGCTTCCCTCCTCGACCGTCTCAGCACAGCTGATGACGGTGAAAGAAGGGCCGGTTGTCTACGGCCACCATCATCTCAACGTCACGAGCGTCGAGGAACACAAGAAGTTCTGGGTCGACACGCTCGGCGGCACGGCAACCAAGGCGGGCACCTTCGACGTCGTCAAGATTCCCAATGTGCTCATCTTTTTGAGCGCGAGGGCGCGAAGCGGGCCGACAAAGGGCAGCTCCCTGGATCACATCGGGTTCTCGGTACCGAACCTGCGCCAGTTCGTCGACAAGGTCAAGGCAAGCGGTTACCGGATGGTGACGGCGGACGAAGTGCCGGAGGGCGTCAGCGTGACAGACGATATTGCCGCCAGGGGGCCTGGTATTGCATATGTCATGGCTCCAGATGGCGTCAAAGTCGAATTGCTCCAGGCGAACGGTCAGAAGGCGGCCATCATGCACCATCACGTCCATCTCTTCAGCGAGCAGTCTTCGGAGATGCGCGCGTGGTACATGAAGGTGTTCGGCGCAACCGAGCGCGCGAACCAGACCAGCGGGATTATCAGTGCCGAACTGCCTGGCGGTATTCTCAATTTCTCACAGTCATCCGGAGCAGTGGTGCCCACGCGAGGCCGCGCGCTCGATCATATTGGATTCGAAGTGAGGAATCTCGCAGAGTTCTGCAAGAAGCTCGAAGCGCAGGGGATCAAGATCGATGTTCCCTTCCGCGATGTTCCGGCACTGAAGATCACGCTGGCATTCATCACGGATCCGTGGGGAACTTATATCGAGCTCAACGAAGGGCTGGGCAACGAGTTGTTTCAGTAGAACTTCTTTCCGTCGATTGGCTCTAGCGAACGACGAAGCGCTCCTCGTGCAGTAAGACCCCGTCTCTGGTCCTGAGCTCCACTCTCCAGTCGCCGGTGCCCTGATTGTCGACGGTGCTGCGGCTGTAGGTGCGATAGCCAACCGCTGTGTTGACGCGAATGGGCAGCTCCACCACCCGGTGCAACCGGTCGTCCCGATACCATCGATGTTGCACCGTTGTTCCCGTCGGCGATTTGAGCCGGGTGTAGAAAAAGAGCGAACCCGGATCAACCGGGGAATCGGCCGGAACGCAACGCCAATCGATGGAAGGATTGACGGCGCCAGCGGTTGAGAGATCGCTGCAGAGCTGTGCGGCCGCGACCGAGGGGAGCGTTGACGCCGATGCGGCTTGGGTTTGGCTCTCCTCCGCTGCTGGCGGCGGAGGGGGTGTCACCGTTTTCGCCCCTGTTTTTGGGTTCGCAGCGACTCGATCTTCCGTCCTGACTTCAGACTCTGGCGGATCGAAAGCCACTGGCGCCATCGTCGCCGGAGCTGTTTTCGTCATCTCTTTCGGGGACGACACATTCAAGTTTTCTGGAGAAGACGGAACCTGGTCGGTCGAGCGGAACCAGGTCGTGCCCCCGATAAATGCCATGAACACCACGGCCGCAATCAGGACGCCAGCCGCGAGAGGACGCGCCCATGTGGCAATCCGTTGCGGTGGTTCCGACAACTGGCGCTCCAGCGGGACCTCGTCGGGTGCCGCCACCGTTTGCCCCGGGTCTTCGGCAACAAACGAGGGCAGCGATTCACGAATCGTCGGCGCGGCCGGCAGGTCGACGGGCTTGCCCCGAGCGTTGCAGAAGTCTTCGAGATTCTTCCGGCTCGTGATGACAAACGGATGATCCGGCTGCAAGACGGCCGAGGAGATACCCCACGCCCGTCGAAAGCAGTGCTCGGCTTCGACGGGTTTGTCGGTGATCTCGCAGACCACGCCAAGGTTGTTCAACGTGTTGGCGAGGTCGGGATGGAGCGGGCCGAGCGTGGCTTCCTGAAGATTGGCTGCCTCGCGAAGAAACCGTTCCGCTGACGCGTAGTCGCCTGCAGCAGCCGCCTGTTCCGCAGCCTCGTTCACCGATCGAGGATCTCGCGTGTCTGGCATGGATTCCCCCTGTGTGGCGAGCTGGGAGCGCCTGCGACCGATGCGGAGAGCCCATTGTAGAACAACGCATCGACCTGCACTGCAGTGAATCGGGCGTGGATCACAATTCTGTAAGTCGTCCTAACTCCTCGCCCCTGCTATGGTTCCACTTGAAACCCATCGTTCAGATAGACTACGACCGATCAACGTCAAGGACAACCGCCGGACGACCATGAGCCGGTAACCCCGGCTGTTCCATGCTGAGGTATCACAAGGCGATTGCGCTTGGTCTCGTGGTAGGCGCTCTCGGCGTTGCCGCGCGACCGACGCGTCTGGGTCTGCAGCTCGAGGAGGACGTCGGACTCCGCTCGCTGTTCACCGTGCGCGGTCGTCTCCAGCCACCAACAGACGTCCTCGTCGTGACGCTCGACAAAGGTTCCGCCCAGCAACTCGGTTTGGATACGCGCGATTGGCCACCACCACGACAGGTGCATGCGAGCGTGATCCGCGCGCTGGCCGCTCAGGGCGCTGCGGCCATCGTCATGGACATCCGGTTCGAGACGCATCGGTCACCGGCCGATGACGAGAGCCTGGCGGATGCGATTGGCAGCAGCGGCAATGTTGCGCTGGCACAGCACATCGATCGCTTGAGGGTGCCGGGAGTGGATGTCGAGATTGAGCAGATCCACAGTCCGATCGATCTGCTGCAGAAGCGCGCTCTCAGTCTCGCGCCGTTTCCGCTGCCCGAGGGGTCGTTGACGCACTCCTTCTGGACGTTCTTTGCCACCTCGTCGGGTGAGGTTCCGACTCTTCCCGCCGTCGGTTTACAAATTCAGGCGTTGCCGGTGATGGACCGTTTTGTTGGGCTGCTCGACAGTGCAGGTATCAAGGAGCTCGGTCTACCAAGCCCGGTGAGATCAGTCGAAGACTCGCGACGGCTCATGGACGTGCTCAGAAAGAGACTCAGAAGCAACCCGCAGGCGGCGTCGCGAGCATTGGCGCTGCTCGAAGTGGACGAGACCAAGGGACTTTCGGCATCCGAGCGCCGAACGTTTTCTGCGTTGTTGAAGCTTTACGCGGGAAGTCGCTCCTACTACCTGAATTTCTACGGACCGGCAGGCAGCATCGAAACCATTCCCTTCAACGAGTTGGTAGATGAGAGATTTGGCAAGCGATTCGCGCTTGCGGGGAGGACCGTGTTTGTCGGCGAGGGCGCCTCCCAGTTTGTGACCAGTGCCGAACAACCCGACACATTCCGGACGATCTTTTCGACCAGGGAAGGTTTCGATCTCAGCGGTGCCGAAATTGGCGCGACCGCTTTCGCAAATCTCCTCACCGGTCGTGTGTTGCAGCCGACGAGCGTTCTGGGTTCTTCGGCCCTCCTGTTGGGATTGGGAATCTTTCTTGGACTCCTGACTCGGATCCTTCCAGGGATGTACGCGGTCCCGATTGTTGCTGGCATTGCCGCGTTGTATTACGGGATGGCACAATTTCTGTTTTCACGTCATGCCATCCTCATCCCGCTCGTCATCCCGCTCGTTTTCCAGGTTCCGCTTGCGCTGTTTGCCGGGGTGTTTGCGCGGTATCGCGACCTCACCAAACTGATACGCGTCGAGATCGATCCCAACGCGCCCATGGTGCAATCGCGAGGCGTGTGCCTCCATACGGATATCGAAGGGTACACACGTCTCAGCGAGACCTCCGATCTGCGTGAGTTTTCGTCGGAACTCCGCGAGTACTACGGTGTGCTGCGCGACACGGTTGAGCGTCGGGGCGGCATGCTGCTGGGCCGGGCGGGGGACAGCACGATTAGTTTGTGGCGACCCGCGTGGCCAGGGACCCTCCTGGGATTTGGCAAAGAACGAATGAGGCGTATCGACAGAAAGCTTCGTCTCAGAGCCTGTCTGGCTGTACTCGAGATGCGCGAAGCGATCGACCGGTTCAATGCGCGTCAGTCGAGTCGACAATTTCCCACGCGTTTTGGCCTCGATGCCAGCACGATCCTGTTTGGTCCGATCAGCGGCGAGGCTCAAGCGGTTGGAACCCCGGCGAGCACGGCGGCGCGGATTCAGGAGTTGAACAAGGATCTGAAGACGAAAATCCTCGCCTCGGAAAGCGTCGTGCACGGCTTGACCGGACTGGTCCTGCGGCGTCTGGGGACGTTCCAACTGGCGGGCAGGTCCGAGCCCGTTCCCATCGTGGAAGTGGTTGGTGAGCGCGGGAAAGTGGGCGAGGTGCCCGCAGAGTTTCGCGAAAAGTTCGCTGCTGCTGTTGAGCTCTACTCCCGGGAACAGTATCGCGATGCCGCAAAGCTGTTCACACAGCTTGAGTTAGAGGCTGGTCACGAAGATGGGCCCACCATCTATTACCTGAATAAGTGCCATCACAAACTCCGGCCGATCCCGACCGCCAGCGACAGCTCATCCGTCGAAGTGGACACCAAGTAGCCGCGTTCCGCTTTTCCTTCTACCAACGTTCATTACTCTCGCAAACCGTTCGTTCGATTCACACCTCGGCAGACGTTTTTATAAGTGCAATTTCGTGTAGCAAAAGTATGCAGATGTGGTATTGGTTATGCCCCCCAATGAGAGTGAAGCGCGCCCGACTGGCGCTCTTCCTCGCGGCCTTTGCGGTTTTGTGGCCGTCTTCCACCCCCGCTCAGACGCAGTGCGCCAACCCCGCGGCACAAATCGTCCGGATTGCAAACCGGGTTGAGCACAAGGTCGCATCGGCCGCAGTTTTCGTGCCGGCGGCGCTGAATCTGAACGTCTGCGAAGGCGATTCGATTCGTGCTGGCGACCGCAGCAGGGCCACGATCGCGTTTCTCGACCGAAGCGTGGTGCTGACGATCGAGCAGAACACGGAGTGGGTGGTTCGGCGTCCAACCGACCCCACGCGCTCACTGATCGAGCTCATCAGGGGGGCGATTCTTTTCTTTACGCGCGAGCCTCTCGAGGTCCAGACCCCGTTTGTCAATGCCAACGTCGAGGGTACCGAATTCCTGGTTCGCGTCGAGGCCGACCGCACGCTGATCACGGTGTTCGAAGGTCGTGTGCAGGCGACGAACCCGATGGGCAGCCTGACGCTGACGAGCAATCAGTCGGCCGTTGCCGCAAAGGGCCAAGCCCCGCAGCTGCAGGTGATCGTCCGTCCCCGCGACGCCGTCCAGTGGGCGCTCTATTACCAGCCTCTTCTGGCAGATGACTCGCTCGAAAAGCTCGACCAGATCCCGGAAGGGCAGCGCGATGCGCGGTTTTACGTTCGTCGAAG
>DATBJG010000430.1:0-19059 GCA_036556585.1 Vicinamibacterales bacterium
CCCCCACCCATCCCGCCACGAGGTTGTAAATCGCGCATCCGATTGCGGCGCCAACGAAGCCCGCACACGCATAGAGAACGGGGAGCCCGACGGCAAAAGCCACTCCAAACCCCGCCTGGTCAGAACTGAGGATCGTCGCAAGCAGAAACACCGGCGCCAGAAGCAGCCCTACCAGCAGATAGAGAATCCCGACGACCTTTGCTGTCTGCCCTATTCCAAATCGCCGGATGCGCTGCCTCATGGTTGACTCCTTCTGCAAGAATCACGTCGTGCGCAGTCGCCACCTACCGACGCGAACCGCCAAGTATACCGCCCAAAATACCGCGCAGGATCTGACGTCCCAGCTGGCTGCCAACCGTCCGCGCTGTCTGTTTCGCCATCGTCTCAACCATACCCTGGCGCCGCTTCGTGCCCCACAGCATTTCGCTGAATCGTCCGCCCTGCTCTGTTTGCCCGGGCTGCGGCTTTGCGTGATCGACTTCGGAAGACGCATTCGGATCGGTGGCAGCTGTCCGACGAGCCAGAATCTCGTACGCGGATTCTCGATTGACGCGCGAATCGTACTTGCCGCCGATTGGACTGCGGCTCCGTATGGTCGTTCGTTCCTCAGGGGTCAGTGCCCCAATCCGGCTTCGTGGCGGGCAAACCACCGTGCGTTCGACAGGAGTCGGCACACCCTTGTCCTGGAGGGTTGATACCAGCGCCTCTCCCACCGCGAGTTGTGAAATCACCTCGGCAACATCGAGCTTGGGATTGGCGACGAATGTTTCGGCGGCCGTCCGAACCGCCTTCTGATCACGTGGTGTGTACGCCCGTAGCGCGTGTTGAATTCGATTGCCCAGCTGCCCCAGAATCTCGTCGGGCACGTCATCGGGAAACTGCGAACAAAAATAGACCCCGACACCCTTCGATCGAATGATTCGCACGACCTGTTCCACCCGATTCCGAAGAGCCGGCGGTGCATCGTCAAACAGCAGGTGTGCCTCGTCGAAGAAAAAGACCAGCTTGGGTTTTTCGAGATCGCCGACCTCCGGCAGGTTTTCGAAGAGCTCAGACAACAGCCAGAGGAGAAAACTCGAGTACAGGCGTGGCTTCAGAATCAGTTGATCTGCCGCAAGGATGCTCACGATCCCGCGCCCGCTCAGATCCGTACGGAGCAGATCGGACAATTCGAGTGCTGGTTCACCAAACAGCCACTCGCCACCTTCACGTTCGAGGGTGAGCAGCGCGCGCTGGATGGCGCCCACCGACTGAGCACTGACCAGGCCGTACTGGGTCGAAATCTCCTTTCGGTTGTCTGCAACGAACGAGAGCAGCGCACGCAGATCATCGAGATCGAGCAGGAGCAACCCGCGGTCATCAGCCAACTTGAACGCAATCTCGAGGACGCCAGCCTGCGTGTCGTTCAGTTCGAGAATGCGACCCAGCAATGTTGGACCAAGGTCGCTGACCGTCGCACGGACTGGATGACCGGCCTTGCCGTACAGGTCCCAGAAGACGACAGGGCTCGCCTCCTGCGTGTAGCCCTCCAGGCCGATTTGGGCGACGCGCTGCTGAATCTTCTCGCTCGGCGTGCCCGCCATTGCCAGTCCAGCCACGTCGCCTTTGACGTCGGCCATGAAGACCGGCACGCCAAGCCTTGAGAACCCTTCAGCCAGCACCATCAGCGAAACCGTCTTTCCGGTTCCCGTTGCGCCCGCAATGAGGCCGTGCCGGTTTCCGTATCTGGCTGCCAGGTAGACGGGGGCGTCACCGCGCCCAATGAGAATTTGGTCCAAGGCTAAGCCTCGTGGAGCCAGGCAAGTGCAGATTCCCGGTTGTTGAACAATTGAACGGTATTGGGACCGGAGTGGGAGAGGGCTTGAAACTGGCGCGCGGCCCCAAATGTCATCGCGTCTGCGGCCACGATTGCGACCTTCTTCCTGCCCACCACAGCCGCATTTCGTTTGATGAAGGCCACGATCTCCCCGAGTTCGGCAAACGTGGGCGGGGTCGTCGCTGCCGTAAAGTCACACAGGATATGGAGGCCAGGACGAAACGCCGGGTCACTTATCCAAGCCTGCATGACCTCGAAGCGTTCGGCCTGAGACGTCTCGCCTACCCCGACGACAACAATCATTCCTGCTTCGGAATCAATTTGATACGTGAACGGCATAAACGTTTAGGGGGGAACGGCCTCGAGGCGCTACGCGAGCGGCACCAGTTCCGTGGTCGTGGCCCTGGATTTTGGCCGTCCGAGATCCTGCGCGTATTTCATGGATCCTGCTGTGTTGTATTTCGCCAGGTATGCTTTGCTCACCGCGTTCTTCAGACGCTCACCCCTCGTCTGAATGGCACGGACGGGAATCTCGCGGCCACCCACCTGCACGGCACCGCGAGGCTCCTGGAGGAATGTCCGGTACCAGCTGCGCGGCTTGAGGCTCCACGAGCGCACGAAGACACGACCTTCAACCACGACTGCCCAGATGCCAATAAACCGGTGCGGTAGCACTCCCGCCCGAATCCGCAATCCTTTGGCCTCGTCTATAGCGGCCAGAAGCTCCGCCTTGAAGCGTCGCTTCGCTTTCACGCGGGCGACCATGGAGTGCCTACTCTACACCTTTGTCCCCGTTTGCGCCGTACGTTGAAGGAGCCGCCGTCGACTTTCGTCAGCTCATCACCGCGTCACCAAAGCGGTCGGAGCGGGGCGGCATTTCCCGCTCCAGATGCTTGACACCCCAACGCCACAACGTTTCGAAAACTGGTCCAAGCGTCCGACCGTACGGCGTCATCGCGTAGGAAACGCGCAGTGCCGGTTTTTGTCGTCGCACCGTCCGCACCACGATTCCGTCGGCTTCCATTTGACGGAGATGCTGTCGGAGAACTTTGGGAGTCACACCGGGCATCGCTCGATACAGTTCGCCAAATCCCTGCGCACCTTCGCCAAGCCGCCGGCAAATCATGGGCTTCCATCGGCCCTCGATCACCCGCAAGGCGGTATAGACGGGACACCGATCGCGTTCGCGGTAGCTGTCGGCATGCTCATCCACGGCTGTGTCCTCATGATGTCAAACCAGGTACTTGAAAGTGCCCAATTGTAATGCCGCCGCTGATACGTAGACTGAGACTCGGAGGTTCTCCATGTCATCGTCTCGCTTGTACCGCGTCATCGTTCCGGTCTCTGAAATCGAGACTGCGGCCGCGTTCTACCGTTCAGTCCTCGAGCAGCCGGGAGTGCGCGTCTCTCCCGGACGACACTATTTTGGATGCGGCGGCACCATCCTGGCGTGCTTTGATCCGAGAGCTGACGGGGATTCTTGGGACGCGGTACCAAACCCCGATCACCTCTATCTTGCGGTTCCCGATCTCGAGGCGTGCTATGAACGCGTGGCGGGCACGACTGGCAGCGTCATTCGTCAGGCCATCCAGACACAACCCTGGGGGGAACGCAGTTTTTATTGCACGGATCCTTTCGGGAACAAACTGTGTTTTGTGGATAACCGAACGCTGTTTACGGCGGGCCTCATCTAGGGAGTCGGGGTTGGGGATTCGGGAGATTCCGGGATTAGGGATTTCGTTGGATTAAATAGTCCGAGTCCCGAATCCCGAGCCCCGAATCCCGAGCTAAAACCAGCCTGAGCGCTTGAAATGAATATAGAGTCCCGCACAGGCCGCAAACGTGAGGCCGAGCACGACCGGGTAGCCGTACTGCCATCGGAGCTCGGGCATCCAGTCGAAGTTCATCCCGTAAATGCCGGCCACCATGGTGGGAACCGCAATGATTGCGGCCCACCCGGCAAAGGTTTTCGTCACTTCGCTCTGCGCGATTGAGATGAATGCAAAACTTGCTTCGAGCGCGGTCGTCAACAATTCGCGGAGTGTGTCCACCATTTCATTGATGCGAATTGCATGGTCGTACACGTCTCGGAAGTAGAGCTTGGTGTCGTCTCCGATCAACGCCATGTCGAATCGCGACAATCGATTGCAGATATCGATGAGCGGTGAGACCACCGACTTGACCTCGAGTAATTCGCGCTTGAGTTCGTAGACCTGCGCGGTGGTGTCACGGCTGAACGACTCGCTGAAGATCTGCTCTTCGAGCACCTGCAGTTCCTCCGCAAGTGCGTCAACAATCGGGAAGTACTGATCGACGATCGAGTCCATGAGCGCGTAGAGCGCAAATCCAGGGCCTTTGCGCAGCAGCTGAGGCGTGGACTCACAGCGAGCACGCACGTCGGCATACGACAGAGACGATCCGTGCCGGACCGAGACGATGTAGTTGGATCCGACAAAAAAGTGTGTCTCGCCAAACGTCAGCCGCCGGCCGTCCCCGCCGAGCTGTACCGTCCTCAAGACGATGAACAGCGAGTCGCCGTACATCTCGACCTTGGGACGCTGATGGGCGCGGTGGGCATCTTCAATGGCAAGGTCGTGCAAGCCGAACTCCACCTGCACATGCCGCAGCAGCTCCTCACTCGGCTCGTGCAGGCCGATCCAGATGAATCGATCGGGCAGCTTGAGTACCTGGCTGATATCGCCGATGTCGACCGCCCGGTCGCGCTGTCCGTCAGCATAGGCCACGCAGTTGACGACGGCATTCGTCATCGTGTCGTGGCGGGTCATGGTCATGATGCAACCCGTCGATCAGGGACGCCGGCCGACCCCGAGCAGATGAAAGCTTGCCCCCAGCAACGCCTCGTCTTCCTCGACAAGCTGTGCGTATTTCCTTGCCAACTCGTACATCCGGCCCTTGTTATCGACCCAATCGTCAAGTTGCTTGATGATGGCAATCGGGGTTTCGATACCGGCAATCTTCTCACAGACCAGACCGGCTCGTTCCATCTCGCCCCGAAGATCGCTCGGCCGATGGAAGAACGCCGAGCCCAGATGTGAGCTCCTCCGAAGCGGATTTCGATGCTGACCGTCGCGCAGAGCCCCATCGACTACCCTTTCGAATTCCGGATCGTCGAATCGACCGTTCCGGAAACCGGCCAGCATCGATGCGAACCGTGAAATGACGCTGCACAGGACGCGGCCACCCGGCTTTACGATGCGCGCACATTCACGCAAGGCCTTCAGCCGGTGGTCTTCCTTCGTCATGTGGTAGAGCGGCCCCATCAGCAGAACGAGATCAGCAAACTGGTCGGGGAACGAGAGCGACAATGCGTCCCCCACGCTGGCGGAGCCCAGGACCAGCGAACGGGCGCGGGCCTTCTCCTGGAGCAGCTGCACATGGTGCGGCACGAGGTCGACCACGTGAACGTCGTGACCGTGCCCAGCGAGCCAGAGCGCGTAGACACCGGTTCCGCCGCCCACGTCGACCACCGTCTGCGGACGGCCGAGATACGGAGACAGGATGGCCAGCGTCCGGAGAAATTCCCACTGCCCGATACCGCGGGCGAGCCTGTTTTCCTCGTCTTGGGCTTCCGTGTAGTGCTGGATGATCTCGTCGCTCATCCCCGCCTCAACACTTTTTGAACGCAATGCAGCGAGTGCGTGCAGCTGTGAGGTGAAATTCTCAACGGCCGCGCCGCGTGAAGGTCAGGAAGACTTGCGCCTTGCCGGCTTCTTCCGCGTAAAGGCGTCGTTTTCGTCCGCGCGTGAGACGGGCGGAACGTCGAGCTTGCCGGTGGCACCGTTGACGATCAGCTCGAGGCGACAAATGTGGCAGCGATAGACAACCCCTGGACGGGGCATCTCTTCCCTGTGTTGGATGCTCATGCCACACGCAGGACATTTCCACGGCATCAGCGACCCTCGGCATCTGCGGGCCAATACCGCGAATCAGTCGACATCAGCCTTCGGCCTTCAGCCATCATAGCCGTCACCCATTTGCTGAAAGGTGACGGCTGAAGGTTGACGGATGTGCTGACTGCGGTGTCGGCGGACGGTCGTGCGACAGCCACAACTCTCGCAGTGACGCGCACGCCAGCGCCAGAAACGCAATCGCGCACACCCGATACGTGACTCTTGCCCAGCAAGCCCCCGCGGTGCCGAGCAGTCGGTCGACCAGCCAGGCGAACACCAACGCCCACACCACCGACGACAGCATGAACCCTGTGAAAAACGCGCCGTAGCCGACGAGACCCGGCTGCTGCACCCCGACTGCACCCAGTGCGCTGCCCAGCGCAGCCCAGTAACCCACGTTCTGCGGGTTGGTCACCGACAACAGAACTCCGGACCGCAGCGCCGACCGGTTTTCGTTTTTGCCCGTAGTCCTGGCCGCAAATTCATGCGTTCCGGCCTGCCATGATTCCCACGCGAGCCACATGAGATAGAGCGCGCCGGCAATGCCAATCGGAATGCGGATCGATTGCAGCTGCAGGAGCAACCCAACGCCGGCCAGCCCGAGCAGTGCCCAGGCTGCGTCTCCGGTGAGCGATCCGACTTGCACCGCCAAAGCAGGACGAAAGCCGCCTCGCACGCCTCGCCGCACGGTCTCGGCAAACACCGGGCCCGGCGCGGCATTGAATACCAGACCAAGCCCGAATGCGGTTGCAAAGATGCTCAGCACTACCGTTGCCCTGTCCGTTGGACTTGCGCAGTCTCGGTTGCCCGAGCGGCACCAAGAATGTTGATCAACGCCCGGTTCCCTTCGTGACACTCATACTGCATGATCCGCTCGCTGTCGTTCATCGTCAGGGGGATCGCAAACGTCCAGGATCTGGTCCATGTGGAGGGGTCCCTGACGGTAACCGACCATTCGATCTTATCGGCAGCAGTCCGCGTGAACCGTTCGACGAGGCGTAACGTTTCAGCGTTCGCATTTCGATAGGCACTGCGCTGTCGGAAATTGGTGGTCTCGACGACAAGGGAATCGCCCTCCCAGCGCCCGCGCGCATCACCCATGTCGAGACGAATCCCCTCGGGCGCATGCGGCGGGCCATCCACCGGAATGAGGCGGGTGTCGTGAATCATCTCGTACCGGATGGCGACCCATCCGGGTGCCTGGACGATCTGGTATGAATTGCCATACCCGCCCGGGAGCATCGACCCTGGGAGCCCGCGCGTAATGCACCGATCCCAGAGGCTGAAATCCTCTGGGCCATTGAATGGCCCACTCCCGAAACTTCCGGTCTGAGGCCTCACGGCGTTCCGTCGCTGCGCCTCGGGTGTAAGGGGCGGAATCAATCCGTCGGCAGGATCGACGACAAACCACGCGCGGCTACCCTTGGTCACCTCGTAGATATCCCGGAACTCGGCGGAGTTGCCAATCCGGCCCTCGGGATCCCCGCCAAAAAACTTCGCTCGGTCGAGAGCGTCTTGCTGCCGCTCCTTGACGACGGCCTCCAGTTCCTTCGGTGTCAGATCCCCCAACTGGCGTCCGTTGAATGCGGCGGGCCGCTCGAATGGCGTGCCGTACTCGTACTTGTTGGTGTAGTTCCCCTGCAAATCTGGATCGCCCCACGGCGTCCGGGGAACCGTCCACGCGGAGGCTGTTGCCGTTGACAGCCGTGGCGAGGGACTCGTGACACTCTGAGCAGTCAGTGAAACAGCCGACCACGAGACAATCGCAAACAGCGCCGAGACCGCGCAGGCGCGGAGAAACTGGACGCTCATGGTGCCTCCTTCGAAAGCCTGAGCCGATTCCATATTCTGGCGTGCTTCTGACACACCGGCAAGAGCCTCGGGCTATCAGTCATAGGGATTCCACGCCGGAACACCCTCACGAAATGTTCCTCGAGCCGTGGCACGTACAGCTCGGCGGCCAGCTGAGGATACGGCAGCTTGAAAAGAGTTGGCGGCAGCGGTGATAAACCGCCAGGGAAGGGTCGAGCCGCACGAAGCTCGTTGAACTTCACGAGCCCAGCACTCCGAGGGCCACGGCCACGTCGTTCAGAATGTCTCCGACGTTCTCACAACCGACGCTGAATCGAATGAACCCTTCGCTGATCGTATCGCCACCCCAGCGCGCTCGCCTCTCCGCACTCGAATGGACACCGCCAAAACTCGTCGCCTCGCGCACGAGCGTCAAGGAATGAAGGAACTGGTCCGCACGCGCACGGGTCCCCACATCGAAGCTGACAACGGTTCCAAAGGCCTGCATCTGACGTTTGGCAATCGCATGTCCCGAATGACGAGATAAGCCCGGATAGAAGACCGACGTCACGGCGGGGTGCGAATCGAGAAATTCGGCCAGCTGTTGCGCGGACGAACACTGCTGCGTCATCCGCAATGCGACGGTTGCGAGCGAGCGGTGCGCCAGCCACACTTCCATCGGCCCGGGAATCGAACCGTGCTCGGTGCGCCAGGTTCGGAGCGTCGCCGCCTGCGATTCGTCCGCGGTGGCCACGTGTCCAAGCACAATGTCGCTATGGCCGGTCAAGGCCTTCGTATCGGACGCCACGACGAGGTGTGCGCCCAGTTCCAGGGGCTGCTGCAAGTACGCGGTGGCCGTCGTATTGTCGACAACCACGACAACACCGTGTGGCTGCGCGAGCCGAACCCATTCCGCAATGTCGCAGACGTCGAGTTGAGGGTTAGACGGCGACTCGAGCCACAGGAGACGCGCTCCCTCAAGCACTTCCGCCCGGGGCGGCTCACGGGTAGGAACAAGTCGCGTCCGGATCCCGATCGTATCGAGCCACCGAGACGCGAACACACGTGTTGTGTAGTACGAGTCCGACGGGAGCACCAGGGTGTCACCCGGCTTGAGGTAGACGCCGAACACCGCGGCAACGGCCGCCATGCCCGACGCGTACGCCACAGCGTGACCTCCCTCGAGGATTCCCAACGCTTCTTCCCACCGAGTCCAGGTCGGATTGTGGAAGCGACCGTACGTCAATCGATGCCCCGAGGGTTCGCCGGGAGTCACGTACGTTGAAGAAAATTGTGGGCCAGGCAATGGTACGCCGGCCGTCTCCGGCGGGTTGTACCCGGCGTGCAGGATTCGTGTGTCGCGATGCATAGACAAGTCTCAAGTCCGAAGTCTCAAGTGTCAATGGCCTTTGAGACGCCACACTTGAGACTTCGGAAAGTCAGTGCTGACGAATGAAGTCGAGCACGGCGCGATTGAAGCGTTCCGGCTGTTCCCAGTACGCAGAGTGGCCAACCTCCGGAAGAATCACGGCCGTCGACGTCTTGATCCGCCGCGAAAAGAGCTGAAGTACCGCAGGCGGCGTGTAAAGGTCCGCATCCCCGGTCAACAGAAGTGTTGGAACTTCGAGCTTCTCGAGTAGGGACCAGGTGATCCGATTCCGCATTCTTTCAGGGACGGCCGACCGGTCTTGCGATCGGCTCTGCTCCTCGAGCTTCATCCAGCGCGCGGTGCCTTCCGGGTTTGCCGCCCGGTACGAAGGACCAAGTTCCCGGAATTCCGGTGGCAACGCTTCGAACTGCGGTGACGGACGCAGCCGACGGCCGAGTGCCACGTAGTCCTCATCCTGCACGCCACCGATGCTGTTGGCGACCACGAGACTGCGTAGTCTCTGCGGAAACGATACTGCGTAGTCGAACGAGACGATCCCACCGGCTGCCGTTCCAACCAAATGGAAGCGAGCCAGACGCAGATGACTCGCAAGCGCTTCAAGATCATCGGCGGCCGCACCCCGTTGCGAGAGCGCCTCTTTGACCTCGGACCGACCATGTCCGAAACGGTCATACGCGATGACGCGATAGCCAGCTTTGGCGAGCGCCGGCAGCTGATGCTCCCACGCAAGAATGCTCCCCGTACGGGCGTGCATGAGCACAACAGGCGTTCCGCTGCCACCCGAATCGCTGTACCAGATCCGACCTCCAGGCAAATCCGCAAACGTTTCGACCGCCGCCACGGATGTCTGAGCGTGCAACCGGACTGTCATGACGGCACAGAAAATCACGAAAAGTCGGGTCCTGCGCATTACTGACCTTGAAAATCGGAAAGAGACTAGTCGACGAGCACCTCGACCACCAAGGGTTCCGTCGGCGGCCCGCTGGCAATGTACTGCCCGACGATGGCCGGCAGAGACAGCGGAGAGAGCTGTTCGACTGCTTGCGACAGTTCCGCAACCGGCCACCATCGGAAACTCTCCAGAACCTTGATCTCCGTCTCGTCAGACATTCGAGGTTCGAAATCCTTCACGTGGACGATGTAGTACTCCTCCCGCTGACAGATGCGACGGTTTCCCCAATTGAACGTATGCTGCCGTTTCCAGACCAGCGGACCAATCGTGCAGTCATGGAGCCCCACTTCCTCCCGGAGCTCTCGTCGGAGCGCTTCTTCGAAAGTTTCACCTGGGTCAATCCCACCACCCGGGAGGATCCAGAACGCGTGTCCACCCTGCGGCGGTCGGACGCGAAGCAAAAGCACGTGAGACGCCGGTGTCAGGAGAATGGCACGGACCGCGTTCCGATGCACGATCATGGACGTGAGTTCTCGGATGGCGGGCTCGTCCCCCCGGTCTTCGGTGGCGGGTGGATGGTGATTTCGGGAAAGACGGACCTTCCTCCCAGCAGAGAGGAGCGTTTGTTCAAGAGCTCCTGATCGAAATACTCCCGAACGACCGCTCGCGTGATTTCGGTGGCGCGCAACGGTGCCAACGTCCCCAAAGCCCCACGGGCGCGAAGGGGACCGTTCCAGAAAATCATATCGGTGAAGTCCAGATGCAGCGTCTCTCGGATGTCCACGCGGAAGTAAGGCAAGGCCGAGCGGCGATAGATCGCATCGCTCGCCCCGAGGCGGCCGGTCCGAGCGGAATAAACCATCAGGAACGGCCTTGAACGTGCCTGGCTGATCATGGATCCGTACTGCGGGATCCCGTCGAGATTCAGCCCGGCCGCGCAACGCCGATCCTCGAGGCAGAACTGACCTGCGGTCACGCCGCCCATGGAATGCCCCGCAGCCCCTACCCGTGTCATGTCGAGTCTACCCGCCAGTCGCGCAGCCGTACTGGCCGCCGGCAACTCTGCAAGTCGATCGAGCACGAGCTTGGTGTCATCCACCCAACGACGCAGTGTCTCCCCGGTCTCGCGGAGCCCCGAAAGGTATTCGCCAAGAAGCCGCCGCTGCTCATCGTCACCGACGGCGCGCGTCACGGCCGCCATCGTTTCGTCTTCACGGCTCCATTCGGTGAGTACGTTGCGAAACGACAGGCGCGGGGCCCCGCCTTCGTCGAGAAACGACACCAGACGTCCGTCTGCCAGCTTTGCCGCCGCCGATTCGTATGGATGAACGACGCTGAGAATCGCGTATCCGTGGCTTGCAAGGTCTTCGAAAAGCGCGGTGTGAGCGCTGGGCATGCCACCGTAGCCGTGCGAGAAAACCAGGGTAGGGAACTTCGCGGGCGACGTGACCGGGGGCGCGTCGATCACCGCGTGGGTCCGCACGTCGGCCAATGAGTCGAACGGGGTGGCAGTTGCACCCGGCGGCGCCAAGGGCCGCAGTTCGAACAATCCCCACCGCAGATAGGGCGCCGGCTGGCCTGGACCCGGAGCCGCAGGGTACCAAGCCAGAACCTCGACTTCGCGTGGCAGTCCCGTATCGGCAAGCGTCTCTAATCGGGACTTATCAGTGACGCGCCAGGTAGTGGTTCCAACGGCGTGGCGACCGGTCGGCGCTGGCAGCAGGAACGGCGCCGGCCGTTGCGAAGGCCCGATCGGCGCCTGCAGGCTCGTCGTTGCGAGGAGGCTGGCGGTGCAGAGCCAGGAGGCTGTGGTCACGCGTCACTCTCCAATCATGCCGGTCAACACCGACAGGTAGCGCTCGGCGTCCCCCTGGACGACAAACCGCCCGAACTCGATTTCCCGTGTCGCTCTGAGTTTGAGCGCCAGGTTGTAGGTGGCCGGCCCGTCCGTCCAATGGTGAGTCCTCACCCGAAGCCGTTCGATATCGCTGAACGGATACTCTTTCTCGCCGTGTCGCCCGCCGGCGGTCTTGAAGCTGTAGGTGAGGCCACGGCTGGCAGCATCAAACCGGATGTGTTGACTCATCCCAAACACCGCCACACAGATTGCGAGAAGGCCTGTCGCAATGGCGCCGGCGGAGATGACCAGCGCGAACAGCCAAATCAGACTGAATTCCTGCCATGTGGGTTTGATCAAGAGCTCGTAGGGCGCCAGCAGCGGCACGAGGCCCGCAGCCAGAATCAGCAGGCGCGCAGCTAGCGGCATCTCGCTGCTGAACTCAATCCGCCCGCTTGCTTCCCGAATCGTATCCACGCGTATTCCAGTTCACGTTCGACATGATTCGTCTCGAACTGAAGACCTGCCAGCCTCAGTCATAGAGGGTGCGCAGTACGTGCCGTGCATCAACGAGATCGGCCACGTCGTCACCATACGCCCCGCGGTACTCAGCCGGAAGCAGTCCCGCGATGGCAAGGCCGACGCCGTCCATCATGAGACGGCGATCCCCTCCGGCACGCTGACGCAGCGCGCTTGCCTGAATGGGACGCCCGATTCGACTTACCGCCCGAACGGGGTGAAGGGTGTCCTCCCCGATCGGAAACAACGCTTCCGTGCCCGTAATGCCGACGGGCAGCACCCACACGTCCGGACAATCCAGATACCGGGTGACGCTTGCCAGGAGCGGCTGCATGCCTCGGGTACGGCTGCGCGTCCCTTCAGCAAAAATGAGCAGCGCCTCACCAAGTCGAAGTCGCTCGTGTGCGATGTCAATCGAGAGTCGCGCGGCGCGAGCAACCTCGCGCGCGTTCATGACTGCCTCTTCCGATGACAGCGCCCGGCTTTGCGGCGTCTTGATGGTCCCGAAACACAGGCTCGAAAAGCGCCGCTTGAGGCTGGAATACACCTTGGGGCCAGCAATGACCGTCAACCGATCCGAAAGCGTCGAGCCGCCTGCTCGCTGAAGGAGCACCTCCAGAAGATTGGCGTCCGCGTAGGACAGGTGGTTGGCAAAGATCACAACCGGCTTATCGACGAGCGAGGCCAGATGCTCGACCCCGAACAGGCTGGAGTCCTGCAGGAGGATGAAGTCCGCAAGGACGTGGTGAATTCTCCGCACGAGCGGATCTCTGGGGTAGAAATCCCAATCGTTCCCGGCCACAGCAAGCCGCTCCCCAAGACGCCCGAGGGCATCAGCACCGGCCCGATCGATCTCGCGCTCGAGCGAGCGGCGAATCAGCTCGAGCGTCCGAGCATCCTGTCCGGCCAGAAACGTCGTGATGGCGGCAATCAACGGATCGCGTCCCACATGAGCGGCCGAACGCGATGACTCTTGCTGGTCTGCCATTCGCTACTCGTAGAACGCGGGCGCTTTTTTGAGCTTGGTATCAGCCACAAAGTCGTGCTGGATCCACAGCTGCGCGCCGGTCCTCGCGAGAAACGCCTCTACGGCCTGCCGGGCTGAACGCGTTTGCTGTTGGTTGAATTCCGCAACGGGCAGACGATCCATCGTTCGCTCCTGGGGGTAGTGATACAGGTCCCCGGAAAGTACGACGCCCCCAGTTTGCGGCAGCTTGACGTACAACACCTGGTGCCCCGGCGTATGCCCCGCGGCGGCCTTGAGGATCACCGTCCCGTCACCAAAGACGTCGTGCTCATCGTCCTTGACGAGCACCGTCCGGCTTTTCCGGAGCGACGCATAGGTCGAAGGTCTGACAGCGCCTGCTGGTTTATCGGCAAACATCGCGTCGCGCTCGATCTGGCGCACGAGCCACGTGGCTCCTGCAAACGCGTTCGCATTGGCCGTGTGATCCCAATGGAGATGGGACAACGCGAGGTGTGTGACATCCTTGGCGGAAAAGCCGATTCCGGCCAGCTGACCCCGGAGTGAGATGCGAAGCGTCACGTGACGCTCGCGTGCATCCGGAAGCATGAGCCGTTGCCGCACCGGCTCTCCCGTTACCGTCCAGTCTCCATCTGGGACTGCACCGGTATCCCACAGCAGCACACCCTTCGGATGAACGATCAGGTACGCTGCAATCGAGAGTTGTGTGACCCCCACATCCTCCGGCGTCAGTCGATAGCGCGCTGGATCGGACTCCAATGTCCCACCGTCAAAGACGTACAGTCTTAGAGTCCCTGACGCACGGCTTGGCGACCGAGTCCCCTGCTCTGCGGTTGACACCCCAGACAATGCAAGCACCGCCAGGGTTGCCGACACGCAGGCAGCACTTCTCCGACTCTTCCACATAGAAATCCTCAGAATTCTACCGATTCGCGGGCGTGAACCAAATTTTCGAGTGGCACGTGCTTCGCGCACAGCGGACATCTGGATGGTTCCCACAAGTTGAAATCCCGGCGACCGAGCGATTCGACAGGAATCGACAGACTCGAAAAATGATCGAGCGCGGGCGTACCGAGAACGAGCAGCGTCCCGACGACCACCGTGGAACCGCCGGCTGCGGCAAGCTCAGTGGCAGTGGCGCGCACAGACGAACCCGCGCTGATCACATCATCAACCAACGCCATCCGTTGTGCGCGCACTCGCGGTCTGAGCGCTGCGGGCAGATGATATTCAGCACCAAAGAGCGTACGGGCCGCGGCCAGGCGCACAGGTTCGGTGTAGTAGAACTCAACCTCCAGCGCGGAAGCCAGCGCCTGCGCGAGGAACGCGCCACCGACGAACGGGCCACAGACAGCCGTGACGCGATGAGCACGCAGTTTGTCCGCCAGCGCATGAACAAGCGGGCCGAGCGTGTGCGGACTCACAAACAACGCGTCCAGCGTGAGCCACAAATTGGTGTGGTACCCCGACTCCAACAGAAAGTGTCCATGACGCGCCGGCAGAGAATTCAGAAGGTCGTCGGTCATCGACTCGGTCTGCTATCAGAATTCACCCGCCCCGGGTTCCGCGCGATGCGATACAAAACATGGCGTCTCAACGCCGGTTGAGCCACGTTCGGGTGATCGAAGTCGTCGGCCCGATCGTACGTCATGCCAATCTTCTCCATGACTCGACGTGACCGCAGATTGCCCGGTACCGTGAACGAGACGATTTCTGGAAGCTCCAACACCTGAAAGCCGAACGACAGCACGGCGCGCGCCCCTTCTGTCGCATAGCCGTGGCCCCAATAGTCGGCCGCCAGGCGCCAGCCAATTTCCACGCACGGGGTGAAGTGTGCCTGGAAGTTGGGGACCGACAACCCCAGGAATCCGGCAAATGGTGTGACACGGCGAATCTCGACCACCCAAAGTCCGAATCCGTGCTTCTCAAAATGGGCTTCGCACAACGATACCAGCGCGTCGCTCTCATCCTGAGTGAGCACCGCCGGAAAGTGCTCCATCACCCGCGGGTCGGCGTTCAGCGCGGCGAACGGCTCGCGATCGGCGAGTGCCCACTGCCGAAGGCGCAAACGATCCGTTTCGAGCTCTTTTGAGAGTTCCTTCACGGCCGGCTGCACGCAAATACCGCGAACGGTACGACCTTCGCTTCAAAACCCGCATCAGCGAGCAGGCGAAGCCAGTCGGCCCGCGCGAAGAGACGCTTCCACGTGCGGCTTCTTCGACGTACTCGGATGGAGCGGACAAGAGGGGCCACCACACGCCAATTCGCGATACAGCCTCGACATCTCAAACCACGTCAGTCCTTCACTTCCACGACGGCCTCGATTTCTACCGGAATCTGGAACGGCAGCGACCCGGCCCCCACTGACGTCCGTGCGTGCCGTCCCCGCTCGCCAAACACCTGGACAAACAGGTCTGAGCAACCATTGATGACTTCGGGATGATTGCGAAACTCAGGCGTGGCGTTGACGAGTCCCAGCACCTTGACCACGCGGACGACTCGATCCAGGCTGCCAAGCTCGTAGCGCATCACCGCTAGCAACAAGAGACCCACTTGCCGGGCAATGTCATACGCCTGCGTTGTCGACACCTCGGCCCCAACCTTCCCCACAATCTCGGGCAGCCCCTTGCCCGCAAGAAACAAAAGATTCCCTGTTCGCACGGCGTGCACATAGTTGGCGGCGGGAGGCGGTAAATCCGGTAGTGTGAGGTTGAGTTCGCGAATCTGACGTTCTGCTGACATGAGTTATGGCGTCCTGTGCGTCGTAGCCTTGGCGAAGCCGGCGGTTATCGCAATTCGATCGAACCCCGAGGGCCGGTCAGGGTCGCAATGAGCGCGGGCCGAGCGCCTTGCCGCACGGAAAGGCCCAGCCCAAGGTGCTTCAAGATCCTCTGAACACGATCCGCGTCGGGATGTTCCGCACGCAGCTCGACCAGGGATGCACCCGGTGCCGCCGTCACGGCGGGATGTGGAGTCTTTCCCCAATCGATGAAGAACGGGACGAGGCCATCTGCCACCACGGTTCGCGGATCCGTGTAGCGCCATGATAGGAGGACACCATCCGATCGCTTTCGACTTCCGGGGATGACCTCGCCGAGCGTGACACCAGCGCGGTGCGCGTCGCTCGACCGCCTCTCGAGATTGTTCTCTTTGACGACCCAGGTCACGAGGCGGGGTTCATTGAGCGCATCAATGCCAAATGGCCGTGGCTGTGATGGCTTGGGCTGTTCCGGGTCCGGACCGATGATTTCCAGATAGATGGCCGGACCGAGAGCAAGCAAGGCGTTCCGGGTTCCGCGGCCTGGATGTTGGCCACCGGGCGTCGCCCGCACGCCCAAGCTCTTGTCGATGCGGTCAATCCCAGTCTGCAAATCGGGCGTCGCATAGACCAGGTGATCGATCATCCCAGATCCAGAGGTCGAGATCTGCCCGGATCTGGCAATACCTGCTGCGAACATCGTGGCCAGGACCGCCGCCGCTCCCAGGTGCAACATAGGTTTCGTTTCTCCATGAGCGCGTTGGTGGGATTGTAGAGCTAGCGGCGCTTTTTCCGTGAATGCCCCCGAACGCTTCCCTGGCTCGGGAGCTGAGACATGAACCGTTTCGTGCGTTTCGCCAGTGTCTCGAGCCACTCGAGCTGAATTTGCGAACCTGTTCGATACAACTCGAGCAAGCTCGGGGGATGCCGAGAGAAGTCGATGTCGAGAGCTCCCCAGTCGGGTCGACTCCCGTCCTCGTCCGTGAATTTGTACTCACGCGCCAGTTCCCAGGAGCTGCAGAGCTGACCGGATCGCTCGAGGACATCTGGATCCGCGGCAAGAGCGGCAACTGCGCGTCCCACAAACAGCGGCGATTCCGACTCCAGAAAGTTCTTGTTGTGCTTGCCCGCATCGCGCCAGTTTGCCTCCGTCACCTGCAGCCGCTCCAGCATGGATTCCGATCGAAGATAGCCAGGGGTAATCGACACGGCTGCGACCCGATGGGGCTTGAGCTCGGCTGCCATATTGAGGGCGAGACCCTTCAATGCCAGTTTAATGGTCTGCGACAGCGGGTTTCCTCCCGCACTGAGAATGTCGTTTTCGGTCACTTCGACAATCAATCCCCGCCGACGCTTGATCATGACCGGCACGGCGTGCTTGGCCGTCATGATGTGTGACAGCAGAGACTGTCGAAATATCGCATCACCATGCGCGAGATCCGTTCTCCAGAACGAGCACCATTGGCCCATCAAGGGCTCTTCCCCGGCGATGCTGTTGACCAGCACATCGAGTCGTCCATGCTCACGCTCGAGCCGCGCGAACAACGCTCTAACCTCGGACTCGACGGTGTGATCGATCCGGACCGCAATCGACTTCCCCCCGGCAGACCTGATCATCTCGGCGGTCTCGTCGATCGTTTCCGGACGGTTGTAGGGAGACAGGTTTCCGCGAACGCTGCGGCCCGTGCAGTACACCATCGCGCCCGCCTCGCCCAGCGCACGAGCAATCCCGCGGCCCGCGCCGCGGGTGGCACCGGCAACGACCGCGATCCGACCGCTGAGCGACCTGGCAGGCATTGGCGGCCGGGAACGAAGCGGCATAGGGGCCCTCCCAGCAGACGCGGTCATAAACGAACAGTCATTTATATATCCGCCGCGCCCTCGAGTCAAGCGACCGTCTGCCTGTTGGGCAACAGAGGCGCCGCCGGCCGCGGCCCACTTCAGTTGTATGATTGCGGCCATAGTTTCAAAGCGAACCAGCAGGTCTCCGGGAGGAATGCTGATGACGAAGTGGCTATCCTGGGTGCTGTCAGTGTCGGTCGTGACACTCGGACTCGGCGCGGCAACGACATCCGCCCAGCAGACCGACCTTGCGGGCATGTGGTCGGCCACGCTCGGCAACCACGAAGAATTGCCTCTCCGAGGGGATCCGGGTGTGGAGGTGGGCGAATATGTTGGCATTCCTCTTAATGAGGCCGCCCGCCAGCATGCCGAGAGTTGGATGCCCACGATGCATTCGCTGCTCGAGTGGCAGGGTCGTCCTCATCCGGTCACTTATTCCATGCGCGCCCCGCGGCCGGACTTCCGTATGGGGCCCATCGTGGATCTCAAAAGTGAAAAGTTGATTGGGTACACCGTGACAGGGCTGTTCGGCCGAGCCGATCGCACGATCTGGTTGGACGGACGACCGCACCCGTCGAAGTACGCCGAACACAAATGGCAGGGCTTCTCCACCGGGGAATGGGTGGACGGAATCCTTAAGGTCACGACGACGCATATCAAGTACAGCTTCGTTCACCGAAACGGCATTCCGTTGAGCCCGTATGCGGTGATGACCGAATACTACTGGCGCCACGGCGACCTGCTGACCCTTGCGATCCTCGTCGAGGATCCGGTCTATCTCACCGAGCCGCTCCTGCGAACATCCACGTTCAAGCTGGATCCCACGATGACGGTCCCGGCAGCGCTGCCATTTGAAATTACCGAGGAGTTGGCGTCGCTGCAGCGGGGACAAGTTCCGGCGTACCCCCTTGGAACGAAGCACACGGAGTACGCGGAGAGTCACAAGATTCCATTCGAGGCATCGCAGGGTGGTGCTCAGACGATGTATCCGGAGTATATGGAGCGGCTGAGGCGCCTGATGACGGAGCCCGGTGCCGCCGCGACGAGCTCGACCTCGAGATAAGACGATGACGAAAATCAGACATGCGGCAATTGTGGCGCTTGCCGTTGGCCTGTGGCCCGCGCCCGACGGAGGGCCGATCGCGCAGCAGCGATTGCGCCCCGAAAAACCTGCCTACGACGATGGAAACGTGGAAGCGCTGCCGGTCCAGGGAAATGTGCATCTCGTGGCCGGATCGGGCGCCAACATCACGGTGCAGGTCGATCCCGACGGGCTGCTGCTGGTCGATTCGAGCGTCGCGGCCATGAGCGACAAAGT
>DATBJG010000431.1:0-21954 GCA_036556585.1 Vicinamibacterales bacterium
TGCTCTTCTGCCTGGGCAGCTGTACGGTGACCGAGTCAATCAAGTCGATCTGCGTGTGGGAAAGATCGTGCGCTTCGGTCGGACGCGCACGCTCGTGGGATTCGACCTGTACAACCTGTTCAACGCCAACCCCGGCCTCACCTACAACCAGGCGTATGCGACCAACTGGCCGAGGCCGACAACCGTGCTCCTGCCCAGGTTCGTGAGGTTCAACGCGACGGTGGATTTCTGATATGGAAAGACCGTGTCAAGGGTAAGCACGTTTTCTTAGTAGTTCGATAGCCCCTCGAGCGCCGCGCCCGGCTTATCAAGCCATCCGGGCGCGGGGCGTTTCGCCGGGCTACGCCCCACGCGCGACAATCGCTGGCGCGTCCTCCCGACGCGCCTCCTCGCGCTGCATGAGAGTGCGAATCGGGAACGGAATCACAATACTCTCCTGATCGAAGCGCGCATGCAATCGCTTGATGAACTCGTGCTGGATCAAGTATTGGTCGACAAACGCACGCGCCCGCAGGACCACCGTGAAATTAATGCTCGAATCGCCGAATGTGTGGTACCGGATGAACGGTTCGAACGCCGCGACCCCACCGGGCACCTCGGACATCACGTTTCGGCCAACGTCGGTGACCACCTGCTCCACGTGCCGCAGATCGCTCGAGTAATCGACACCGACCTCGACGAGCACTGCCAGATCGTGCGACGGCAAGTCATGATTGACGAGAATCGCCTGCGCGAGCTTCGAGTTCGGGATGACGACGAGGTTGTTGGCGAGCATCCGCAGGCGTGTGGATCTCCAGCTGAAATCCACCACGTATCCCTCATGGCCCGAATCCAGCTTGACGTAGTCGCCGACGCGGATCTGACCGGCAAGCGTCAGGAACACACCGGCAAAGAAGTTCGCCAGCGGCTCCTGCAGGGCGAGGGCCACGGCTAAGCCACCGACGCCAAGCGCCGTCAGCATTGGCGTGATCGAGAGTCCCAGCCCGTTGAGGATCACCAGCAATCCCAGCATCGCAGTCAGAGCCCAGGCGATGTTGCGCGTCAGACTGCTGACGGGTAGCGCAGGCGCGATGACCGCGCCGTACGCGTTGACCGACTGGCTGGCAATCGTCGCGACGGCGAGCGTGACGGACGCAGCCCCGAGCACAAAGACCACGCGTTCGACCAAGAGTTGGCCTTCCGCTGTCAGCGGCCAGTAACCGGCAGCCACCCAGACACCAATAAGAAGACACCACCGGGGCAGTCGCCTCCGGACGACTTGCGCGCTGGAGTGAACCAATGCCCGCCGACTCTCCGGCACCGACCGAGGCGCTCGTGAGATCAGCACCGCGCCGAGGAGATGACCGATCCCCCAACTCACCGCCAGGGTGATAAGCGTCCACGCGAGCGATGGTCCCCAAGTAGACCAGCTGGCCAGGTCAGGCATTGATCACGCTCCTTTCTCTGCGCGTGGGCTGGTTCGGTCTCCCGTGCGGTCAATCGCGGGATTGCTCGTCGGCGATCGCGACGATCGTCGACGCGCCGCCGCGAATGCTGCGCCGCCAGCCGCTGCAAGACTGGCGGCCCTCCTATTCACAAGTGTGCTCCAGATTAGTTTGAGCTCAAAATATATCTGACAGACCGTGATTCAGGGGATTGTCGGGGGCAGGGCTTGACGTGATTCGATCATATGGGAACCCACCGGGCGCTGACGGTCGCATGCTGGCTCGGCACCGCGCACGAGTCGCCGCCAAGTGGGCGTGTTCGCCCACCCGATCTGCTCAAGCGAATCTTCTCATCGCACGCCCGTCGGCTATACTCGTTGCGGAAGAATCGGACGTCCAAGGGTGCAGCGGCAATTGCTGCAGGAGTTTGGGTGGTCGGGCCGCCATCCTTGTGGTCGAAGACCAGAGGATCGAATTGGCAGGCAGACTCCACAAACCCCTCGCACGCCCGTTTCTTGTTGCTGTTATCGCACTCGTTCCGGTACTGGCGACTGGTCAAACCCACCAGGCACCCGGCGCCCACGCTGATCCAGTCACGCCGGTCGTACTCGCCTTAGCGATCATCCTGGCGGCGGCTAAACTCGCAGGCCATCTCGCTGTGCGAATCGGACAGCCAGCCGTTTTGGGCGAGCTCGTGGCCGGTGTGGTTCTCGGAAGCGTCGATCTCGTGGGGGTCGGCTGGTTCCACAGCATCGAAGCTGATCCTGCCCTCGACATCCTTGCCCGGCTCGGCGTCGTCATCCTTCTCTTCGAGGTAGGGCTTGAATCGACCGTGCACGACATGCTCAGGGTTGGACTCCCTTCCGTCCTCGTAGCGGTGCTGGGGGTTGTGGCCCCGTTCGCGCTGGGTTGGGGTGTAGGCGCGTTGCTGCTACCGGACCGGCCCATCTACGTGCATGCGTTCCTGGGGGCGACGCTGACGGCGACAAGTGTCGGTATCACGGCCCGCGTACTCCAGGATTTGCACCGATCGCAATCGGCAGAAGCGCGGGTCATCCTTGGTGCTGCAGTCATTGACGACGTGCTGGGCCTTGTCATCCTTGCCGTGGTGGCCAGTGTAATCACGGCCGCCGATCAGGGCGGTACACTCTCGTATGCGGAAACCGGTCTCGTACTTGGAAAGGCCGTTGCGTTTCTGTTCGGCTCCCTGCTGCTCGGCATTTTTCTTTCACCCCGCTTGTTCGACCTGGCAGCGCGTCTCAGCGGGCGAGGGGTGCTGCTGGCGACGGCTTTGGTATTCTGTTTCGCTCTCGCATACTTAGCGTCCGTCATCGGCCTCGCGCCGATCGTCGGGGCTTACGCCGCGGGCCTGATCCTCGAGGACGTCCATTTCCAGCCATTCGCGAGCCGGGGAGAATTGCAGCTCGAACGCCTCGTGCATCCGATTTCATCGTTCCTCGTCCCCGTGTTCTTCGTGATCATGGGCATGCGCGTGGATCTCATCGCGTTCGCTCGCGTAGATGTGCTGGGGCTCGCCGCACTGTTGACGCTGGCAGCGATAGTCGGGAAGCAGGCGTGCTCGCTGGGCGCGATCGGTCGACCCCTCGATCGTCTCTCCATCGGCATCGGCATGATCCCACGCGGTGAAGTTGGATTGATTTTCGCGAACATCGGACTCGGCTTGAGCCTTGCGGGTCAACCCATCATTGATCAAGGCACCTTTTCAGCCGTTGTGATCATGGTCATTGTCACGACGATGGCGACGCCGCCGCTTCTCAAGTGGAGCCTCGCACGTCGATGACCGGCACCGCGGGTGGTTGATATAAACGAACGGTCATTTATATGCTTGACAGGAATATAAATGCTCATTCACTATGAATCACGTCGTGGCTCCGCGTCCTCGTACCGTTTCTGACGAAGAGATCCTGATTGCCGCGCACCGCACCATCGCGCGCCTGGGCCCGGCTCGCGTCACGCTGGCCGATGTCGCCAGCGAAGCACGGCTTGCACCGGCCACGCTCGTCCAGCGATTCGGATCCAAACGCGGGCTGCTACTGGCACTGGTGGAATTGGGGGTAAACGGCGTCGATGCCTGCTTTGCCGATATGCGGGCGGCTCACCAATCGCCGCTGGCGGCCCTGGTGGCTGCCGCAACCGAGATGACACGGCAGGTGAAATCTCCGCAGGAACTGGCGAACGGCCTGGCCTTCCTTCAGCTCGACGTCAGCGATCCCGATTTCCACCGACTCGCGGTCAAGAATTCGCGTCGCTTGCATGCCGGATACAAAGCTCTCCTCGATGAGGCCGTCGAGGCAGGCGAACTCGCGCCCTGTGACACGGCCCACCTCGCTCGAACGGTTGGCGCAGTCTCTGGAGGCTCGCTGATTGCGTGGGCGATCATGCGCGATGGGCCTGCCGAGCATTGGGTGCGCGAGGACCTCATGATGCTCCTGGCCCCATACCGCCCTCGCGCAGAAGCGCCAGCCGTTCCATCGCCACGCGCACCCGCGAAGCGCCCCCGCCGCCAAGCGGCTCGGCGCGCACCGGAGAGGCGGGATTAGTGCCTCCCGCCACACCCTCCGTCGAGGTCGAGTTTCGCAACGTCAGCTATCACGCACTCGGACCTGATGCGCAACGCCTGGTGATTCTTCGTTCGCTGAATCTGTCGCTCCACCGGGGTGAAACCCTCATCCTGCTTGGTCGCAGTGGGTCTGGGAAGACCACCGCGTTGAAGCTCGTCAACCGGCTTCTCGTTCCGAGTGACGGACAGGTCCTCGTCGAGAATCGTTCGACGCTCGATTGGGATCCCATCCAACTTCGGCGCCGTACCGGGTATGTCATGCAGGAGAGCGGCCTCCTCCCCCATTTCACGGTCGAACAGAATACGGCGCTCGTTCCGCGACTTGAAGGCTGGTCACCCGATCGAATGACCACGCGCGTCGAGGAGCTTCTGCGTCTCGTGGGTCTCGAGCCCGCCAGCTTTCGGCGTCGTTTCCCGCGCGAGTTGTCCGGCGGCCAGCGGCAGCGCGTGGGCGTGGCTCGCGCGCTGGCCGCCGATCCGCCGCTGCTCCTCATGGACGAGCCCTTTGGTGCGCTCGACCCCATCACGCGCGCGGCTCTGCAGCGCGAATTCCTCGCCCTTCAGGAGCAGCTGCACAAGACGGTTATCTTCGTGACGCACGATCTCCGTGAGGCGTTGTTGCTGGGAACGCGAATAGCGCTCCTCGACTCGGGCGGTCTTACGGGAGTGTTCTCACCCGACGAATTCTTGCGGACCACCAATCCCGAGGCCGCAGCATATGTGGCCGCCTTTCGCTTGAACGACCCTGCTGCACCTGGCGACAGACCGGACAGGAGCATCCATGGGCTTTCTAGAGTTTCTGCGGAATAACCGCGGCCAGATTCTGACCCTTGCGCTCGAACATTTGTGGCTCGTGAGCGTGTCGGTGGGCCTTGCTGTTCTCATCGGCGTCCCACTGGGGATTGTCCTGACGCGTCGTCCCGGCCCGGGGGGGTTGTGGAAGAAGCTGGTGCTGGGGCTAGCCAACGTCGTCCAGACGATTCCGAGTCTGGCCCTCCTGGGGTTTCTGCTTCCCATGCCCTGGCTTGGCGACCGCGCCGATCGCGTGGCCATCGCTGCATTGACGCTGTACGCGCTGTTACCGGTCGTCCGAAACACATACACCGGCATCAGCGGTGTGGATCCGGCTCTGCGCGAAGCCGCGCGTGCCATGGGCATGACGGACCGTCAGCTCCTGGTTCACGTCGAATTGCCGTTGGCTCTGAGCGTGATTCTCGCCGGGGTCCGAGTTGCGGCCGTCATCTCGGTGGGGGTCGCTACGATTGCCGCGGCCGTCGGGGCCGGGGGCCTGGGAGAGTTCATCTTTCGGGGCGTTGCTTCGGTCTCGAATGCCGTGATCCTGGCCGGCGCGATCCCTTCGGCTGGCATGGCCCTGGCGCTCGATTTCTTCCTTGGTCTGGCAGAAGCCCGATTGAGCGTGCGTCGATAATGAGGCTCGGCCCGCGGTTTGCTCTACTGGCTCTTGTCGTCTGCGGTCTGACGGCGTGCGGCTCGCGGCGTGAGACAACGATTGTCGTCGGCTCCAAGAACTTCACTGAACAGGTTGTGTTGAGTGAAATTCTCGCTCAGCACCTGGAAACCGCCACCGGGGCGCACGTCGAGCGGCGTTTCTATCTCGGTGGCACGTACATCGCGCATCAGGCCCTGCTTGCCGGCCGGATTGATGTCTACGTGGAATACACAGGCACCGCGCTCACGGCGGTACTCAAGAAGCCTGTCGTTTCCGATCCAGGTGTTGCCTATGAAACGGTTCGTTCCGCATACCAATCGGCGTTCAACCTAGAAGTTGGACCACCGCTGGGCTTTGAAAACACCTTTGCGATTGTCGTTCGAGGCGAGGATGCCCGTCGTTTGAAGTTGGGCACGCTGTCCGACGCCGCGCCCGAAGCACGAAGCTGGAGGGCCGCATTCGGCTACGAGTTCATGGAACGTCCCGACGGGTTTCCAGGTTTGGCCGCCGCATACAACCTCGAGTTTGCGGCACCCCCACGAATCATGGACCTTGGCCTCCTCTATCGCAGTCTGAAAGAAGGGCAAGTCGATCTGGTTGCGGGGAACTCAACCGATGGTCCGATAGGTGCTTTGGATCTGTTCGTCCTCCAGGACGACAAACGCTACTTTCCGCCGTACGAGGCGGTCCCAATTGCGCGGGCTGAAACATTGGCGCAATTCCCGAAGTTTCGACCGGCGCTCGAGCAGCTACGAGGCCGGATAGACGCGTCGCGAATGCGCGCCATGAACCATGCGGTCGATGGCAATCAACGCGACGTCGCTGACGTCGCGCGTGAGTTCCTTGGAGAACTGCGCCCGAACTGACGATTGGACTCAATCATGCGCCTGGTACTTTTATTTGGCTCCGTGCGATCAGACCGACGGGGGATCAATGCGGCACGCTATGTCGAAAAGGCGATGATCGCTCGGGGACATGAGGTGACGCTCGTCGACCCGGCTCTTGTGAAGCTGCCGTTGTTGGACCGGATGTACAAGGAATATGAGAAGGGCAAAGCACCCGAAGTGCTCGAGAATCTTGCGACGCTCTACAGAGCCGCGGATGCCTTCGTCGTCGTCAGCGCCGAGTACAACCACAGCATTCCTCCCGCGTTGAGCAACCTGCTGGATCATTTCCTGGAAGAGTATTTCTTTCGACCGTCTGCAATCGTCTGCTACTCGCAGGGACAATTTGGCGGCGTTCGCGCCGCCATGCAGCTGCGCGCGATGCTTTGCGAGCTTGGAATGCCAAGCATCTCGAGCCTCTTCCCCATCCCCAAAGTTCAGGACGCATTTGACGAGAACGGCGTGGCGCGCGATCCGGCCACTGATCGCCGCTTTGCACGATTTGCGGCCGAGCTCGAGTGGTATGCCCACGCGCTTGCCGAAGCGCGTCGCCGCGGGACGCCCTACTGACCGCAGGCCGGCACCCGGTACGTGAAGCAAAACCAGACACCCGGGGTCGCGGCGGAGGCACAGGTTTTGAAGGCTATTTGTAGCGTTGACATCGCTCGGCAGAGCGTCAAGACTTGCGGCAATGACAGCACCCACGTCGACGTCGGTTGCACTCGATCGACAAGCCTTCATCACCTGGTATCGTCGCAACCGCGAACGTTCGCGCAGGCTCTTCGATCTCCTCGCAGAAGACGCGTACTATAGCCAGCCGATCGCACTACGGCATCCGATCGTCTTTTACGAAGGTCACCTGCCGGGATTCAGCTTCAACACGCTCGTGAAAAAGGGGCTCGGAGGCTCGAGCATCGACCCTGGGCTCGAGGCGTTGTTTGCACGAGGTATTGATCCGTCTGAACAGTCAGGCGACGAGAGCGGTCCGCGGGACTGGCCGAGTCGTGCGACCGTCCAGCGATTTGCCGAGGAAGCTGATCGGCGGGTTGTCGAAGCGCTGACATCGGCGGAGCTCGATCAGCCTGGTCATCCCTTGTTGGATCGGGCCGATGCGGTTTTCGCGATTCTCGAGCACGAGGCGATGCACCAGGAAACGTTGCTGTACATGTGGCATCGGCTTCCGCTGTCTCAGAAGCGAAGGCCCGTTGATTACCAGCCTCGTGTTGAAGGGCCAACACCCACTGCTGAATGGATTGAAATACCGGCAGGTCGGGCAACGCTCGGAGTGAGTCGTGAAGCTGTGGCGTTTGCCTGGGACAACGAACTCCCCTCGCACACCCAGGACGTCGATCGATTCTTGATGGCCCGCCACGATGTGACCAACGCCGCATTTCTCGAGTTCGTGGAAGCTGGAGGTTATCGCGAGGAGCGTTGGTGGCGGCCGGACGACTGGCGGTGGGTACAGGAGGAAAGCGTCCAGCACCCGTTGTTCTGGGAACGACGGTACGACCAGTGGCACTGGCGTGGCATGTTCGATCTGGTGCCGCTGCCGCCCGCGTGGCCCGTGTTCGTCAGTTACGGCGAAGCGAGCGCCTTTGCGGCCTGGTCTGGCGCACGGTTGCCCACCGAAGCCGAATTCCAGCGGGCCGCCTACGGGACACCGGAGCATCGCGAGCGATTGTACCCATGGGGCAACCAGCCACCCAGTCCGCAACACGGCGTGTTCGATTTTTTCTCGTGGGATCCAGAACCTGCTGGCAGTCATCCAGCCGGTCGCAGTGCCTGGGGAGTGGACGATCTCGTAGGCAACGGTTGGAAGTGGACCAGCACGACGTTTGCGCCGTTCCCGGGTTTCCGTCCCATTCCTTCGTATCCTGAGTACTCGGCTGATTTCTTCGACGGAGAACATTTTGTGATGAAGGGTGCCTCGCCTGTCACCGCACGGGAGCTCCTTCGCCCGTCATTTCGAAACTGGTTCCGTTCTCGCTATCCGTATGTCTACGCGACGATCCGGTGCGTCAGGAGCGGTCAATGAGCGTTCGTGGACGCCTTGTCCACTCCGTTGCGCGGACCGATCTCGATTCGGCTACCGAGTTTGCCAACGATGTGCGGTACTACCTCGGTCTTTCCCCTCGCCAGTTGCCGTCACGCTATCTGTACGACGCACTCGGATCGGCTTTGTTCGACGCTATCTGCGAACTGCCCTGGTACGGCATTCCACGTGCCGAAGCGCGGCTCCTCGAAGAGTACCGCGATGACATCTTCGCTGCGCTCGACCGTGTGACGACCGTCGTCGAACTCGGGCCGGGCCGAGGAGAAAAACTTCGAGCCCTGGTCGAGGCTCGGCCGTCGCAGACCGACATTCTGACCATTCACCTCATTGACGTGTCACAAGCGGCGCTCGTCGCATCGGCCCGTGCCCTCGGGGAACTCGAAGACATTCTGATTGTTGCTCACGAGGCGCCGTACGAGGTTGGACTCGAAGAACTCAGCCAGAGAACGCGTGCTGGTGGCGCGACGCTGACGCTCTTCCTCGGATCGAATATCGGGAATTTCGACCGGCCCGGTGCGGAAGCCTTTCTGCGGACGATGCGGGCTGCTCTGGTTCCGGGTGACGCTCTTCTCCTGGGAACGGATCTCGTGAAATCAGAGCGTGACCTGCTGCTCGCGTACGACGACCCACTCGGGGTGACGGCCGCGTTCAATCGTAATCTGCTCGTCCGAATCAACCGGGAGCTTGGTGGTCACTTCGACATCAACGCCTTCGACCATCGTGCCGTGTGGAATGCAGCCGAGTCGCGGATGGAGATGCACCTGGTGGCCCAGGCCGCTCATCGCGTCAGAATTGACGGCGTTGATCTGGAAATCGACTTCGGGAGCGGCGAACCGATCTGGACCGAAAGCTCGTATAAGTACCACCCGGATGAGGTTGTCGAACTCGTAGGACGCGCCGGTTTTCAGTGCTTGATGCAGTGGATCGACAGGTCATCCTCGTTTGCGCTCACCTTGTTCCACGCCACCTAGAACCATCGAAACGTCCCGGAACGTCACTCTCGCGCGTACCCTCGAGAGGCCGGGCTGAGGATTGGCTTCAACGCCAGGCAGGTACAACGAACCTTTCGACATTTCGGACCTCCGCACACGGTGGCAGGGTTCGGAGAGTGTAACCGACGCAGACTCGCCTCGGCGCTCGACAGCGGCTACACTTCCCGCCAAGTTCCATGCGAGCTCTTCAGTCACTGTTCCAGCTCGAACAGCGCGGAACCACGATGGCGCGCGAAGTACGGGGCGGATGTGCCACGTTTCTGACAATGGCCTATATCCTCGCGGCCAATCCGGCCATTCTCGTCTCTGCGGGCGTGCCGCTCGAGGGCGCCGTCACGGCCACTGCAGTCGCTGCGGGTCTTTGCTCCATTGCCATGGGACTCGGGGCGAATTTTCCGCTCGCCCTCGCTCCGGGGATGGGGATCAACGCGCTAATCGCGTTTCAGATTACGCCTGAGGTTGGTTCGTGGCAGACCGCAATGGGACTGGTCGTCATTGATGGGCTGGTCGTCCTTGCCCTCGCGCTGCTTGGACTTCGCGAGGCGGTCATGCATGCCATTCCGGTGGACCTGAGACGTGCGATTGGTGTCGGGATCGGCCTCCTCATTGCGTTTATCGGAGCTGTGAACGCACGCCTCGTCATCGTTCCCGAAGCCACCGCCGTGGCCGTGAGCAAAAGCCGTGCAGCCGTTCTTCCTCCGGTCACGTCGGGAGAGCTCACTGCCCCCGAACCCTTGATTGCATTGCTGGGGCTGCTGGCGATCGCCTACCTCCTCCATCGGCGAGTGACCGGGGCACTGGTGATAGGCATTGCGTTTGCCACGATTCTGGCTATCGGTTTCAAGCTTGTGCCCGCACCGTCCGGGTCACCCATCCGACTTCCGATACTGGCAACATTTTTTCAAGCGACCCCCCGAGAAGCGCTTGATATTCGATTCGCCGCACTCCTCCTGTCGCTCGTCATGATTGATTTTTTTGACACCGTCGGCACTGTGACGGGAATTGCGGAAGCGAGCGGCCTGAGCGATTCGAGAGGGCACATTCCCGGCTTGCGGCGGATCCTCGCGATTGATGCGGTGAGCGCGTCCGTAGGTGGTGCGCTTGGAGCGAGCTCCGTGACGGCTTATGTGGAATCCGCGGCCGGGGTGGCAGAGGGCGCGCGCACCGGTCTGCATTCAGTCGTGGTCGGTGGACTGTTTCTCCTGGCGGCCTTCGCGGCGCCGCTTGTCGCGCTCGTCCCGTCGGCGGCAACGGCGCCCGCGCTCATCGTGGTGGGCTTGCTGATGGTGCGACAGATCACACGGATCGAATTTCACGCATGGCGAACCGCCGTACCGGCTTTTCTCATCCTGCTGATGATCCCGTTGACGTATTCGATCTCACACGGGATCGGGCTCGGTTTTATCGCGTACGTCGTGATTACGCTTGCCGATCGTCGGTTCTCGGAGATTCATCCCCTCATGTACGCGGCAGCCGCGGCCTTTGCCGTCCACCTGTTCTGGCTTTAACGACGCGACCACGCGTCACGATGACTGCGGGCGCCGGGTCTTCACAATGGCGCCCATGATTCCAAGACCGGTGAGGATGGCTGCGCCGACGCCAATCCATTGATTGCTAATGCCCACAAGGTGTGCTCCATAGGCGAGCGCACAGACTGCAACGATGACGCCAATCATGTACACGGCAAAATTCGTCATAGCCTCTTGTCCTCCCGACGGAAGAACGAGAGTTGCAACAGCCGTGCCTTTGAAGTCGTTTTTGGGATTGGCGGAGATCGGGCACACACTCGAGCACGGTACGTCTGTCTATCGCAATGCCAGCGCAAACCATGCATTGAAATACTGCACTTCAGTCTTGTGTCTTTTTCTGTCCTCCGGCTGATGCCCGTGCACGACGGATCTGGTCGGCATGATTATGAGCATGGTCGGCATAGATCCTGAGCCAGTCCTCCACCGCGTATCGCCCGTGCTGCGTGTGGGTACCCTCTCTCGCCCATTCGGTATCGGTCATCCGATCGAGAAGCTCTGCGGTCGTCAGTCGTGCCATGCGGAAGGCATCGAGAGACGCCGCAATCGGACGATCGTAGTACAGCCTTCTGGCGAACTCGGCCTCGTCGTAGCCCTTGATTGCTGGTTTGTCCTCGGCAAGCAACAAACGCAGTCGGACGGCCGAGGTCATTTCACTGTCAGCCAGATGATGCACGATTTCGCGCGCCGACCACTTCGCCGGAGCTGGCCGTGCATCAAGCTCAGCATCAGTTGCGCCCTGAACGGCGTCTGCAACGGTCTGGTATCCCTCTTTGTACTTCTGAACGAGCTGGCGTCGGGTAGTGAGATCCATAGCCTCCTCCGTGCTCAGAGTAGCATCGCTGCACCGATTGGCACACGGATCCGGGAGCCACGGTGAGATATGATGAGCTTTTGATGCATTTGTCATGACGACGTTACCAGTTGCACGCGCAGACTAGGCGGATGGGCCATGGCAGATACTCGACGCAGCGCCTCGGCGGTGTGGAGGTCGAAGAACGAACAGGCTTCGTTCGTGCACTCAGTGGTCGTTGGCGCCGCCCCACAGCGGGTCATGGATGCGTTCTTTGATCCCGCGGACCTGGCGGCATGGTGGCGACCGTCTCGATCCGTGACGACCCCTCGCGTTTTTGGTGCGTACGCCCTGCAGTGGGCAACGAGCGACTATCGGGACGAGGTCCTGGGTCCGCTCGGCGGGACGTTTCACGGCACCGTTGTCGAGTACACACCGGGCCGGGAGTTTCTGGTGGCCGACGCGTTCTGGCTTCCACCCGAGGGTGAACCCATCGGTCCGATGGCCTTCGAGGTTGTCTGCGAGTCGCATCCGACGGAGCGGGCGCTTCAGCCGGCCACGCTGCTGCGCGTTGCTCAAAAAGGGTACGAGCAGAGCGAGCGCTGGACGCGTTACTACGATGTCCTTCGAATTGGACTGCGGCGGGCGCTCGATACCCTCAAGTTGCACCTCGAACAGAACGGATGATTCGGGCTTCAGCCATCAGCCTTCAGCTGCATCAACTTCACGAAGTTGGCAGACGGCCTCGTCAGATCCGTTGCGACATTGACGAAGACCATCAAGGCACCGACGTCGATCCGTCCTTCATTTTGCAATCGCCGGGCGAGCTTCAGATAGACCGACTCCACATCATCCCCGATTGACGTCACCAGGGGCACGACGCCGTGAACGATCGCGAGCCGGCGAGCCACATCCGCACTTTCGGTGGCCGCATAAATGACGGCACGCGATCGAAAGGCCGATAGCTGCCTTGCTGTGTGGCCCGCTTTGGTCACGGCAATGATCGCGTCCGCGCCGCCAAGACGCGCAAGGGTGATGGCCGCCTCACACAATGCCTGTTCGTGATCGCGGGCCACGGAGGATGACAATGTCACCTCAAGTGGGGTTGCCACTTTCTCGGCCTCGCGAATCACGGCGTCCAGCGTCCGCACCGCGCGCACCGGAAACGTACCAGCAGCCGTTTCGCCAGCCAGCATGATCGCATCGACGCCATCATCTACCGCGTTGGCGGCGTCACTCACCTCCGCGCGCGTCGGTCGGGGTTGAGTCCGCATCGACTCGAGGACCTGTGTGGCAACAATCACGGGGACCCCGCGTGCTCGGGCAGCCATGGTGATCTCTTTTTGCGCGCGCGGGACAGATTCCAGCGGCATCTCGAGGCCGAGATCACCCCGCGCTACCATCACCGCGTCGCATGCCTGGAGAATCTCTTCGAGATGGGCCAATGCCTCCGGGCGTTCCAGTTTGGCCACAAGCGGCACGCTACCGCCACCCGCCCCCTTCATGATCTCGCGTACTTGTCTCAGATCACTTGCCTGCCGGACGAAGCTCATGGCCACCAGGTCCACACCGAGCTGCAATCCGAATTTCAAGTCATCGATGTCTTTGGCGGTCAGCGGTTCTACCGGCAGCGCCACGCCAGGAGCGTTGATCCCTTTGCGCTCACCCAGTTCGCCGCCATCAACCACGTTCGCGAGGATTTCGTCGTTCTCGGTGCGAACCACTTTCAGCTCGATCCGCCCATCGTCAAGTAACAACATCTGCCCGGGATTCACGGCGCGAGGCAGCATCGCATAGGTGGTGAAAATTCGCGACGCTGAGCCCGCCTCGTCACCAACCGCAATTCTGAGTTCTTGCCCGGTGTGCAACTCGACAGCCGTTCCCCCGACAAGACGGCCCGTTCGGATTTTCGGCCCGCTCAAATCCTGCAGCACCGCGACGGGATCACTCGTGCGTTCGGCCGCACGACGAAAGCGGTGATAGAGATCGGCATGGCTCTCGTGAGTGCCGTGCGAAAAGTTCAATCGACCCACTTCGACACCGGCATCGATCAGCCCGTTCAGAACTTCGTCGCTGGCAGTCGCCGGGCCGAGTGTCGCGATAATCTTCGTGCGACGCATGAACCGACAGCTTACAATTTGACCGACGATGGGCCAAATTGTCCCGATGCCGTAAAGCTGTGACAAAGTCAGCCAAAGCTCCGCTCCAGGCATCTGACGCCCGGCGGTTGCTGCGTGAGTATGCCAACCCTGTGAAGGCTGGGGGGTTGCAGCGATTCTTCAAAACAGGCCCGGGAGAATACGCCGACGGCGACCGCTTTCTTGGCGTCATGGTTCCCCAGACACGTCTCGTGGCGCGCACGTGTGCGGACCTTTCACCCCAATCGATCCAGTCGCTGATCCGGTCGCCGTTTCACGAAGAGCGCCTGCTTGGCCTGTTTATCCTGGCGCGACAGTATCAGCGTGGTACAGCCGACATCCGAGAAGCCCTTTTTCGTCTGTATTTGCATAACCGAAAGTGGATCAACAATTGGGACTTGGTGGATTCCAGCGCGCCCTACGTGGTGGGGCCACATCTCGAACGGTCTGACAGAAGCCTGCTCTCGCAGCTTGCAAACTCGAAACGTCTGTGGGATCGTCGCATCGCGGTGCTTGCGACATTCCATTTCATCAGGAACGGTGACTTTTCTGACGCTCTCAGACTTTGCGAACGTCTCATCTCCGATCCCGAAGATCTGATGCACAAGGCGTGCGGTTGGATGCTGCGGGAGATTGGGAACCGGGACCGTCAGACGCTCGAGCGATTTCTGGCGCGACATGCGCCCGTCATGCCACGGACCATGCTGCGCTACGCGGTCGAGCGCCTGCCAACATCGTCGCGTCGGCGGTTCATGACCGCGCCCAGGAAGAAATGACCGACACGCATGTGATCTCGGACGAGCGCGTTCGCGCCTGGCTGGAGTCGGCGGAAGCCGACGCGGATCGGCGAGGACTGCCGGATTTGAAACCTGTCCTGCGCCTGTTCGCACAGGCCACTGCCACCCTGCGCGCAGCGGATTGGAACGGCCTCACACCGCCAGACGATGAGTAGGTCTGACACAGCACCAACCATTTCGGAAACCGCCAGGCAGCTACGAAACGGTGCCGCGACATCTCGATCGCTGACAACAGCTTGTCTGCAACGGATTACCGAGCTTAATCCACGCCTGAATGCGTTTATCACGGTCCTGGCCGATCGCGCGCTGGCGGACGCGTCAAAGGCTGACGCCGAGCTGGCCTCCGGCACAGATCGTGGGCCGCTGCAGGGTATCCCCCTCTCGCTGAAGGATCTGATCGATCTCGAGGGCTCACCCACAACCGCAGCTTCGCGGCTGCGGCAGGGGCATGTTGCTCGGCGCGACGCGCCAATCGTCACTCGCCTGAAGGAAGCCGGCGCGGTGTTTGTGGGCAAGTGCAACCTCCATGAGTTTGCGTATGGGACTACCAGCGAAGACTCCGCCTACGGTCCGGTTCGACATCCACTCGACCCCAGTCGATCCGCTGGCGGGTCGAGCGGCGGATCCGCCGTGGCAATCGCAACTGGAATGTGCTTCGCGTCGGTCGGAACCGACACTGGCGGATCGATTCGCATACCCGCCGCACTTTGCGGCATCGTCGGTCTCAAGCCGGGTTTGGGAGAACTTCCTCTCAGCGGCATCGTCCCGCTGAGCGGATCGCTCGACCACGTGGGGCCCATGACCCGGTCTGTCGAAGATACCTGGATCGTGTGGAATGCGATGAGGGGTGAAACCAGCGTCTCGCGCGGTTTCAGTCCTCTCTCTCTGGACAAGGTCCGGATCGGCGTGCCACGTTCGTATTTCTTCGACGTCCTGGAGGATGGCGTCCGGGCGTGTTTTGAGGAACGTCTCAAGCACCTGAAGGCTGCGGGTGCGGATGTTCAGGACGTGTGGATTCCGCACGGGAAGGACGCGCCAGCAATCTATCTGCACATTCAGGCCCCGGAAGCTGCGTCGGTTCACGCCCGATCGCTCGAGCAGCACCCGGACGCCTATTCGCCGAATGTGCGGTGGCGGCTCGAGGCCGGACGCTATCTGCTGGCAGAAGATCACGTGCGAGCACAGCTTGGGCGCCGGGTTCTCCGCCACGAAGTCGATGAGACGTTGCAGACCTGCCGGGCGCTGGTGCTGCCAACTGTCCCAATCACCTCACCGCCGATCGGTGCCGTGGAAGTGACTGCTGGAGGACGAAAACAGCTCGTCCGAGGCTTAATGCTCAAACTCACGCAGCTGTTCAACCTGACGGGTCACCCGGTGATTTCCATCCCTGGAGGAGTCACGGAGTCGGGCTGGCCGTGTGGATTTCAGGTCGTGGGACGCCGAGGTGAAACCGAAGCGCTCCTGAGAATTGCCGGCGCCTGCGAGAGAGCCGGACGGTGACTTACTCCACAATGGTTACCCGGCTTTTTCATCGATGGGAACGGCGACTGGCCGCCGTCAGCGAAGGCGACCGCGTCGTCCGGCCCTTCGATTGGGGCAGCGACTGGCTTCCTCCCAACGGCAACGGGCCCAACCCGCGACCGGAGGCTTCCATTCAGAACTGGGTGCAGGAGGTCCTGCAGGACTCGACACGTTTCTTCGATGCCACTCAGACGACAGCATATCGGTTTGTCGCACACGGTTGGGATGGCGACGGGCTCCTTACGTTTCCTTCCGCATTCGAGACGCCGCATCCGATCAATAACGTGGTGCAGGCACGCTACATTCCGGCACGCGGACCCCTTGGACGCGCGTCGAAGCGGGCAGTACTTGTGTTGCCTCAGTGGAATTCCGACGAGACTGGCCACGTCGGACTTTCGAGGATCCTCGCCCACGCCGGCATCAGCGCCCTCCGACTGACCCTGCCGTACCACGACCGTCGAATGCCGCCGGAACTCTCACGTGCCGACTACATCGTCAGCTCGAATGTGACCCGGACTCTTCAGGTGTGTCGACAAGCGGTTCTCGATGCGCGTCGCGCCATCGCATGGCTGGCCGACCGCGGGTACGAACGGATAGGAATCCTCGGAACCAGTCTTGGATCCTGTCTGGCGATGCTGACCTCGGCGCACGAACCGCTCATTCGGGCTCAAGCGCTCAATCACATTTCACCCTACTTCGCGGACGTCGTCTGGGAAGGCCTATCGACGGCCCACGTGCGCGCTGGTCTGGAAGGGCATATCGAACTAAATCACTTGAGGTCGTTGTGGCTTCCGATAAGCCCTCAACAGTATCTGGACCAGATTCGATCCAAGAGGACGCTCCTCGTTTATGCAAGGTACGACCTGACGTTCCCGGTCTCGCTCTCACAGGCGCTGGTCAACGAATTCCGGCGTCGTGATATTCCGCACGAGGTGGCGGTCCTGCCTTGCGGGCATTACTCGTCAGGAAAAGCTCCCTTCAAGTTCGTCGATGCGTGGGTGTTGACGAGGTTTCTCAGAAGGAGCCTTTGACGTCCGGCTAAAGCCGGACGCTACGCATATACGACAGTAGGCCGGACCTTCAGGTCCGGCGGAATCCGGCGAGATTACAGGTATTTCAGCAATCCCAGCAAGGCGCCGTACAGCACGCGCGCCAGCTCACGGACCAGAGGAGTCACCTCGCCTTCGGTCACCATATCGGCGACCGTGACGGGATCGGTCAGCACCAGCCAGATCGCGGCCCCCGCAAGAACTGCCGCCACGATCCCGACGGCGCCGGCAAGACTGACACCCAGGCGAAGGAGGCCCATTGGGTAGCTATCAGCTATCAGCCATCAGCTATCAGACGCAAGTTCCCGCGCGATGGTCTGCCGCGAGCGGCCCTTGGTCAGGCCGGTACCAGCACTGCGGGTTCACCGAGCCCAATCGAAGCAAGTGAAGACTCGAGCGCGGGGCGGTCGCCCACAATCAGCGTGAGCATCCGTTCGGGGTGGAGATGCGAGCTGGCGGCGCGGGCGACGCTCGCGGTGTCAACCTCTCGAACACGTGTCGGAAACTGATCGTAGTAGTGGTCCGGCAGGTCGTGCACGATCAGTTGCGCAAGGGCGCGCGCCAACTGCTCGGTTGTTTCAAAGTTCCTCGCGTAGCCCCGAGTGAGCGCCGATTTGGCGAGCTCGAGCTCGTGAGTCGTGACCGGCCGATCGCCGAGAACTTGCTGCAGCTCGGTAAACGCATCCTGGACGGCTGCCGCCGTCACCTGTGTCTGGACGCTCGTCTGCATCAGGAACGGCCCTCGGCCGCGGCGAAAATCAAACGACGTACGGGCGCCGTAGGTATAGCCCTTCTCCTCGCGCAGCTTCAGGTTCAGTCGGCTCACAAACTGCCCGCCGAGCACCATGTTCAGCACGAGCAGGGGGATGTAGTCCGGCGTGCTTCGAGCCACGGCCACGTGGCCGATTCTAAGCTCAGACTGCGCTGCCGCGGTGCGATGGACGATGGCAAGCCGGCGACTTGACGACGGAGGTGGATCCGCAAGCGCCCGGTCGAACCCAACTTCCGGCGCCTCGTCCTCACGCCGCGTCCAACCACTGAAAGCCTCTTCCACCATCTCAGCGAGCATCGGGGCTTTGACGTCGCCAACGGCAATGAGCGTCGCGCGCGAGGGCAAACAGACGCTGGCATGAAACGCCATCACGTCGGCGACGCTCATTTCCCTGAGCGCGGCTTCTGTTCCAATCGCAAGGTGACCGTACGGGTGCCCTTCGTACAGCATCTGCATGAATGCACGGTCGGCCACGGCGGGTGCAAGGTCGCGGAGCTGCACGAGGCGGTTGAGACGAAGTTGTCGGACGCGATCGACGTCGGCCTCGCGAAGGCTCGGCCGCACGACGCAGTCGGCAAACAACGACAAGCCCTGACGGAGATAGCGCGAGAGTACGGTGAGACCAATCAGCGTGGTGTCAGCGGCGACCTCAATTTCCAGATGCGCGCCGATGCGAGCAAACGCATCGTGCACGTCAATCGCCGAGCGGGTGCCACTGCCTTCGTCGAGCATGTCTCCGGTCAGTGACGCCAATCCAGGAAGACGGTCGGGATCGGATGCCGAGCCTGCGGGAACGACCAGCAGCAGGCTTACAAGAGGCAGCGACGACTCTTCGATACACCAGAGACCGAGTCCGTGCGGCTGCCGACTCTTGAGGATGGGAGGGAAGGTGAACGGCGGATCGCCGTGGACCTCCGGGAGCCTGGACCGGTCGGCCCCCTTCACGACACCTCCACTGGGTGAGACCCGGCCACCGCCAGCTCTGCGCGCCCTGACGGCACCAGACTGAGCACCACTCGCCCGGGGCCGAGCACCAGCCTGGCGTTTTCGACGAGCGTTGCGGGCGTGGCCCGACGGTAGCGCTCGAGATCCGACGCAAGGTAGCCAGGATCGTTCAGAAACACCGCGTACGCGTTGAGCTGATCGGACTTTCCACCAAACCCGCCGAGTGTCTGCAGACGACCCATGAAATGCGCTTCGGCCTGCGCGAGCCCGCGCTCGATTTCAGCTTCGGTGGGTCCGTCGTGAAGGAAGCGATCGACCTCGAGCTCAATCGCCTCATAGAGCTCTGTGAGTGCATGACCGGGAGCTGCCGTGGCTGAGATCTGGCACCAGCCAGCCATCTCTCGCGAGTTCTGGGCCGCCCCGACATCGGTCGCGACCCGTCGCTCATAGACCAGCGTCCGATAGAGCCGCGAGGACTTGCCATTGGCCAGCAAATCAGCAACCAGATCCATCTCTGCATCACCCGCGGCAAACATTGCCGGAGAGTGCCATGCCATGTAGAGACGAGGCAACTCGACACGGTCTTCGAGCAAGATTCGCGATTCGTCACGCAAGGTGGTCGTCCGGACCACAGGTTCGACCTCAGGGCCTCCCGGAATCTCATCAAAATATTTCCGGGCCAGTTGAACTCCCTCGTCTCGATCGATGTCACCGGCGAGGACAAGCGATGCATTACGCGGGTGATAGTACCGACGAAAAAATGCCTGCACGTCCTCAAGTGCTGCAGCCTGCAGATCTTCAGCTGCACCAATCGTCATCCAGTGATAAGGATGGTCGCTCGGATACAAGGCTGCAACCAGCGCCATCCCGGCCATCCCGTACGGTCGATTCTCGTAGTTCTGGCGGCGCTCGTTGAGGACCACGTCGCGCTGGTTCTGGAATTTCTCAGGGGTAAGGGCCGGCAGCAAGTACCCCATGCGGTCCGATTCCATCCACAAAGCAAGTTCCAGAGCCGGTGTCGGCACGACCTCCCAGTAATTGGTGCGATCGGCATTGGTCGAGCCGTTGAGCGCGGCGCCAGCCTCTTGAAGCGGGTGGAAGTAACCGCGGTCGTAGTGCTTCGACCCCTCGAACATCAGATGTTCGAACAGGTGTGCGAAGCCAGTACGGCCAGGCTGCTCGTTTTTCGACCCGACGTGGTACCAGAGATTCACGGCCACGATCGGCAACGATCGGGACTCGTGCACAATGACCCGAAGGCCATTGTCCAGAAAACATTGAGAATACGGAATATCCACGAGACTGGTCTATGAGCCTTGCTACTTCTTGATCTCGCCGCACGTCAGCATGGACTTGCCGTAGTAGGGGTTGGCAATGGTCTGCCCCTTTTGCAGCCACGATTTCTGGACCATGGGACAGTACGCCACATTGACGTCGCGACCGAACGTCGCGCCTGTCGCTTTGGCGTAAGCCATCATGGCATCACTCAAATCACCGAACGCGGTCCGCGCCACCGCGATGTCTTTGGCTGCGGCAAGCTTCGTGGCGTTGGCCGCAACGGGTTTGGCTTGTGCACCAAGCTTCTGGGCTTCTGCGCCCAGCGCCTTGGCGGCAGCCGTCGCCCCCTCAAGCTTGTCGTCAGCAAGGGACACCTGAATCCGCAGATATGGATCCATCAACGTCGTCGGGAGATCGGCCGCCCACGCCAGTCCTGTGACCAGGACCAGCGCGAAAAGGGCCAGCACAAACGTCTGTACATGTCGTGGACTCATTGATCGTCTCCTTCGGTGTTGCGAAAGTGGTAACGCTACCTCACAGGGGTGAGCGGAATCGTCGTCTTTCGATTGAAGCTCGCGATGGAAATCTCGGCGGCGGCACGTTCGGCCACCGCCATGAAGGCCCGGGCAGACGGAGAATCCGGTTCGCTGATGACCAGTGGCACGCCCGAATCGCTGCCTTCCCGGATGGGCTGATAAATCGGAATTTTCCCGAGGAAGGGGACTTCGAGCTGCTGAGCCATTTTTTCGCCCCCGCCACGGCCGAAGATGTCGGACTCGTGGCCACAGCTCGGGCACGCGTAGTGGCTCATGTTTTCGACAATGCCCAACGTCGGGATGTTCAGCTTCTGATACATCCGCACGGCTCGCCGGCTGTCCGCCAGCGACACCTGCTGCGGAGTTGTCACGACGATCGCCCCGGCGACCGGCACGGTCTGACTCAGGCTCATCGCGACGTCGCCGGTGCCAGGTGGCATATCCACAATCAGGTAGTCCAGATTGTCCCAGCGCACGTCACGGAAGAATTGCTGAATGGCACCGTGCAGCATGGGTCCCCGCCAGATGACCGCTGCGTCTTCGGTCGTCAGGAATCCCATCGAAATGACCTGCACGCCGTACTTTTCAGCGGGTACGATCTTCTGCCCGTCGGTCGTCAACTGAGTCTGGAGGCCCAGCATGATGGGAACGTTGGGACCATAAATATCTCCGTCGATGATTCCCACGCGGCCGCCACACTTGGCCAGGGCGATCGCCAGATTCACGGCAACCGTGGTCTTGCCGACGCCACCTTTCCCGGCCCCGACGGCAATGACATTCTTGACCCCCGCGACCGGTGCGCGTCCGGCATCCGGGCTCCCAACCGCTCGGACGCTCGCCGACATTGTGACATCGACGCCCGTGACGCCCGGCAGCGCCGCCACCGCCGCGCGCGCCTGATCGCGCATCTGATCCTTGACCGGGCACGCAGGGGTGGTCAGTTCAACCGTGAACGAGACGTTCCCACGGTCGACCTTCACGTTTTTCACGAAGCCCAAACTGACGATGTCGCGATGGAGATCCGGATCTTTTACGACCCGCAGCGCTTCGAGCACCTGTTCGTCGGTCAATCCGAGCGTTGCCATGCGTTTAAGCTTATCGGCTTTGTTTGTTCGTGACAAACGGCCTATCTATGGCCACACTATAGCGTCCTTACCAATCTAAGGAGAAGCAGATGAGCAACGGATCAGGCACTGCGACCCCATCCAGCAACAG
>DATBJG010000432.1:0-13262 GCA_036556585.1 Vicinamibacterales bacterium
CGTGCATTCGATATCCACCCGGTACCCCGGAACCTGGTAGTTGGCCTGGATGCGATACTTCGCCAGCGTGCAGGGTTGACCGTCGACCTGAATGGTGCCGCCCGCAGCGTGGTAGTCGAGCGTCTTGATCAGCTCGGACTCGGCCCCGCTCCGCAGCATCCCCATATGCCAGGCCCAGTTGAAGAGGACCGACTTCAGGTCTTTGGCCCCGGCTGCGGGCGTAAATGGCCCGGTATCGCCAAAGCCACCACCTCGGCCACCGCCCCGGCCCGGAGGAGGCCCTCCGGCTCCCGGATCCGGCGCGCCTGCTCCCCGTCCTGGCGGCCCTGCCTGACCTCCAGGCGGCGGGTCGCCTTGCGCGCTTGCCGACACGTGATGCATCACGACGACGGCCAGGAACACGGCCGACACCACAGCGCGTCGAAAACCCATTTGCGAGCTCCCCGTGCGTCAGCTAGTCGATTTCGAACTTGAACTCTTTGTCGCCGAGATCGAGAGACCTGATGAATCCCGCCGGGTTCCCGTTCCTCGCTGGAAGGATCGTCACCTTGAGGATATCGCCAGGCTTGATGGAGGTCCTGTTGAACCCCTGCCGCGTCAGGTTCGTGATGGAGGCTGTCGTCAGCACCCAGTCGGTGGACCCCTTGCCATCCTTGTTCGGGACCGTGAGCTCGATGCTCGCGTGCGGATTCGTAAAGTTCAATTTCTTGAGCCGGCCCTGCAGGACTATCTCTTTATTCAAGTCGTACACGCCCGCCACGGCATGATGGGCCTCGAGCCCGGCGCCGACCATCAGGAATCCGCACAGTGTGACCAGCCCAACGGTAAGTCTCTTCATGGTTGCTGCTCCATTCCGTGATTTCTGGCCGATAGTAACATGTCGGGTCGGAGCCTTGCTGGTTTGAAGAAGCAGATGACGTGTGTTCAAAGCGGCGTGTGCTACGGACTGACTATGACGGGTGGGCTAAGACCGCGCCGAACGGGACCGGTCAGGATTTCTGGCTCTTCCGGTACTCTTTCAGAGACTTCAAATCGACAAAAGAGGCGCGTCCGCCGGTGTTCCTGATCGCACCCTCTGCGATGAGCTTCTCGACGGCTTCAGGTGCGCACTCGAGGTAGCGCGCGGCAACCTCGAAAGATAGTGCGCTCGGTGTGATCTCGATCCGCTCGATGCTGCCCCGGCCAGCCTGCTTGGCGCGAGCCAGCGCGGCTTCAGCCTCGAAGATCATGCGCTCAGGATCGACGAGCGCCCCTTCAAGGTGCTGGGCTGCGACAACCGCTGCACTCACCGAAACCTGGACTCGCGACTCCGTCCGATGATCGCGGAACCCCAAACGCTCTTCCACCATTCCCAGGACATGCCGGGCAAGTGCCGCTGCATCGTCTGCATTGGTTTCGGCCATCAAGACCGCAATCGAATCTTCCGCATGTCGAAACACCCAGTCTTCCTGCCTGAAGTACTTGCGCATCTGGATGCCCATGCGCTCCAAGACGCGATCACCAACGCCGTAGCCGTAGGATTCGTTGATCTCGGACAGCATATCGACGTCGAACACGAGGAGGGCCACCGGGCTGCGACTGCGTTCGGCGCGTTGCAGGACCGTTCCAAGCACGGCATCCATCATGGCGCGCGTGTAGAGCGTGGTAAGCCGATCGCGCACTGCCGACGCCGAAGGTTCCTGCTGGATGCGATCGGTGAACGCCGCAAGCACATCAAAGGATCCACGACGGATAAGTTGGGACGCGAGCGGCCAGGACTCGGACGTTGAACCAATTTGCTCAGCCAGTGCCAGCTCATCCAGCGCCGAGCGCTCGGTCAGATACACAAAATTGAAGAGCCTTTCCACGGGTAGCGCGCGCTCGCCGACCAGCCGCTGCAGATTGACGACCAGGCCAAGCCGGGAGTCGACTCGTCCTTCGCGCACGGCCGTGGCCAGTAATTGCACAAGCACGTTCCCGAGCCGGCTGCAGTAATCCGCCTCGAGCGGCTGCGGGGCGCTGAACGGAAACAGCACGATGGCGTCGCTGATGATGACGTCGAGACGGTCGACCAGGATACGGGCCACGTCTTCGCGCAAGTCGACGCGCGGGGCGGGTTCGGTCTCCCTGAGAGAGTGTTTGGGCATCGGGTCCGGCAGATTCGTATGACCTTCCCAAGACTTATCGGCGTTCGCTGCCGACAGTCGCCAATCGGCCGGGCGTGCCAGAATGGAACAGTCGTGCGCTTCTCATGTTTTCTGGTGATTGCCCCATAAAAACAAAAGCTTTTGATCCAATGGTTTAGATAACCTCACGGCGCAAGGCTGGACCGCCGAAAAATTGCAGAGTGCGCAAAAAGATCGGCGAGTGTCTGATTCAGGCGGGCCTGATCACGGACGAGGACCTGCAGGCGGCGCTCGCTGAGCACCGTCGAACAGGCGATCGGCTGGGTGCGGTGCTCGTGCGCATGAACCTCGCCACCGAGAAACAGATTGCCAAAGCGCTCGCCTATCAACTGGGTTTCCCGTACATCAATCTCAGTGAGAATCCCCCCGATCCGACAGCGGTAGTTCTGGTCCCCAAAGAAGTCGCGCTCAAGCGTGTGTGCGTGGCCGTCAAGCTCGAAAAGAACCTTCTGACGGTGGCGATGGCAGACCCGCTGCTGTTCAGTCTCGTTCAGGATCTCGAGTTCCAGACCGGCTATCGGATCAAGCAGGTCGTGGCCACCGGCGCCGACATCATTCAAACGATTCAGATGGGCTATCCGGACAAGGCGCTGACCCGCCTGGGAACCCCATCGATGGGCACGTTGTCGGTTCCGACTCGCGGTGGGCGTCGAACGAACGACCCTTCATCGACGGATTCCTCGCTTGCGCGACGGCTCGATGAGGATCCGTACGATCCGTCAACAGGTCTGAAGGAGCGGAGCGAAGCTGGTCCCATCATCGATCTGGTCGATCTGGTGGTGAAGAGCGCCATCAAGGCTCACGCGAGCGACGTGCATATCGAGCCAATGGAGAAAGGGGTACTGATCCGGCACCGGCTCGACGGGATGTTGAAAGAGGTCATGGACCTTCCCAAGTGGGTCCACGAAGGTCTGATTGCCCGCCTGAAGATCATGGGTGGGATGGACATTGCCGAGAAGCGTTTGCCGCAGGACGGCCGGCTGCGTGTGACGACCGAAGAAGGGACCGAAGTCGACTTTCGCGCCTCGTCCCTTCGTACGCTGTACGGCGAGAAGATCGTCTTGCGCGTGCTCGATCAACGCAAAGGCGTCCCGCCACTCGAAGAGTTGGGGTTCTCGGCGGCGGCACTTGAAGAACTGCGGTTCTTCATGCGCCACCAGCACGGGATGATCCTGGTCGTCGGCCCGACCGGATCGGGCAAGACGACCACTCTCTGCTCGGCGTTGATGTCCGTACGATCCGAGCGGACGAACATCATCACGATCGAGGATCCAATCGAGTATCAACTGCCGGGGATCAACCAGACGCAAATCAACGAAAAGATCCGGCTCACGTTTGCCAGCGCATTCCGATCGATCCTGCGTCAGGACCCCGACGTCATTCTGGTCGGCGAAATCCGCGATTTCGATACGGCGAAGATTGCCATGCAGGCCGCGCAGACGGGCCACCTCGTCCTGTCCACGCTCCACACTGACGATGCCCCATCGACGGTCACTCGGCTTGTCGACATTGGAGTAGAGCCTTTTCTGATTGGATCAGGACTCGTCGGCGTCGTTGCACAGCGGCTGGTGCGGCGTTTGTGTATGAGCTGTCGTCGCCAATACACGCCCGAACCAGACATCCTGCGGGCGCTCAACGTGTCGGAAGCCGATGCGGCTGGCATTCCGTTCTACCGTGCGGTTGGCTGCGATGAGTGCCACCACACGGGTTATCGAGGACGCGTCGGCTTGTACGAAGTGATGCGGATGAGCGACAAGCTCAGACGCATGATTACTCAACGCGTTCCAGAGGATTCGCTGCGCGAGGCCGCCTTGTCGTCCGGCATGATCAGCCTTGGCGAAGACGGCCTGACCAAGATGAAGAGCGGTGTGACGACGGCAGAAGAGTTGCTGCGGGTGGTGACCGAGATTCGGGAATTGCGGACGTTGTGCTCGGGGTGTGGTGCGGCGGTGGCCATCGATTTCCTGGCGTGTCCTCAGTGTGGTCGGAGATTGAGCGGGGGCTGTACGAGCTGCGGACGCGCGCTTCAGCCGGGTTGGAACTTCTGCCCGTACTGCACCAGTACCACCGATGTCAGGAAGAAGGTCCGGCTGCAGAAAGAGCGCGACCGCCGGGAGCTGTCTGCGGCACCGCCCAACGTGGCTGAATTCAAGAAGCTGTGAAGAACTACTACGATCTCCTTTCGGTGAACTCCTCAGCGCCGTCCGCGGAGATCAAGCGGGCGTTCCGTCAGGAAATCGCCAGGTATCATCCCGATAAAGTTCAGCACCTCGGCAAGGAATTTCAGGAGATGGCGGCGGTCCGTGCAGCCGAGCTGACCGAGGCCTATCGCATCCTGATGAACAGCGAACTGAGAGCAGAGTACGACCGCCAGCTCCCGCTCAAGATCCCGTCGTCTCCACCACCGCCAGCGGCGGCGGCACCAAGCGTCGAAGCTCCTGTTCACAAAGCTCCAAAGGTCGTTGCAGAGCCACTTCGTCCGCCGCGTGACGCGCCTCCTCAACCGGCTCGTCCTGCATCGCTCTTTGCCGAGGAACGCAGCACCAAAGACGAGTACGTGCGGAAGGCCACACTCGGTCGAATCCGGAAGATTGTGACCGACGAGCTGGGGTCGCTGATCGAAGTGCCGGTTCGAGGGTTCGATCTGGTCTTTACGACCCAAGCCAGATCGAGACTGTTCGGGAAGCGTCAGTCTGTGCCGAATTTCTTCGTGCGTCTGGTGCGAGACGTCAACAGTGTTGCAATTCGTGAGACATGGACGATGGCGCAGAAAGCCCGTGGTGCTGAGGCGGGCGAGGCGTGTATTGCGCTTCTGGGGCCGGTCACCTCCGTCCGCGAGGTTGCCGATGCAGTGTCAAACCTGAAGCAGAGGTCCGACCGGCCGTCGGGATCGCTGCTGCTCGTGCCGGTCGATATACGGGATTGGAGCGCGCAGATTCCTCACAATGCTCCGAGGATCTGCAAAGTGATTCTGGAGAGGCTGAAACAGAATTGACCTTGTGGTTATCAGTCGTCGGTTATCAGTTGTTCAGTAAGTGTTCAGCCGGCCGAAGCGAAGAACTGACAACTAAGAACTGACAACTGACCACTGATAACTGACACCTCCTAGGCCGCCCGTCTCACGTCCTGCTCGACCAGTCCATCCCGCAAATGAATCGATCGGTGAGCAAATGCGGCAATGTCGGCTTCGTGGGTGACGAGCACGATCGTGTTGCCTGACTGATGCAGCCGGTCGAAGAGCATCATGATTTCGGCGCCCGTTTTCGAGTCGAGATTTCCGGTTGGCTCGTCGGCGAGCAGGATCGAAGGATTGTTGACGAGCGCACGGGCAATGGCCACGCGTTGACGCTGTCCTCCCGACAACTCGTTCGGCCGATGGTTGAGCCGGTCTCCGAGCTCGACCTGCGCAAGCACTGCGCGTGCGCGCTGCTCGCGTTCTTTGGCCGCCATTCCTGCGTACACGAGCGGCAGCTCCACATTGCGAAGAGCGCTCGCACGGGGCAACAGATTGAAGGTTTGAAACACGAAGCCGATTTCCTTGTTCCGGATCTGGGCCAGCTCGTTGTCGTTCATCTGCGCCACCTGCTTGCCGTTGAGCAGGTAGCTGCCCGTTGTGGGCGTGTCCAGGCATCCGATGAGGTTCATTAGCGTGGACTTGCCCGACCCGGACGGGCCCATGATGGCCACGTACTCCCCGCGCTCGATCTGAACCGAGACGCCGCGCAGGGCGTGAATTTCCTCCGTTCCCATCACGTAGGTCTTCGTCAGCTCGTGTGTCTCGATCAGGGCCATAGGTCGGGATTCGGGGTTCGGGATTAGGCGATTGCTTCTATTAGCATACGGGAAAAACCCGACGACAGTTCCCCACGGCGGGTCTCAAGACCCGCCGCTACAAATAGACCTGCTGCCCCCGAATCCCGAACCCCGAATCCCGAATCCCGAGCCTAGATCGCCGCCCAATGTCCCGCCGAGACTTCGCGGAGTGGCACCGGCGGCTCGAACCAGCCGGGATCGACCGGAATCCGCTGCGGCTTTGCATCCGGATCCGGGATTGGCACCGCCGACAGCAGCGCTCGTGTGTAGGGATGCTGGGGCGCTGAAAACAACTCCGCGGTTGGCCCCAACTCGACGATGCGGCCACGGTACATGATGGCCACGCGCACGGTGATGTGTTCGACGAGCCGGAGATCGTGCGCGATGAACAGGTACGTCAGCTTAAGTCGTTCCTGCAGATCCATCAGCAGATTGATGACCTGTGCCTGAATGGAGACATCGAGCGCCGACACCGGTTCGTCCGCAATGATGAGCGACGGGTTCAACGCGAGCGCTCGAGCCAGCCCGATGCGCTGTCGTTGTCCGCCGCTGAACTGATGCGGATAGCGCTCCAGATGTGCCGGGTCGAGACCGACAAGTCCGAACAGTTCGGCGACGCGATCGCGGCGCTGGGTGGCCGTGCCTTGGCGGTGGATGACGAGCGGCTCCTCGACAATCTGTCGCGCTCTCATGCGCGGGTTCAGCGAGGAATACGGATCCTGAAAAACGATCTGCATGTGGCGTCGCGCGAGTCGAAGTTCCTGCCGCGAGTACTTGAGGACGTCTGTCCCGCGAAACCACACTTCTCCAGAGGTGGGTTCGATGAGCCGGAGGATGCAGCGGCCCGTGGTGGTCTTGCCGCTGCCGGATTCCCCAACAAGGCCGAACGTCTGACCTTCGTCGATCGTGAATGTCACGTCGTGAACGGCGCGGGTTGACACACGAGGCCTCAGAAACCCGCGACGCTGTTCAAATTCTTTGGTGAGATGCCTGACATCGAGGAGCGGAACGCCGTTGGAGGTCATTTCCGACCTCCGCTCCCGGGCTCGTGCAGGTAGCATCGGGCTTCGTGCTCGAGGCCGACATCGAAAAACGGTGGGGGCGCGGTATCGCACCGCGCGAAATGCTGCGGGCACCGTGGACCAAAGGCACAGCCAGGCGGTAGCGCGCCAATGTTAGGAACCGTTCCTTCAATCGCACGCAGCCTGGTGCCGGGAGTGGCGCCTGGCATCGAGGCCAGGAGTCCCTGCGTGTAAGGATGCTTTGGCGCGTGGAAGATTTCGCGAACGGGCGACTCTTCGACGATACGTCCTGCGTACATCACGGCCACCCGGTCCGCGGTTTCGGCCACGACACCCAGATCGTGCGTGATCAGAAGAAGCGACAGGCTGAATTGCGATTTCATCTCCCGGAGGAGATCCAGAATCTCCGCCTGAATCGTGACGTCGAGGGCCGTCGTCGGCTCGTCTGCGATCAACAGCGCGGGGCGACACGCCAGCGCAATGGCAATCAGGACGCGTTGTCGCATGCCGCCTGAAAGCTGATGGGGATAGTCCCGCACACGATGCGCGGGATCAGGCAGCTTCACCGCGTTCAGCAGCTCGATCGCTCGCTGATGGGCCTCGGCCCGTTTGGCCCGTCCATGGACGAGCAGAGCCTCGGCAATCTGACTACCAACCGTCAGCACGGGGTTCAGGGCCGTCATGGGCTCCTGAAAGATCAAGGCGATCTCCGCACCCCTGACGCGCCGCATGTCGGCTTCGGAAAGCGTCAACAGATCTCGGTCGCGAAAGAGGATGGACCCAGCGGCAATCCGGCCCGGTGGCTGCACCAGGCGCATGATTGAGAGCGCGGTGACCGATTTTCCGCTACCGGACTCACCAACCAGACAGAGCGTCTCCCCGGCACGAACGTCGAAGCTGATGTCGTCGACCGCGGCGACGGTTCGTCCTCCGAGGTCGAAGGCTGTGGTGAGACCTCTGACGCTCAGCAGGGCCGTCAATCTAGAGTCGCCTCGCGGTACTCGCCAAAGACGCCGCGAAGGGTGCCGGCAATCTCACCCAGCGTGGCGTGTGCCTCGACGGCTGCGATGATCGGCGGCATGAGGTTCTCGGTGCTCCGTGCGGTTGTCGTGATGTGCTGAAGCGCGGCCTGGCACGTCGCCTGATCCCGATTCGATCGAAGGCTCCGCGTGCGCTCGATCTGCCGGCGCTCGTCTTCTGGATCGATCTGAAAAATCTCAATTGGCGTCCGCTCGTCAGTTTCGAACCGGTTGACGCCAACGACGACGGAGGTGCCGTTCTCGATCGCCTGTTGCGCTCTGTACGCGGCTTCGTGTATCTCGCGCTGAATCAGCCCCGTCTCGATAGCGGCAAGTGTTCCACCGGCGCGATCGATTCGGTCGAGGATCGCGCGGGCTCCTTCCTCGAGCGAATCGGTCTGTTGTTCGACGGCATAGGCACCGCCAAACGGGTCCACCGTGTTGGCCGCTCCGGATTCTGCGGCGATGATCTGCTGCGTCCGCAGGGCGAGTCGAGCCGCCTCTTCGGTGGGCAGTGCCAGAGCTTCGTCTTTACCGTTGCAATGCAGCGATTGTGTCCCACCCAGGATGGCGGCCATGGCCTGGAGGGCCACCCGCACAATGTTGTTGTCGGGCTGCTGGGCCGTCAACGTGCTCCCGGCCGTCTGCGTATGGAAACGGAGTTGCTGAGCACCTGCGTCCGTGATGCCGAATCGGGTTGCGGTCAGTCGAGCCCACAACCGACGGGCGGCTCGAAACTTGGCAATCTCTTCGATGAAATCGTTGTGCGCGGCGAAAAAGAACGATACGTGACGGCCGACTGTGTTGAGGTTCAGGCCGGCATCGCGCGAAGCCTCGAGATAGGCGACGGCATTGGCCAGCGTGAACGCAATTTCCTGCACGGCGGTCGAACCTGCTTCGCGAATGTGATAGCCGCTGATGGAAATCGCGTTCCACCGTGGCAACTCACGTTCGCAAAACGCAAAAAGATCTGTGACGATGCGCAGTGAGGGGCGCGGAGGGAAAATGAACGTCCCTCTCGCGACATATTCCTTGAGGATGTCGTTCTGAACGGTGCCCGAGAGCTCTCGGAGCGCTGTGCCGCGACGCTTTGCAACTGCGACGTACAACGCGAGGAGGATGATCGCGGTCGCGTTGATGGTCATCGAGGTCGAAACCTTGTCGAGTGGGATGCCGTCGAACAGCGCCGCCATGTCGTCGATGGAATCGATCGCCACGCCCGCGCGTCCAACTTCGCCCGCAGCCAGTTCGTGATCCGAGTCGTACCCGATTTGCGTGGGAAGATCGAAGGCGACGCTCAAACCAGTGACGCCCTGGTCGAGCAGATAGCGGTACCGTTCGTTCGAAGCCGACGCGGTACCGAATCCCGCGTACTGTCTCATCGTCCACAATCGTCCGCGATACATCGTCGGACGAATCCCGCGAGTGAATGGAAACTCGCCGGGCGATCCGAGATCGCGATCCGCGTTCCACGTCGCGAGATCGTCCGCGGTGGCGAACGGTTTCGTCACGTCAGGCATTCTAGCAGGCCGATGGAGGTGCGATTCGGGTCGCTCGTATCACCTTGACAATACGCGTCAAAACGCCCTAAAATACTCATGGTTCCAGCTTTCTCCCACCTTTCCTACACGACGCGAATTGAGGGTGATGCTTTTTAGCGTTGGAGGGGTGTAGACAGTCGGCCGTGGTCCCGAAATGATCGGTGCCCGTTCCGAGAGCAGGGGGTCGGCAGTCATGAGCAGTGAAGCGAAGGGCGGCGCCCCAGAGGCCCCGCGAGCCCGGGGTGAGGAGCATAAGCGTATGGATGACGTCGTCAACCGGTTCGCTCGTGAGCTGGCCGACGCAATTGCCGGGGCTGTCGCGGAAGACCCGAAGGTCGAGGCTTGTCGCGAGCGGGCGCGCGCCGCAGGGTTCGAGATGCGTGTCACGCTTGAAGCGGTTGTCGGCTTCATGAATCGCAACAACACGAACGCGATCGCCCGGGTTCCAACGCCGGCCCGTGTCGTTTCCGCGCGCCGTGCGTTCGACATCACGGCCAATGACCGACGGTTCCTCCGTTCGCTGCGCATTGCCGCCGACGAGGCCACCGAAGAAGTCGAATAAGCAAAAAGGGGTCGGGAGTCTTTTCCGCTGTCAGCCAGCCGAAAAGACTCCCGGCCCCTTTTTTTTGACCCTCGAATCCCGAATCCCCGAACTAATCCCCTTCCCTCAGATCCGTCCCCGTCATCTCCTTTGGTACTTCCAAACCAAACATCTTGAGCATGGTGGGTGCCACATCGCGCAGCGATCCGCCAGAGCGAAGCCGCGAGACGGACTTCGACTGGGGCCCGCGATCGATCACGACAACAGGGACGGGGTTGTTCGTGTGTGCGGTGTGGGGTTCCTTTCGCTCGGCATCCCACATTTGCTCAGCGTTGCCATGGTCGGCAGTGATGATCATTGAGCCGCCGGCCTGCTCCACACTGGTCACGATGCGTGCGAGGCAGCGATCGAGGGTCTCTACAGCCGCAATCGCGGCATCGAGATTCCCTGTATGGCCGACCATGTCGGCGTTCGCAAAATTGCAGATGATGACGCGATGACGACCTGCGTTGAGGTCGGTCACGAGCTCGTCGGTGATACCTGGCGCGCTCATCTCGGGCTTCAAATCGTAGGTGGCCACTTTTTGCGAGGGAACGAGTATCCGATCCTCACCGTCGTAGGGGGTTTCGACGCCGCAGTTGAAGAAGTACGTGACGTGCGCGTACTTCTCGGTTTCGGCCAGTCGCAGATTCGGGACTCGAGGACCAGCGAGCACCTCGGCCAGGCTGTTGGTAAAAGTCTGAGGTTCGAAGATGACCGGCAGGCCGAACGTCGCATCGTACTTGGTCATGGTCGAGACGCTGACGCGCGGAAAAGTCTGGCGTTCGAACCCGTCAAATTGCTCGAAGGTGAGAGCGCGGGTCAGCTGCCTGGCTCGATCGGCCCGGAAGTTGAAAAAGATCACCGAATCGTCCGACTGCAGAGTCGCCACCGGTGCTCCCCCTGCATCGGTGATGACAGCCGGTTCGAGGAATTCGTCGGTGACGCCGGCGCGGTAGGACTCCTCAACGACCGGTACGGCTGCCGGAGCACGCTTGCCCTCCCCAAGCACGATGGCTGCCCAGGCGCGTCGCGTCCGGTCCCAGCGCCGGTCGCGATCCATGGCGAAATAGCGTCCCGAGACCGAGGCAATGCGCCCGGTACCAAGTCTCGCCATGACCTGCTCTAGTTGACCCAGGTATTCGCGGGCGCCGGTGGGCGGGCAGTCGCGTCCGTCGGTGAACGCGTGCACGAAGACCCGCTGAAGTTTCATCTGGGATGCCAGCTCCAGCAGCGCGTGCAAGTGTCTCTGGTGACTGTGAACGCCGCCATCCGAGACGAGTCCCAGAAGATGCAGCGCGCGGTTCCCCGTTCGACACCGACCCATGGCTTCCTGAAGAACGGGGTTTTTCGAAAACTCGCCGTCACGAATGTTCTGGTCGATGCGAGTCAGGTCCTGGTAAACGATGCGGCCGGCGCCCATGTTCATGTGGCCGACCTCGGAATTGCCCATCTGCCGGTCGGGTAGTCCCACCGCTTCACCGGAGGCTTCGAGTGTCGTATGTGGAAAGCGTGCGAGGAGTTCGTCCCAGGTGGGGGTTCGCGCCAGGGCGATGGCGTTGTGATCGCGGTCTGCGCGCACACCCCAGCCGTCGAGCACGACGAGGAGAAGGGGATCAGACCCCATTTTCGCGATTTTCGTAAGTCGGGAATGTCGTGATCATGAGGTTGTGCCTTCTAGCCGTTTGACGGCTGCGCGGCCGGCATATCTGGCCCGAGTTCCGAGCTCCTCCTCGATCCGCAGCAGCTGGTTGTATTTCGCCACGCGGTCGCTGCGACTTGCCGATCCTGTTTTGATTTGACCAGCGCTCGTTCCGACGGCCAGGTCTGCGATGGTGGTGTCTTCGGTTTCGCCCGAGCGATGCGAAATGATCGTCCCGTAGTCCGACTTGCGCGCCATCGAGATGGCGTCGAGCGTTTCCGAGACGGTCCCAATCTGGTTCAACTTGATCAAAATCGCGTTACCCACCCCTTCTCGAATCCCGCGCTCGAGAATCGAAGGGTTCGTGACGAAGACATCGTCGCCAACGAGTTGCACACGATTGCCGGCTTTGCGAGTGAGCGCGATCCATCCTTCCCAGTCGCCTTCGGCAAGTCCGTCTTCGATGGAGGCAATTGGGTACTGCCGAATCCAGTCTTCGAGAAGGGTGATCATCTCGTCCGACGATCGGGTTGGCTCGCCCGATTTCTTGAACTCGTATCGCCCGTCTTTCCAGAGTTCGCTGCTGGCGACGTCGAGCGCAATGTAGACGTCGCGGCCCGGCGTGAGCCCCGCCGTCTGGGTAGCCTCGAGCACGATCTCGATCGCTTCACGATTTGACTTGAGGCTGGGCGCAAACCCACCTTCGTCACCGACACCGGTGGCGAGCCCGCGTTTCTTCAGCGCCGCACGGAGCGTGTGAAAAATTTCGGTGCCCCATCGCAGGGCTTCGGCAAACGACGGTGCCCCGACAGGCATGACCATGAACTCCTGAAAGTCCACGTTTGTGTCTGCGTGGGCCCCGCCGTTCAAGATGTTCATCATCGGCACCGGAAGCACGTCCGCGCTCCCCACGCCGGATCCGAGGTATTGGTACAGCGGCTGACGCGCGGCGCTGGCGAAAGCTCTGGCAGCAGCCATTGACACGCCAAGGAGGGCGTTGGCACCAAGCCGGCTCTTGGTCGGCGTTCCGTCCAGCTTGATGAGCGTTTCATCGAGCGCACGTTGATCGGCCGTCTGTCCGACCAGCGCCTTGGCTATCTCGCCGTTGATGTGCGACACAGCCTTTCGGACACCCTTGCCTTTGTATCGCTTCAAATCCTCGTCGCGCAGTTCGAGCGCCTCGCGCACACCGGTGGAGGCGCCAGACGGGACGGCAGCTCGTCCATGCGCGCCACCCTCGAGCACGAGATCCACTTCTACGGTGGGGTTCCCACGCGAATCCAGGATCTCTCGGCCGTGCACACGTTCGATTTTCACGAATTCCCCCCGATCCCCGAACCCCGAATCCCCGAATCCCGAATCCCGAACCCCGAATCCCGAGAGTCAGACCACAGTCCCCTTGCCATCGGCCTCGGCTTCGCTCAGCAGGGCCTCTTCGGCTATCGGACCAATCAGCGGTTCGTCGTCAACGGTCACGACG
>DATBJG010000433.1:0-13313 GCA_036556585.1 Vicinamibacterales bacterium
GAAAGCGGACCTTTAGGCAACGGCCATCACAGAATGTAACGTGACAGATCCTCGTTCTTGACGATGTCGTCCAGCATGCGCCGGACGTAGGCATCATCGATCGTGATGGATCGACCTGCGAGCTCCGGGCCCTCGAACGAAATCTCGTCGAGCAGTTTCTCCATGACGGTATGCAGGCGTCTGGCACCGATGTTCTCGGTCCGCTCGTTCACGAGCGTGGCGAAATCGGCAATGCGATCAATGGCCTCGTCCAGAAACCGCAGTGTCACGCCTTCGGTCTCCATGAGCGCCGTGTATTGCTTGACGAGGGCATTCTGCGGCTCGGTGAGAATCCGGATGAAATCGTCCTTGCCGAGCGGCTCGAGCTCGACGCGGATTGGAAAGCGGCCCTGCAGTTCGGGAATCAGATCGGACGGTTTGGACACGTGAAACGCGCCGGCGGCAATGAAGAGGATGTGGTCGGTCTTGACCATCCCGTACTTCGTGTTGACCGTGGTGCCCTCAATGATAGGCAGAATGTCGCGTTGCACCCCCTCGCGACTCACGTCGGGCCCGTGCCCCCCTTCGCGACCTGCAATCTTGTCGATCTCGTCAACGAAGATAATGCCGCTCTGTTCGACGCGCTCGACGGCCACGCGCGCCACACTGTCCATGTCGACGAGCTTCTGCTCCTCTTCCTGGATGAGATACTCCAGTGCCTCGGGTACTTTGACGCGCCGCTTGCGGGTCCGCCCCTGAAACAACCCGGGCAGCATGTCCTTGATGTTGATGTCGATCTCTTCGACCGAGGTGCCGGCGATAATCTCGAACGAGGGGAAGGCCCGCTCGCGGGCGTCAATTTCCACGGAACGCGAATCGAGCCGTCCTTCCCTGAGCTGGGAGCGGAATTTTTCGCGCGTCTGTTGCCAGCTTTCACCTGAGCTGGAAGTCGGCTCGTGCTCGGCCTCGAACGCCGGCCGTGACGGTGGCGGCAGCAGGAGGTCCAGGAGGCGCTCCTCCGCATTCTGTTCTGCTTTCTCGCGCACCTCTTCGAGACGATCCTCACGCACCATATCGACGGCAAGTTCCACCAGATCCCGGACCATGGATTCCACGTCACGTCCGACATAGCCGACTTCGGTGAACTTTGAAGCCTCGACCTTGACGAACGGTGACTGCGCGAGCCGCGCCAGCCGACGCGCGATTTCAGTCTTGCCGACGCCGGTGGGGCCAATCATCAGGATGTTCTTGGGCGCGACTTCCTCGCCAAGCTCAGGCGCCAGCTTCTGACGGCGTAGTCGATTGCGCAGGGCAATCGCAACGGCGCGCTTGGCCTGCTTCTGCCCGACGACGTACTTGTCGAGCTCGGCCACGATCTGGCGTGGCGTCAGCATGTCGGTGGGCGGCGCGGCGGGCTCAAACAAATGCGCTGACATGAGAAATCTCACGACAGAGGAGACTGAGGATGCACAGAACCAAACTGATAGTTACGCTATGACCTCTGTAGCCTCCGCGGTAACGCATGCGGTCCTCTTAGATTTCTTCTACGATGATATTCGAGTTCGTATAGACGCAAATCGACGCGGCAATCACCATGGATTTTTCGGCGATCGTGCGCGCGTCGAGCGTCGTATGCGACGCGAGCGCGCGCGCGGCCGCAACCGCGTACGGTCCCCCGGATCCAATCCCGAGAATGCCGTCATCCGGTTCGATGAGATCGCCGGTTCCAGAGAGCAGAAACGTGGATTGACGGTCGAGCACCACGAGCATCGCTTCGAGCCGGCGCAACACGCGATCGGCGCGCCAGTCCTTGGCCAGCTCCACAGCCGACCGCTCGAGGTTCCCGCGGTACTGCTCCAGCTTTGACTCGAAGCGCGAAAACAACGCAAACGAATCAGCCGCTGAACCGGCAAAGCCCGCCAGAATTCGATCGTTGTACAGTCGCCGGATCTTCCGTGCGCCCTGCTTGACAACGGTTGCTCCGAATGTGACCTGCCCGTCGCCGGCCATCACCGCGCGGTCTTGATGTCGAACCGCCAGAATCGTGGTGCTGTGAATCATAAGGACGGCGTGGAGAGCGCAGTGAGGGGCTCGGGGCTGCGCAACCGAGCGCTCCGGACCTCAGGCCGTGGCAGGAGTGCGGCCCAGTTCCGAGTCTATCCGATGCGGCCCGGAAGGTGTCAAGGAAACGGATGATGAGCCGAAGCCGGCGCTGAACGCTTGCGAATGTAGAAGTGGTACACGAGCGCGCCGCCGACAACCGTGAGAAGACTCCAAAGCGCTTCCCAGCTGCGGAGTTGCGCGAAATACACGAACACCCACGCATTCATCACAACATAGACGAGCGGAATGAGCGGATACGCAAGGTTCACCCACCGTGAACGTTTCCAGCCTGGACGCCGTCGAAATTTGAGCAGCGCGAGAACCGACAAGGCAGAAAAGAGGAACAGCGTAAACCCGATGTAGTACACGAGACTCTCGAACGTCCCGGTCAGTATCAGCAGGCAGCAGCAGACGCCCTGTGCGAGGACTGCAATCCACGGACTGTTCCAGCGGGGATGGACCTTGGCCGCTACCGAGAAGAACGCGCCGTTACGGGCCATTGCGTAATACACGCGCGGCCCGATCATGCTCATCGCGTTGACCGTCGCAAGCAGTGACGCGGCCATTGCCCCGCTGAAGAGCCCGCCACCGCGCCCCCCGAACAACGATTCAGCGGCTTGCGCGCCAACCGCCACCACACCCTTCATCGTTTCCAATGAGTTGGCGTAGATGTAGAGCACGTTGAGGGCGGCGTAAATGGCAGCCACGGCAATCGTACCGAGTACCAGCGCACGGGGAAGCGTCCGCTCGGGATCGCGGATCTCTTCGGCAACGTAAACCGCCGCGTTCCAGCCGCTATAGCCATAGAACACGAAAATCAGGCTGATGGCGAATTGCGCAAAGAGGGGGCTTTGCGACGAGCGTTGCGCAGCCTGGGAGAAGTGACCCCAATCACCGGTTCCCACCGTGAAACCCAGGAGGAGGAACAGACCAATCACGGCCAGCTTCGTCGCGGTCAGCCAGTTTTGCAGCCGGGCCACCTGGGAAATACCAATCAGGTTGATAGCTGTGAAGACGATGACAATGGCGGCGGCGACGAGCTGGGCCGCTTGAACCGTCAAGCCGCCAACCGAGAATCCCGCGGCTGTCGCTGCGTCGGTGGACAAGCCCGGAAGGAAAAACGCGAGATACGCCGAGATGGCGAGGGCCGCAGCGGCAATCGGGGCGGAAAACCCGGCAAAGAAGCTGACCCAGCCATCGATGAATCCCCAGGCCGGTCCCCATGCCTCCGACAGATACACATATTCACCACCGGACCTGGGGAAGTTCACCCCCAGCTCCGAATAGCAGAGCGCACCTGCCAGGGCCAGAGCGGCGCCCACAAACCAGATCCCGATCACGAGCGACGGCTGTCCCAAATCCCCCGCTAGGAACCCGGTCGTCGTAAAAATGCCCACGCCGATCATGTTCGACACGACGAGAGCAGTGGCGCTCAGCGTACTGAGCTGACGGACAAGACTAGGCTGAGTCATCGTCTGATGAAGCCGCTCTGGAGCTGCGAGGGTGTATCTGGCCGGGTTGGGGGGCGACGGTCACGAGGCGGGCATTATAGTCGAAGGTTCTCAGTTATCAGTTGTCAGTATGGGTGATCGGGGCGTTGTCTTCGGGGACGACACTGGACAACTGATAACTGATAATTGATAACTGTTCAACGCCCGAGCACCGCCCGCTCGATGTTCCATTCGCCCAGTGGCGCCCACTGCTGGCCACCGTGCTTGGCAAACACCTTGACGTTGGCGTCCTTGAACTGACTGTGCTTCAGCATGATCGCGCGCGGTTCCGTACTCGTGTAGCCCAGATGGGAGCGCAACTCGAGCCGATCGGTCGAGGCTCCCGGCGGCAGCCCATCCCCGTCGATCGCCCGCGAGAATGACCCACCCCACTCTTCGCTTTCGCCGACAAGGCGAAAGACCGCATTCAGCTGAACATAGGTCACGGGGTCTGCGGTCACGTTCTTGAGGCGGAAACCAACAGTCGGGAGCAGCTTGTTGAGACCGTTTTCGACACCTGCGTCGTACCAGCCCGTCGTGACATCGGTGACTTCGAGCGCTTTCGAGATATCGACCTCAGGACCGCCACAGGAGGTCACCGCGAGAAGAGCTACGACAACGCAGGGGATGATGCGAAGGACAGGCATAGCAGGGGATCCTCGATTCTCGTCAGAATCCAGAATACAGAATACAGAATTCAGAATATGGAAGACAGCAGTCCCCCACTGGCGTATTAGACACCGACCAGGAGGTTTCGTTTCGGCTCTCGGATCTCGGCGTTCGAGAGCCCAAAGCCGAGAGAGCCGAGTTCCGAATTCTGTCTTCCGACTCCGATCCCCTCAGAAATCCGTCACCTCGACACGCTGGATCGCTTCCTCGCGAGAGAGGCGGCCTTCGCGAAACGCCGCCAGGTCGGCCCCCCGCACGCGAATGATCATGGTTCGAGGCACGTCATTCGGATCCCCGGTGAGCACTCGGGGATCCATATCGTCGCGGGCTCCAATCGTGAGCCATTCAGCCGCTCCGAGGTTCATGGGGCCGCTGTGGTCGAACATCGCGTCAATCACCGCGCCGCGCACCTCGTTTGTGTAAATCTCGGCCGGATCGGTGGTCAGTTGCCGCTGGCCGGGAGCCGTGTCGGGCAGCGCGCCAGCACCGAGGTTGAGCGCCGACACGCCGCCGCCGCGAGCCCCGCGGGGCAACCCCATACGAGTCTCAACCTGCACGATGAGCGATTCGAGACTGCTCTTGAGAGGCGCATTGTTCATGTCCTGCGCCATGTTGCGCAATGCTCGAAGCGTCTCTGCCATATCCGGATCGGGCCGATTCATCGAACGCAGCGACATCAGGAGACTGACGCTCTGCCTGACAGCAGGCACTTCGAGATCGAAGTAGACACCGTACCCATCGAGACGAGTCCCCCGTGCGCGCGCGGCACCAGCGAGCAAAACGATCTCCGGCATTCCTGCCGCGCGAAGCTGCTCGTTCAGCCGTTGCGCGCCGTACTGAACTTTCTGCTCGAGCACGCGCTCCATCACGAAGATCTCGTGACGAGCCTGCATGGCCGGATCGGACCGGGTAGTGACAACGTCCGGCAGGCGCTGTTGTGCGACTGCAGGCGACAATGCAGCCGACGCGCTGCACAGTGCGATTGCGAGTAATGAACCCTTCACCTCAAGACCTCCAACTCCTTCTTCGATCTCGTTGCCCTACTAGGGCTGCTGGGACACACGCCTCAGGTAATTGACCATCTCCTGGTTCTGCCGAACCACGATACCCGTTTGCCCTTCGAGCTGGCCGAACCGCTGCTGCACACCTCTCAGGTCGACGCGCCGCTGCATCTCGACTTCCGTGACGATGCCGCTCAACCGTTCGGTGACCTCACGTCGTTGTCGTTCTTCACTCTGTTCGATCAGCGCCTGCACTCGTTGCAGGAGCGTAGCTTCATTCAACCCTCGCGCTCCCGTGCCAGCTCCATCAGCCCCTACATTCTGAGACGCCGCCGGGGCCGGCGCGGCCGTCGGACGCACGGCACTCAACTCGGTCCGTAGTTCCCGCTCGAGCGCAGCAAGCTCGAGACGCCACGGCTCTTTGGTTGGGGTGGAAGCCTGCACGGACGTTGCCGGCGCGACGGTGGCTGGTGTTCTCCACCCTGTTCGCACCACGAACCCATTCGGACCGTATTGCACTTCGACCCTCGCCAGTCCCGCTGATGCCGCCAGCAGGAGAACCGCCGCCGCGGTCTGCAACCACCATGGAGGAGTCCAGCTCCGCGATGAAACCGGCCGCTCGGGGGCTTGCTCAGCGACAGTCGGGACCGGAATCTGAACGCCGGGGGTACGCTCGGGAATTTTCCAATCGGACAGCGACACGCGTACAGCGCGAAGCTGATCGACTTCTGCCGAGCACGATGGGCAATTTGTCAGATGCTGTTCGACGTTTCGACGCTCGACTTCGTCGCATTCGCCGTACAGATACGACATCAACAGTGCCTTGTCGGCACAGAACTGGTGACCAGCATTCATGATGGTTTCTCGACTTTTCTAAATGGCGCGACCTCGGCCAGACTGCGGGCGCTCGGGGCAAGCTCGCGCCGCAGGACCGTCAGACCTTGATACACTCGCGTTTTGGCAGTGCTGAGGGGACATCCCGTCACTTCCGCGATTTCCTGGAACGTGAGTCCGTGATACTCCTTCAGGAGAATCGCCGTTCGTTGATCTTCGGGGAGACGGCGCATGACGGCGGCCACGTGCCGCCCCAGTTCCGCCTGGGCAACCAGATCTTCAACAGACGGCGCCAGCGAGGGCTGTTGCGCGGCAAGCTCGGTGGGATCGATGCCTTCCGGCACCGCCACGAGAGGCGCTCGTCGTTCGCGTCGCATGGCGTCTCGGCACAAGTTCAGTGCAATCCGGTACAGCCAGGACGAAAACTTCGCTTGTCCTTTGAATGCCTGCAGCCCTCGATACGCGCGAAGAAACGTCTCCTGACACACGTCACGCGCGTCCTCGTCCCGGCCGAGCGTCCGGTACGCGAGGGCGTAAATCGACCGTTCCCAGCGCAGGACGAGCTGATTGAAACTCTCAGAGTCCCCCTGGACGGACCGTTCGACGAGCTCTTCGTCGGTCCACGTCATTTGGAGCGCCGCGGACTCCATTCCCTTCATCTTTTTAGACGGCCGGCAGGCCCGGGTAGTCGGAAAAACTCCCCGGCGGGTCGCGCCTTTATTATAATCGTGCCCTAACCTGCTGGTAGAAAGACGGTTAAGGTGTTCAGCCCCAGTCACCCCGTGACCAAGTAATGACCAAGAAGCCGTCCCTGTTGCCGCGGCAGGCTTCCCCGCCCGTGCTGGGTAACCGACGGAAGCTTTCGGACCGGCGCCAACTGGCCGTCCGTCGGACCTACGCCTTCCCGGACGCCGTTCTCCAGCGTGAGCTCCGCGCGTTGCTCCACGCGTTCTCGCGCACCGTTTCATCGTCGCTCAAGCTCGCCAATGGGCTCGACGCGTTCTGCGAAGGAGCCAACCGCCTGTTCAGCGCAGACCGAACATCGGTCTGGCTGCATGATCGGCACGCCCGGGAAATGGTGCTCGAAGCGTCTTCCGACGAGTCCTACCTCGCTCAGGGTCGGCGTGTTTCCACTGAAGACCTGGTTGCGCCGGCCGCCATGGCGCTCAGGCATGAACGGGCTGAAATCGCCGCGACACTCACCCACGACCACGAGAGGTTCTCGGCGGTCGTGACCGTTCCGCTGAAAGGCCGGCGGCGCGCGCTAGGGACGCTGGTATTCGAAAGCATTCGCCTGGACCCCGGCACCGAGATCGATTTGCTGGATCGGCTGGATGAAACGGGCCGACAGCTGGCGGCAGCCATTGAGAACGTGCAGCTGCTCGAAGGGGCCCTGCGCTCGCATCGCGAACTCGAAAACACCTTCAACTCGATTCGAGACCTCGTCGCGGTCACCGATCGTCGGGGGCGGATCGTACGCGCCAACCTGGCCCTCGCGGAGCGGTTGGGAACGACACGCGACGAGCTGGTCGATCGCCCGATGACCGAAGTGGTGGGTCCCGCGATCGCCAGGCTGGCCACCGGACTCGAGCTGGATGCCGATGGTGAAGACGGTGCGGGCGTCACGGAAGAACTTCAGGATCCGGTCTTGAACGGGACGTTCTCGGTCATGGTCTCGCGACTACTTGGGGCGTCGCGCGAAGGGCTCGGCTATGTGCTCGTCGCACGCGAAATAACGCCGCGCGCGCAGCTTGAAGCCGAGCGCGCCCAGTTGCAGTCTCGGTTGAGCCAATCGGAAAGGCTCGCTGCCCTCGGACAACTCGTCGCCGGCATCGCCCATGAATTGAACAATCCGTTGCAGGGCGTGCTGGGCCACCTCGAGCTGCTCCGCGCGACCCGCGGGCTGACGCCCGCACTCCGACGGGACGTTCGCATCGTCTATCGCGAAGCCGATCGAGCCGCAAAGATCATCCGTAACCTGCTCGTGTTTGCCGGTTCCAGAAAACTGATGCGGCGGCCGGTGAACGTCAATCAGGTCGTGTCGCGCGCGATCACCTTGCGCGCGCCTGCGTGCCGCGCTGCGCACATCGAGATTGTCAAACGCCTTGCAAACCTCCCCCGGGTGCAGGGAGATCCGGTGCTCCTCCAGCAGGCGTTGTTCAACATCATGACCAATGCCGAGCAGGCGCTCGATGGAACCGGGGGTGGGCGCATTGAGATTGTTACGACGGTGGAAGCATCGTTGGGCATGCTTCTCATCACCATCCGTGACACTGGCCCTGGCATGCCAGCGCAGGTGCTGCCACGGATCTTCGAACCGTTTTACACGACCAAAGAAGTGGGTAAAGGCATCGGTCTCGGGCTTGCGATCGCGTACGGCATCATCCAGGAACACGGTGGAGAGATCATCGCGACGAATCATCCTGACGGCGGTGCGCTGTTCAAAGTCGCACTGCCGATCGAGAAGGACTCAGGGCCATGATCGACGAAACGTTCCTTACGACCGAAGAAGTACTCGAGTACTTGCAGGTCAACCTGCGGACCGTCTATCGGCTGATCAAAGCCGGCAAGATTCCAGCCGTACGCGTCGGCCGACAATGGCGCTTCCGCAAGAGGGACATCGACGCCTGGCTTGACAGCCAACGTGCTCGAGGCGTCGCGACGCCGGTTGCCCCACCGGTCCCGGCACGAACACCTCGCCGCGCCCGAATCCTCGTCGTTGACGACGAGGCCAGCATTCGCGATCTGCTTGCCAAGGTTTTGAAGGACTACGATGTCGATGTCGTGCCCGACGGCCGTTCGGCGGTCGAGCTGCTCCGCCTCTATCCTTACAACCTGTTGATCGTTGATCTGAAGATGCCCGGGATGGATGGGCTGAGCGTGATTCGCGAGGGCAAGCGTTTGAAGTCGGACCTTCGCGTGATCATCATTACCGGATACTCGACCGAAGCGAGTGCAATTGACGCCCTCAATCTCGGGGTCGATGGCTATCTGACCAAACCGTTTCGCGTGAACCAGGTCCTGGAGCAGGCCGCCAAGGCCATGGCCACTACTTGACCAGGATGGTCGTTTCGGCCAGCCGGCCGCGTGCGTCTCGCGCGACGATTCGATGCCGGCCAGGCACAAGCGGCCAGCGGTACGCCTGGTCGGCCTCGGCCGACCCGACAGCGTGCAGATCGGCCGCCGCACCACGGTGGCACCGACGCAACCGGTTCGGCCCGGCCGAGGAGATCTCCACGGGAGCGAAGTTGAGCAGCCATCATGACGGCATGAAAGATCGGCCCGGCGCCCGTGACACCGGATGAATTCGGCAGTGATGTGCGATCGAAGTTGCCTACCCAGACTCCGACCGTGACGTCGCGCGTATAGCCGATCGTCCAGTTGTCCCGATATGCCTGCGACGTACCGGTCTTGACCGCGACTGGAAACTGAAACTCGAGACTTCCCCCTCGCCCGAACACGAATTCACGAGCGACCGGATCAGAGAGGATGTCGGTCACCCAGAAGGCTGACCGCGGCGAGACGAGCCTGTTTTGCATCGGAGCCTTGTCGGTGGGGGACCGTAGCGAGTTCCTTCAGTGTGCTTAGACACCGACGCAACGGAAACGGGCCGGGACAGCATGTTAAGATCTTTGGATCTGGTCGTGACGCGGGTGACGAGGGAGGCGGGTCTAAAGACCCGCCTCTACGGAACTCGTTGCCGTCGAACTTGAAATCTTGTCGAGGCGGGTCTTTAGACCGCCGACCGCGAATTGTGATTCAACTGTCTGACCTGACCAAGTCGTTCGGAGATCGCGTCCTGTTCGATCATGTGACGTGGCAAATCTCTCTGCGTGAGCGCGTGGGTTTGTGCGGACCAAATGGTGCCGGCAAGACGACGTTGCTGCGCATGCTGGGAAGTCTCGACGAACCAGACAGCGGAAGCATTATCAGACCGGCGACGCTGACCACCGGGTACCTGCCCCAGGATGGCATCCTCCACAGTGGTCGCTCGGTGTTCGATGAGGCGTGTCTGGCCTTTGCGCCGCTGCTGGCACTCAAGGCCGAAATGCACGACATCGAGGCCCGGCTGGGAGACCCGTCGGTGCCGGCCGACGAGCACGACGCGATGCTCGCCCGGTACAGCGACCTGCAGGACCGCTTTCGCCTGGGCGACGGGTACAACTTCGAACTGAAGACGAAGACGGTGCTGGCGGGGCTCGGGTTCAGCGAAGAGGATCTCTCCAAGCCTACCGAGACGTTCTCGGGGGGTTGGCAGATGCGGCTTGCCCTTGCCAAGCTCTTGCTGGGCCAGCCAAATCTGCTATTGCTCGACGAGCCGACCAATCACCTGGACCTCGAAGCGCGAAACTGGCTCGAAGAGTTTCTGTCCGCGTACCCCCATTCGGTCATTGTCGTCTCGCACGACCGCTTCTTTCTCGACAAAGTCGTCACCCGCATTGCCGATCTCAACCTGCGGACGCTTACCGACTACCACGGCAACTATAGTGAGTACATCGTCGAGCGGGACGCCCGTCTGGATCGGCTTCGACAGGCCAAGCGGGAACAAGATGCGGAAATCGCTCGCGTCAAACAGTTCATCGATCGGTTTCGCTATCAGGCCACGAAGGCCGCCCAGGTGCAGAGCCGGATCAAGATGCTCGAGAAAGTCGTACCGATTGAGGCGCCACCCGAGCGACAACGCATCCACTTTACGTTCCCGGCCTGTGCGAAAAGCGGCCGGACCGTGCTGGAAATCAAAGGGGCACACAAGGCTTACGGGACGCGAGTGGTGCTCGACAAGGTCACGCTTCACTTCGAGCGGGGCGACCGGGTCGCCCTGGTGGGACCGAATGGCGCCGGCAAATCCACCCTGATGAGGATTCTGTCGGGCGTCGAAGCGCCCGAGTCGGGTCAGCGCCAGGAGGGTCACCAGGTCGTCATGCAGTATTTTGCGCAGGACGAAGCGACGCGGCTGGATCCGGCACTGACGGTCTACGAGACGCTTGCAGCAGGGTCCCCGCTCCACATGGTGCCCGCCATCCGCAACATCCTCGGCGGCTTTCTCTTCTCGGGGGATGACGTGTACAAGCGGGCGGCGGTGCTGTCGGGAGGCGAGCGCACGCGGCTGGCGGTTGCGCGGATGCTCCTTCGTCCGTCCAATACGCTGCTGCTCGACGAACCTACCAACCACCTCGATCTGGACTCGAAGGAAGTGCTGCTCGAAGCGCTCGAGGACTACGGTGGGACGCTCATCTTCGTCTCGCACGATCGATACTTTGTCGAAAAGCTCGCCACGAAGATCATTGAGGTCGGACACGGAGACGCTGTCGTATTCCCAGGTACGTATCCGGAATTTCTCTGGCACAAGTCGCAGCTCGATCGCGAACCGGCGCAAGCCCCGCCACCCATTCCAAAGACGCTGGCGCGCGCGAGGTCAGCGCGCGAAGCCAGCCGACCGACCCCCCAGCCAAGCGCCAACGGCGATGGAGCCGTGCAACACGAAGCCCGGAAGCGTCAGCGATCGGAAGAGCGCCGACAGAAGCAGGCGGCAGCCCAGCTTCAATCGAAGATCGCCGAGCTCGAGTCACGGATTGCCGACCGCGAGCAGGCCATTCGCGAGCTCGAGGCGACCATGGCCGCACCAGGGTTTTACGAGGACCACGAGGCGGCCAAACCATTGATCGATCGCCACCAGATGCTGATGTGGGAAGTGGGCGATCTGATGCACCAATGGGAGCAATTGCACGCGCCTGGGCAAGCCGGGACCGAATGACACATCTGAGATCTGTCCTCGGCGCCCGCCAGCTTCGTAAACGCCGTTACAGAAACCCGATCCTGATCACGATAATGTAATCAGCGGGCGCTGCCATAACAGATTAGGCATCCTGTTTACAGTCATTTAGGCGTCGTTTCGGGTCACGTGCTCAGGGCACAGCCTTTGCGGTTTATTGCGAGACGGCTGTGACTGGGCCGACGGAGCCGGAACCGACGAGATGCTTCCCACTTCTGCACCAACGACCGAGGCCCTCATGCCCCGTTCGAACGGTCGTCCCTCACGACGGCGTGTGACCAAACCAGCCGCCAAGCGGGGCGGTCGCCTGTCGAAACGGGCGGATCCAATCCCCGACCGCTTCTTCCGCCAGCTGGTCTTCAGCATGCGGAATGGCGTGCTGGTCATCACGCGCGATGGCCGGGTTGCTGCGGTCAATGCGGAAGCCTGCCGAATTTTCCGGTTGAAACGAGGCTCGAACATCATCGGCCGACCGTTTGCGATGGCATTGCAGGAACATCCGGACGTCGTCCGAGTGCTCGCCAGCGCGTTCGACCTTCACAATCTGCCGAACCGCGCTGAGCTGCGGCTGCGGTCGAGCGGCAAGGTCATTGGCTACACGCTGTCCCATATCTCAGATGAACGAGGCCGGCACACGGGTGCGGCGTTGTTCTTCAAGGACCTGACGCGCGTCGAGCAACTCGTCGAACGTGAACGATTGCGCGATCGGCTGGTTGCCCTGGGTGAGATGGCCGCAGCCATCGCTCACGAAGTCAAGAATCCTTTGGCCGGCATCGAGGTCATGGCGGGACTTCTGCGCCGCCAGGTTCCCGATTCGGCGGATGCGCAATCGATTCTCAAAGACATCATCAACGAAGCCAAGCTGGCCAATGCCATCGTGCTCGAAGCCCTGGAGTTCGTCCGCCCGATCAGGCTGCAGGTTGAACGCACCACGGTGTCTGACGTGTTACAAGGCGCGACGGTACTCGCGGCGCGCAAGATGCCCGACCGTTGCGTGGACGTGCAGCTGGAGCTCGGTGAAGGACTGCCCCCGATTCAGGGCGATCAGCATCAGCTCGTGCAGTTGTTTGCGAATCTGCTGATCAACGCGTTCGAGGCGCTCAACGGCAAGGGCCACGTCAAAATCACGGCCCGGGAGGATTCGCTCGATGAGGATCACGGTCAGAGCGATCCGTCGCGGCCTCTGCGCACGGTGGTCGTCGACGTGATAGACGATGGTCCGGGCGTGCCGCGCGAGCTGCGCGATCGAATCTTCAATGCGTTTTTTACGACAAAACCGCAAGGCTCCGGACTCGGCCTCGCCATCGTGCGAAAGATTGTGGATGCGCACGACGGCAGCATCGACCTGACCAGCTCGCCGGGCCGGGGCACACGGTTCACGATCACGCTCCCGGTGTCGGCGCCGTCGACCGGGGAATGGTTTCGGTGACTATAGATAGCGAGGTATTGGATGGGCCGCATTCT
>DATBJG010000434.1:0-2742 GCA_036556585.1 Vicinamibacterales bacterium
CCGATCTCGGCGATCGGCTGTAACACGCCAATCTCGTTGTTGGCGGTCATGATCGTGATGAGGATCGTCTTGTCGGTAATCGCGTCACGCAAGTCGTCGAGACTGATGCGGCCGTCCTTCTGCACCGGCAGATAGGTAACGCGTGCACCCTGTTTTTCGAGCTTCTTGCACGTGTCGATGACCGCCTTGTGCTCGATTACGCATGTGATGATGTGATTGCCCTTCTCACGGTACATCTCCGCGACGCCTTTGATGGCGAGGTTGTTCGATTCGGTCGCGCCACTGGTGAAGATGACTTCTTTGGCGCTGGCGCCGATCAGATCGGCCACCTGCTTGCGGGCAGTCTCCACGGCTTCCTCGGCTTCCCAGCCGAAGGAGTGGTTGCGGCTGGCGGCGTTGCCGAAGTGGCTGGTGAAGTACGGGGTCATCGCCTCGAGCACCCGCGGATCCACGGGTGTGGTGGCGTGATAGTCCATGTAAATCGGCAGCTTCATCTCAATTCCCGCAGGGCCGGTCCTTTTTGACCGGCCGTTCCGGCACGTCCACAGGACGTGCCCTACGCGCCACGTCGCACGACCGCGACAGGCGCAGCAAATGTCGGCTCCTGCTCGGAGGCCATATCCGCAAGCGTAACCGTGCCAAGCGTCTGTACGATCCGTTCCCGGATCCGCCATAGCGGACCGCGCACGCTGCACTTTCCGTACTGTTCGCAGTCGTGTTTGTCCGACGAACAGGCCGTTACGGTGAACGGGCCGTCGATCGCTTCGATGACATCGGCGACGCTGATCGACGCGGACGGCCGACCCAGGGTATAGCCCCCTCGAGTGCCCTGGGTCGAGACCAGCAGCCGGGTACGCACCAAGCGCTGGAGCACCTTGGCCATCAGCTCGATGGGGATGTCGTAGTGCTCGGCGATTTCACGCGCGCTCGTCGACGTCGACCCGGTGTCCTTCTGGGCCAGGTGCTTCATCGCGATCAGCGCGTAGTCGGCCTTCTTCGACAACCTCAGCATGAACTCAGCCTAATTCCGACCGCTCCAGTCGGTATTCTAGTCTCCTAGGGAAATCCCGTCAAGATTGGTCGGATTTCCCTGGTTTGATTCACCGTTGGTAGTTGGTGGTCAAAAACCACCAACCACCAACCACCTAATACTTGGGCTGGGATGGATCGACTTTATCGATCCACTCAAGGATCCCGCCCTTGAGGTTCTTCACGTTCGTGAACCCGACCGATTTCAGAAAGTCCTGAGCCTTTGCGCTGCGACCGCCGATCTTGCACTGCGTCACGATCTCTCGATCCTTTGGCAGCTCCTGATATCGCCGCGGCAGCTCGCCGAGCGGAATCAGCGTCGAACCCGGGATGCGGTTGATCTGGTACTCGTTCGGCTCACGGACGTCGAGGATGAACGGCGTTTCGCCGGCATCGAGCTTCTTCTTCAAATCGACCGGTGAGATCTCCCAATCGTTCACAGCGGCTCCTGTCGTCTGTGCGGGCGCCGGCTCCGGCCGCACGCCGCAGAACTGCTCGTAATCAATCAACTTCGTGACGGTCGGATTCGGACCGCACACCGGGCACTCCGGATCCTTCTTCAGCTTCAGCTCGCGGAACCGCATCTTCAGCGCGTCGTAGATCAGGAAGCGGCCGATCAGCGGCTCGCCGATGCCCGTGATCAGCTTGATCGATTCCGTCGCCTGAATCACACCGATGATTCCCGGCAACACCCCGAGCACACCGCCTTCGGCGCAGCTCGGCACGAGCCCGGGCGGTGGCGGCTCGGGATAGAGGCAGCGATAGCACGGCCCGTCCTTGGTGCCGAATACCGACGCCTGGCCCTCGAACCGGAAGATGCTGCCGTATGCGTTCGGAATCCCTGACAGCACACAGGCGTCGTTCACGAGGTACCGCGTCGGAAAATTGTCGGTCCCGTCGAGAATGACGTCGTAACCCTCGAACAACCGCATCGCGTTCTCGGACGACAGCGCTTCTTCGTAAGTGTCCACCTGCACGTGCGGATTCAGCGCAACGACCTTGCTTCTTGCCGACTCGAGCTTCGTCCGTCCGACGTCATTGGTCGTGTGCAGCAGCTGACGCTGCAGGTTGCTGAAATCAACGACGTCGAAGTCCACGATACCGAGACGGCCGATGCCAGCCGCGGCCAGATACATCGCCGCCGGAGAGCCGAGACCACCAGCGCCGATACACAGCACGCTCCCGGCCTTCAGCTTGCGCTGACCATCCATCCCCATCTCCGGCATGATGAGATGCCGGCTGTAACGCTTGATCTCTTCCGCGGAGAGTTCAGTCGAGGGTGGGGCCGCCGTCGCCGGCTTGCCCACCATGGCTTCAGCGGAGGTGGGCGCGCCCCCTGCCACAGACGGAACGATGCTCAGCGTGTCGCCTGACTTCACGGGCGTCTGCTCTTTCTGCAGATAACGGATGTCCTCGTCGTTCAGATAGACATTCACGAAGTTCCGCAGCTTGCCGTTGTCGGCATACAGATGCTTGCGCAGTCCCTCGTAGCGCGTCGTCAGATCGGCGAGCAGCTCGCCAACCGTGGCACCGCTGACCTCGACGGATTCCTTCTTATCCGTGAATGGACGAAGCGGCGTCGGGATGTTGATTGTGTTCGGCATGAGTGAGGCTTTCCTCGTCGAATGCAGAGCGATCCTCGCGCAATCGCCAGGACGTCATGTCCTCGGGCGTGCCGGCGCGGACGGCAACGATGATGTACGAAAAGAACGG